>JAUSMW010000164.1 GCA_030645815.1 Candidatus Saccharimonadota bacterium
GTCAAAGCCTTTTCTAACAAGGTTTTACTGGCAGTGTCGACGATAATGTATAAATCATCATCATAGGCAAAGTTATCTGACACGCGGTCCCAGCCTTTTGCATAACGTAGGTATTTAGGTATATCAACAGGACAGTACAAATGAACTTTTTTATCCAAGTCACATAATATTTCCTCGAGTGCTAATGCGGTGCCCAAACTATCCCCATCGGGATTTTCGGCTTGGATAATTGTAATATTTTGCGCTGAATCTATGCGCTGTTTAAACTGCTCGTACATTACATCTATTGTAGCAGATGTACTCTGTTACAGAGTCTTTCGACCTTCTAGGGCATGGGAAAGTGTAATCTGGTCAGTGTATTCGAGGTCGACACCAGCTGGAATACCCCGTGCTAGGCGACTAGTCTTTACCTCTAGGCCAGCGTCCTCAATTTGTTTTTTTACAAACAGTGCGGTTGATTCACCTTCTACAGATGAGTTTGTCGCCAAGATTAATTCTTCTACCTTGTCTTCTTTCAATCTATCTAACAGTTCCGGTATATGCAGCTGCTGAGGAGTTATTCCGTCGATTGGCGACAAAACCCCACCTAGCACGTGATATGTGCCCTGAAAGCTACCTATGCGCTCTAGGGCGACTATATCAAACGGTTCCTCTACTACTGCGACTAGTTGCTTGTTGCGTTTGCTGTTGCTATAGAGCGGTGAAATGTCTTGGTTGGCATCAATCAACGCAAAAGTTTTCGGGCATAACTTTACGCCATCACTAATCTCCGAAATTGCATGTGCTAGATGAGTTCTAGTTTTATTGTCTGCACGCAGCAAGAAATACGCGTAGCGTTCAGCAGTACGAGCACCAACACCAGGTAAATTGGCTAACTCATCAATTAGTTTTGTGAGTGCCTTTGGTAGTACCGAGCTCACTATTTTAGAGTCCTAGGTTGCCGAGACCGCCCATGAGAGGTTTCATTTTCTCTGCTGCTAGTTCTTGAGCGGCTGTCATAGCCTCACGTACGGCTTCTTTGATCCAGCCCTCTAGCTCTTTGATGTCATCTATATCGATTAGTTCTGGGTCGATTTTGACGTCAACGATTTTTAGTTCTCCGTTTACTTGTACGGTCACAGCTCCATCACCAGCTTCAACTTCTACTAGTTCTTTCTTGAGCTCGCTTTGGGCTTTTTTCAGTTTTGCCACCATTTTCATTTGATCCATCATAATAATTATTCCTCCTCCTCTGTAACTTTAGTACAATTATACCCTATTTTTGGTATACGTAAAAGCGCACGCCATTATTTGCATAGCTATCAACACTGAGGTATTTCAGTGCGCCATATTGGTTGGCGGGCTCTCTATAAACTACTACTGTTTGTGCGTTTAGCGCTTCACTGGGTTCACTAGTTATATTAATGTCCGGAAAATCGCGCTTTAGTAGCATATAAAATGGCTTTTGCTGCTCACTCGTGACCAATGTAGCTGATGGATGCGCTTGTAAAGTTTGCCTAGCTAGAGATAGGTCATAACTATAGTAATGACTAAGGTCAGGGCTGTATCGATAACCATTCATATAAAACAGTAGGTTACCAATCATGATACCTGCTAGCAATATAATCATTGGCACCAGAGCTGTCACACGGGCGTATGGGTTGTGTGGGAACAATTTGTACCATTCGTCCAGTAGAGTTTCAACACCCAGGCCAAACAGCAGCAACAACGGTACGCTGAGGATTATTAATAGTTCAGGGTTAAATATGCTAGGTAAAATCAAAATTGGTAATGTCATCAACAACATGTAGCTGCGAGCACTATGATGATCACGAATGAGGCTGAGGGCGCCAAACACTATCAGAACAAAGCTTGATGCCCCGAATATTGGGGTTAGTCCAACGGTAGTTAGCTGTGGTTGCCAGAAAAAGAACAAGGCTTTGAGGATTTCTTTGATGTTATGACGTAATAGCTCGAGTGTAACACTTGTGCCTGGCCAACCGGCTAAGGTGGCGATTATTGCTGGGTCTTTGAAAAAAGTGTACACCAATGGCGCTGCTAGCAATGCGCCCAATGCTATAAACAATGTCATATTCAATTTTGGAACGGTCGAGACGACATAACGCAAGTGCGGGTGTAAGATACTGGCGGCCAATAAGCATATAAATACATAAATACTGAGCGGAGTGTACAAGCTCAACACCAGGCTAGAAGTTAGCAGCACTCCCCAGATAATTGATTTGTTATTCGCTGTGAATTTCAATGCAAATAATAGTACAAATATTAACCAGAATATCATCATTATTAGTGGAACACCTTCCTGAGAAGTCGACAGGAATTGCTTATGAGCAACGAATATACAGATTGTGAATATTGCTATAGAATCACGCAGTAACCAGCGTCGCAGTAGCCATAGCAAGCCTATAGCACTCAAGGCGCCAATAATTAAGGATGGCAATTTAATACCGAGGTTTGTTATGCCGAAATAATGCAAACTAGCCTTTTGTAACAGATGGTACGGTAGGTTGACTATATCCTTGATAGACGGGTCGTGTAGAGATAACGTTGCGCTGGTTATAGCACTTTGTTTTTCAGCAGCAGTTATCTGTCCTGGTATCAAAAAACTCATGTACAGTGCACCGACTAGAACAATTGCAAATAACGCATAACCGATAATATATCGGTAGCGGTACAGCAATACTTCACTCAGAACATTTCTTTTCATTAGCTCGTACTATTATACCCCATCAACGCTTATGTCTAATCTTTTGCTTTGCGGTCTAACGACATAAAGCGCAATCGTTCTGGGTGGAAGTAGAACTGAATCTTGCCGGTTGGACCGTTACGGTGTTTGGCAATGATGAGATCTGCGATATGTTGGTTGTCAGTGTCCGGGTTATAGTAATCTTCGCGGTATAGGAACATCACTAGGTCGGCATCTTGTTCAATCGAACCGGACTCACGTAGGTCGGATAACTGAGGTATCTGAGGATGTCGAGATTCCACAGAACGTGATAATTGCGACAGTGCAATGACGGGAACATCTAGCTCACGAGCGATTAGTTTGAGGCCACGTGAGATTTCACTGACCTCTTGCACTCGGTTGTCGCTATTACCGCGTCCGCTACCTTGCATCAACTGCAGATAGTCAACGATGATGAGTCCGAGCGGTTGATTGTGAGCTTCGCGACGGGCTTTGGTACGCATCTCTAATACACTCAATCCTGGTGTGTCGTCGATAAATATTGGCGCCTCGGCCATCTCACCCATAGCATCGGATAATTTACCAAAATCGTCTTCTGTGAGGTTACCGGTGCGTATACCAAACGCATCGACACCGCTAGCGTCAGCCAACATACGGTCAACTAATTGGTCTTTACTCATTTCGAGGCTAAAGAAAAGAACGGCTTTCTTTTGCTGTGACGCAATATTGTAGGCTAGGTTTGATACAAATGTTGATTTACCCATTGCAGGACGTGCAGCCAATATTAACAGGTCAGACTTTTGCAAGCCAGCGGTCTTGCTGTCGAGGTCTTTGTATCCCGTTGGCACGCCACGTAGGCTGCCTTTATTGCGGTGTAACTCTTCGATACGGTCAAAACTCTCGACCAAGATTGATTCTAGGCTCACGAGGTCTTGTTTGAGACTTTCGTCTGAAACCGAAAACAAATCAGCTTCAGCTTGGCCTAGTAGCTCTTCTATACTTTTATCTTCATCATAACCCAGCTCGGCCAGTTCAGCGCTGGCTTTGATGAGTCGTCTTCTGACGGCTTTGCCACGTACCAAATCAGCATAGGCTGCAGCGTGGGCAGCGGTTGGCACATAGTTTGTCAATTCTGTCAGGTATGACGAACCGCCAACACCATCTAATTGGTCCTTGGTTTGTAGGTCATCGCTAAGTGTTAGTAGGTCGACTGGTTTGTGTTTTTCATATAGACGCATCATTGATGCATAAATGGTATCGTGACGTTTGTCGTAAAAATCAGCTGCTTTCAGCTTGTCACTGACGTCAGCCAATACATTGTCGTCAATCAAAACAGCACCGAGTAAACTTTTTTCGGCGTCTAGGCTTTGTGGTGGGACTTTTCCGTTGGCACTCTCTCGGGCTTTAGCTGACATTCACTTCTTCTCCTCCACCCATAATAGCAGTTATCGCACCTACGCCTTTGCCGGATGCGGGTAACTTGCCTACAGATGTGGAGATTGTGGGGATAAAATCTAGTTTACTGTGTAAAAAGTCAGTTAACATTTGTCTATACCGGCCACCTTCGAGCTTTTTTTGGTGCAATTTAAAGCCAAATGCGATATTGAGAGTTCCTGCATCATAACTCACACTTGCCTTTTGCATAACAGCGTACAATGGCGGATTTTCGGTTCGCATATTGTCTAGTAGAGCAGGCCAATCCAATGATTTCGGTGCGTTGGTGTCTTGTTTTATAACCACCGTAGCCGCAATTTCATTTTTTGCTACTTTTTTAATCACTTTTTCCGGAGCTTTTACGCTAATTGTTGGTTCGGGTGCGCTCAATGCCACGTTACTTTTAGCTGGTTTTTCAGTTTCAGCTGGGCTGGCGGCTTTAGCAATAACGGCTAGTAGTTTCAATTGTGGGTCATGAGATTTTGTGACATCTATCAAATCATCTATTAGATCTATGAGTTCAGGGTTACTAGCAATTTTGCTACGCAATCGCGCTGTTAACTGATTGACTAGCACAACCGGTGATATACCATTTTGTTCTAGGCTATCTGTTAGTTCGACTGCTGCGCCTAGGCGGCGGTCTTTTATGTGTTCTATGAGCTCATCTACACTTTTAATTGGCGCCAAGCCCAGTGTCTCTTCTATCATTTTAGCGGTAATTTTGCCATCACTGAGGTTTCGCAGCTGGTCTAGTAGCGATATGCCATCACGAAAACTGCCGCCAGCTCGTTCGGCGATTAGTTCTAGTGCATCTTTTTCTATGCTAATCTTTTCTTTTTTAGCAATTTCAGCCAGATGAGTTGTCATGTCGTCAGCCGCAATCGGGCGAAAATGAAAACGTTGTGTACGGCTGAGGATTGTGTCGGGTAGTTTGTGGACTTCGGTTGTGGCCAAAATAAAAACCACGTGTTCTGGTGGTTCTTCGAGAGTTTTGAGCAGTGCGTTAAAAGCAGGCTTTGACAACATATGTACCTCATCGATGATGTAGACCTTTTTGTCGGCGGCCACGGGTGCGATTGAGACCTTTTCACGCAAGTCACGTACATCTTCTACTCCGTTATTGCTAGCGGCGTCGATTTCGATGATATCTAGGTTGGTGTCGCTAGTGTATGGCAATTTGTTGATTTCGTGCGCCAATATACGTGCAATCGAGGTTTTACCCACCCCACGTGGACCGGTCAGTAGGTATGCGTGGTTGATGTGCCCGCTCTTGATAGCACGTGCTAGCACATCTGTTATGTGCTGTTGTCCAACGATTTCATTGAGTGATTGTGAACGATATTTTCTGTATAAAGCTTGCGCCATGTGAATGTTTGTTTACCCTTAAATTCCCCTTATCTACCTATCATTATACGCCTGAAATTAACGAATGTTGACGTATTTTTTGCAATTTTAAAAGCCGACCGTGTGGTCGACTGTGATGTCAGTTGTATATGACAAGCTAGAACAGTACTGCTTGGCGGAGAGAAAAGATGGTTTGCACCAGTCGATTCTCTCCGCCTTTGCCAGGAGTCTCTTAGTTAATGACTCTTCCTTCGTACAGATGAGGAAAGCGACGCATGCGCCAGTGGTAGCCAGCGTTCACCGCGAAAAACACGATGGATCCGTACAGGAACAGACCAGCTATAGCCACTTTGCTGGCAGAGCCTGAATCTGTCATCCAGAACGAGTCTGGAAAGAAGACCATGTCGATGGCGAGAGCAAAACCTGTTGCCAGGAGTGCCATAGCCAGGCTGACATTGCTGTTGAACTGGGGCGCAGCGATAACGCAGAACCCAGTCGCAGCCAACAGCAGGCCTAGAAGGCCCATGTAAATCACTTTGTCGGGCATAGTGCCTCTTTCTTGTTCTAGCTTGTCAAAGTTCACCCGGCCACCCGAGTTTTTGACAAACTCAAAGGATACAGGTGAATACATTATATCACTTATGCTAATTGTTGTCAATATGTAGAGAATAGATTTCTATATACAAAGGCAAAAGCCGCCTCCCGATTAGGGGTGGCGGCTCAAGCAGCGCTACAGGTAACTCTTTCGAGGTCCTTGACCAGCATAATGCCTGGTGCAAGGTAGTCGAATTCGTGCAAGGCATCTCGCAACCAGTGAGCGTATGTCGACGGATCGACCACTACCACTACCGGGTTAGAGATTTCGCCCTTGTGTGTTTGGCTGAATTGCTCCAGCCAATCGTACAGGTCAACAGGTTGTTCAGGAAGCTCCAGCCCCAGTGGCGGAAACTCCGGTGCAACGTTGTATCCCGTCAAGGGCAAGTTGTCTTCGTCGTGACGCCACGCCAGGTCGTACTTCTTTGCGATAACTTCCCTGATGTATCTCATGGTCAAATCGCACTCGTCTTCGTGGCTGCTGTATCGGGCCGAGTACAGGTGTAGCTTTTCGAAATCCTGGGGCAATTGGTCTATCACCTCTTGAGCCAGGCCTTCAAGCCTTTCCTGTCCTCGTCCGACTTTGGCAATTTTTCCACCAGGTAATAGCTCTTTTTCAATGAGCCACATATGGTCGACGCTGCTGACGATGAGCATGTAGCACTGCTTTTTTGGTGCCGGTTTTTGGGCTTTACGCCGCAAAGGTTGCACCTACTTC
This sequence comes from Candidatus Saccharimonadota bacterium, assembly GCA_030645815.1. GTDB lineage: Bacteria > Patescibacteriota > Saccharimonadia > Saccharimonadales > Saccharimonadaceae > JACPYF01. The sequence goes on from JAUSMW010000164.1 coordinate 6,774, forward strand.
TCCTCTCTCGTATAGAAATTTCAGAGACCAATATATTATACTACTTTTGTCAAAAAAAGTCCATGGTAACTATTGAAATTATTCAGTTGTTACGCCGTCGAATTCTTCGTCATTTGCCTCGGCTTCTTCGCGGGTTGCACGGACGATTTGGTCTTTGTGGTGTGATGGCGAATACAATGTATATAGTTGTAACGGTTCGCTATCAGATGTATTGATAACGTTATGCTCGGCGCCAGCAGGTACGATTACGGCACTGCCGTCACTGACCTCATATTCGTTGTCGTCGATTATTACTTTGCCAACACCTCCGTCAAAGCGAAAGAACTGATCGTTTTCGGTATGTACTTCTGACCCAATTTCACCGCCTACAGGCAAGCTCATCAGCACTAGTTGAGTATGTTTACCGGTGTATAAAACTTTGCGAAAGTTTGTGTTATCTAATGTTTGTTGTTCAATGTTTGCGTGAAAGCCCTTCATAAAATCCCCTTCTTTATTTATATTCCATTATACATATTTAGTATCTAGGCTTGTCGTTCCTCATCTTCTGCTTGTTCTAGTGCGCTTTGTAAAGTCTCAAACTGCCTGACACTAGCTAGCTCAATAAGTTCATTTTGAACCACATCTTTCCCAATATCCATAAATCTGCCTAGATGACCTGCTTGCTCATCATTCATATAGCCTTCTCGCCGGCCTTCACAGTCTGGGCAACGTAGAACGACTTTTGTGAGACCATTGATTGCTGGGTCTCCCCAAGCTATAGGGTGTACCAAGTGGCCTTCACATCCGAGATGCATACAAATGGAAGCGTCAACTGCGTCTATAAAATCTCTATAATCATATATGGTGCTTCTCTCTGCCATTTATGTATATTATATAACCTATATGTTTTTACGTAAACTTTCACCAACTTTTTTGATGGCGCCGACGACTAGCGCATTACCCATGATAAAGGCGCGTTTTCCATCGGATACTCCGGGCAATTGTGTGTGATTGTCAGGGAACATATTTAAACGCTCGAGTTCAATAGGCGTGAGCCGTCGGTGTCGACCCGACTTTGTTTTTATAACGTGCTTAAACCGTGACGCACCAGCTCCGCCTTCTCCGGTTATAATCGTGCGTGACGGTTTGTCTAATGCATCTGGAAAAGTCATCGGACCCTCTGCATAGTGGTATACGTGACCAGTTGCAGTTTTACGCTCTTCTTTCTTTGCGCCCTTTAGATATAGCCAAGCCGGCAGCTTGTTATCGTCTATAAAAAACTCTTCGGGTACATCTTTTTCTTTTACTAGCACATCACCTAGATTGACCTGTGAACCTGTATAAATTGGGGCGACTTTGCCGGTTGTGACTACGCGGTCGACCATTGTACCGGCATTTTCAAAGGGACTAATAGACGGTCCGTGGGCTGAAAAATGTTTTGTGATGTAGGCCTCGTCACCTTCGAGCTTGAATTGGTGTAGTTTTTGGATTCTCGGCTCTACCGCAAAAGCATCGGCTAGTACGCCGTCTTTTGTCATCCATTGTTGCGTATCAGCCGCTTTTTTTAGCTTGTTGTACAGCTTTGTGCCTTTTTTGTAGCCCATTATGAATACGCGTCGTCGGCGTTGTGGCATGCCATAGTCGGCAGCATTGATAACTCGCCATTCGATAGCATAGCCTAGGTCTGATAACGACGCCAACATGACGGCAAAATCTTTACCACGCTGTTTTGCAGGTGATTTTAGTAACCTGTCAACGTTTTCTAGGAATAGATAATCAGGTGCGTCTTTTCCTTTGCGTTTCAAGATTGTGTATATAGACCAAAACAACACGCCTTTTTTGCCTATCAAACCGTGTGAACGCTTGAGTGTGCTGGCAACCGAGTAATCTTGGCACGGAAACCCACCGACCAATAAATCATGGTTAGGAATTGTCTCAAAATCATCTTCTATGACTGCTTCGATATCGCGGTCGCTAAAACCCACTTTGCCAAAACGAGCCTCGTAAATCTCAGCGGCATGTTGACGTGTTGTCGCAGGCTCCCATTGGTTCGCCCATACAGTCTCGTATTTGGTTTTGTCGCCGCTGGCTGACTCGAGGCCTATCCGGAACCCACCAACTCCGGCAAAGAGCTCTACAATTTTTATTATCTTCATTCTCTCACTATTCTAGCAGCCGCAGTGATTTGGATCAAGCTCAATCTTTGCTATTTTGTTACAATCAGTACATGACTCAATTACCATATGACCTGACTTCTCCACAGTCTATATTGCAATTCGCCGCTGGGTTATCTGGCAAAACACTATCGCAGGCTGTTAATTTGGTTGATACGCTAGAGAATGTCAAAAACAAAGGCGACCTAGGTACAATGGTCGAACGTTACTATTTCGGCTATGAGCCTAACTCGACCAAAGGGCCCGATTTTGCAGAGGCCGGTGTAGAGCTAAAGACTACAGGAGTGAAAAAGGCGTCGACTGGTAAATACAAAGCCAAAGAACGACTAGTGCTCAATATGATTGATTATGTGCAGTTAGTCGACGAGCAGTGGTCAAACTCTTCGCTGCTGGCTAAATGCCGAGTGATGCTCATATTGTTTTATTTATATGAAAAAGACGTTCCGGTGTTTGATAGACGATTTGTGTTGGACCCGGTGCTATTTAGCTTTCCTGTTGAGGATTTAGCTGTAATACAACGCGACTGGGAGACAATTCGTGACAAAATACTGGCTGGTAAAGCTCACGAGCTGTCCGAGGGTGACACATTTTATTTGGCTGCGTGTCGTAAAGGCTCTGGTGGTGTGGGTGAAAAACTCCGAAAACAACCCTTCTCTGACGTAGGTGCGAAATCTAGGGCGTTTTCATTAAAGCCAAGCTATGTAAATCGCATCATTAACGACTTTACTTCAGAGGCCAGCTCTTTGGATATAACTGATGGCAGTATCGAGGCAGCAACCGAGCAGAAATTTCAACCTTATCTCGGTATGGCTGTAGATGACATTGCATTGAAACTAGATTTTCACAAAAAGGGCAAAAACGATAAAGGCTATTATAGCAACCTTACTATGAGGATTTTGGGTGGCAAAAAACTTGTCACAGCAGAGCTAGAGAAAGCAGGTATTGAGCCCAAAACTATACGTGTCAACAAAAACTGGATGCCAAAGGAGGCCATGTCATTCCCCACCTTTAAATACATGGAGATTATTGACGAGCAATGGGAAGATTCCAAGTTCTATAGCAAAATCGAACAAAAGTTCCTATTTGTTGTGTATCGCTATGACGAGAACGACGTGTTGCGATTAGAGGGTGTAAAGTATTGGAATATGCCCTATTCTGACCGTGTAGAAGCGCAGCGAGTGTGGGAAGACACTAGACGCAGAGTTGGTGTAGATGCGAGCGATTTGCCTAGTTCTAGCGAAAGCACTGTCGCGCATGTGCGGCCAAAAGGCAGGAATGCGTTAGACGTGTTGCCTACCCCTCAAGGAACTATGCTGCAAAAGAAGTGTTTTTGGCTAAACAAAGCATATATTGCTAGCCAGATTCGGTAATACAGTGGTTTTAGGCTGGCCATTATTAATACACTGATATAATAAAGATATGAATAAAGATATTATTGCCTATAACAAGGCTCAAGATGAGACGAATCGTGATACTTGTGACCTGTTAGCTGGTGAAATACAAAAAGCACTGGAGGGTAAAACTACTAGCAAAATCTGGCACGGTGCACCAGTATGGTTTAGTGACGGTAACCCTATCGCAGGTTACGATGTGTTAAAAAACTGTGTGCGATTGCTATTTTGGAGTGGTCAGGCGTTTGACGAGTCGGGCTTGAAGGTAGAAGGTAGTTTCAAAGCCGCCGAAGCCCGTTACACCAGCCCAGATCAGGTTAATACTGATGATTTACAGCGTTGGCTGCAAAAAGCCCTAGATATTCAGTACAACTACAAAGACATCGTCAAAAACCGCGGTCAGCTAGACCGATTGAAATAAACTCAGTTACAATTATTGTTTTACTGGGTACTTTGATTCGTTTTCAGCTTGCACAGTTTCGAAGGCTTCAACTAGGTCTATATTCTGGTCTCGTGCAAAAATTAGAACATTACTCAAAATCTCAACAAGCCTTTCGGACACTTCACTCTGGTGAGCATCTAGATATTCAGCAACTTCCTCTGGTGTTTTTCCCGACAACATGTCGATAAGTTGTATAGATTCTACAGCTATCGCTATTGCTACAGTAGTAGGTGTATAGATTTCAGTCCAATCTCGGGCATCCCTGTATTCAAGCAATCGTTCTTGAATTTTTGCGATATCACCACTATCAGTAAATTGTTCTGCCATAGCACTCCTTTGTGACTATTATTCTACAACCAAAACATAAATAAAGCTAGGTATGATAGAAATCGGCTACTTTTTAGAAATCTGCAATGATGAGTTTGTGCATTTGCATCATTTTTTTGAATGCATCTGGTTTGCTCATTAGCTCGCCCATGTTTTCGGGGACGACTTGCCAGCTCAGGCCATATTGGTCTTTGCACCAGCCGCATTGTTCGCTTTCTGGCACTTTGGATAGTTTTTCCCAGTAATAGTCGATTTCGGCTTGGTCTTTGCAGCTGATTGAGAATGAAGTGGCTTCGGTAAATTTAAATTCTGAGCCTGCGTTGATAGCGACAAATGGTACTCCGCTCAGTTCGAACTCGATTGACAGTACATCGCCTGCTAGGTTTTGCTGAAAGTCCGCCAGTCCTTCCTCGGTTGTTTTCGGATAATATTCGGTAGATGTTATTTTGCTGTCCGGAAATACCGACACATAATAATCAACCGCTTCCTTTGCATTACCGTCGAACCATAAATTTGCTGTGATTTTTTGCATAACTAGCCCCCTTGCTTATGTTTTTATTATACCATTGCGTAAAAATGACTAGAAGTAATAATCTGCTGTAACACAGTAAAATACACGATTACAGTGAAAAGATTGTTGCGATATCAGAAAAGTTACTTTTAACATCGCTTTTCCATTTCGCAGTTTCATTAGGGTCAGAAATATCGTTCTTTGAGTACACAAGCAGTATTTTAACTGAACGAAGTTCTTCGTCTATAAACAATATACATCGATTCCCTGACCTCTTAGGGGATATCTGAGTACCCTCTACCGCAAAATCAAGTTTAACTAACTTATACTGATCTACAGAAGCAATAAGGTCGGCTCTTCGATATTCGAGCATTAAGTCAATACGCCTGCATACCTCGACGAGATCATCTTTTGTTTTTAGCCAAGCACCTTTATACTTCTTTTCAAAGCTTTTGATGTAATATCGCTCACAATGAGCCTCAAATTCTACACTATAGTTCTGTAGGTCCATAGATACGTTCTTGCTCTTCCTGAGTGATCAGCCCATACGGTATAACTTCACCATCACGACATATCTGCCATGGTAGCTGCGAGTGTGTAAAATCAACGATTTCTTGCGTCTGCTTACCTTGCCATGTATTCCCTATTTTTTTTATCAGACCTTTTTCTTCTTTGCTTAATCTTGCTGATGGTGCATCACCTTTTTCCGCTAGTTCCAGTAAGATAGAACGACCCTTTTCTTCTCTATTTATAGCTCCATCTTCTTCCAGCTCATCAAGTGCACGGAAGTATATATCAGCTACCGGACCTCTAGGTAGTTTCCTGTAACTCATGCCAGACATTGGTACTAGGTTTTCAAAATACCAAGTAAAATCAGATAGATACACGAGTTTTGCCAATTTCGTTTTCGTTATCTTACCGTCATCGTCAGCTCCAGACTGTAGAGCATTGAGAATTATCTGCTTATATTTTTCAAGAGATTCTTGAGGGTCACTGAGTGTCGATATGCCATCTGGAGCTCCACGAAGCTCATCAATACTAACACGCAGCATGGCAGCTAGTGCTTCTGCCTGCGTTAGGGTGATATCTCGCTTGCCTGCTTCTACGAGAGCATATGTTTGACGGCTCAGACCTATAGCTTGAGCTACTTGCTCTAGTGTAAAACCACGAAATGACCTCGCTTTCGCCAGGTTTGTTCCTAGATTACTCATAGTGATCCTTTCTTTTTGATGTTAGAAGTATAACACAGTGATTGTGCTTATGTCAACACACCTCGTTAAAATATTTTACAAAATTGACTTGATTTATTAACATACATTAGTTATCATATAAATATCGAACCAATAAAGACAAAATGTCAGATAGGGGTCGTAGTGAAGGTTTTACTTTCGCAAATAAGGTACAGAATAGCAAAAAACCGACTCTCGCCGGTTTTCATACACATAGTTTGCTAACGCTGTGTATCGCTATTCTAACATATATAAATTAAATCGACACAACGTCGAAGGAAGGATAGCGATAAAATTATGAGTAATCCAATTTTAGAACTACCAATACAATATCAAACATTAAATATAGACATTGAGCCCGTGGCTTTTATGCGCCAGTTTGGCCCAGATGCCTATGACGTAGCGAACTGGACAGGCACAGTGGCCGTTAATAGTCCGGCCGAACAGATATATAGGCTCGTGCTGCCATTTGCAATCGAGTCAGGCACAAGGGCGACAGCGACTGTTGTTTCAGCAACAGACGACAGTTTCGATGTAACTGCAAGGTTTAAGAAACCCTCTGGTTCTATTAACCAGTTTTTAGATTATCTAAAGAAAATGGGCGCTGTTCCTGCTGAAGCCACAGCTATACCGCAAGAGCTCAAAGCTTTTGTTAAAGGTTTTAAGGTTACAGATCTAAAGATTCCAGCTGGTTCGCACATAGTAAGAATACATGCTAGTCAAAAGCTAGTATCTAAAACCGACGATAAGCATGCTTATCAGCTCGTAATGTACGCACCTTTGTGTAACTTTGTATTAGCTGGCGGACAAACAAATTTAACTGCACTAGTTAGTTTTGCTCCTGATTTCCAAGCTCCAGTAACTGTTGAAGCACCAGTTATTGAAGCATTGCCTGGTCAGACGATGCCTGGCGAAGGGTCCCCAGCGGCATTACCAGCACAAGTTGCGAACCAAAAAGTATTTGGCTGGCACTGGCGAAGCGATCCAAAAGTTACTATCAACTATCGATATAACTAGTACCTAACAATCTTACAGGGTATTTGCGAGAGTGCCTTGTGATTTTTATTTAGGAATAATTAATTGTTATAACTACGACGAGCTGCTACTATCGCAAATGCGCTGGTGCTGATGAGGGCGATAGTTAGGACGTTTTCAACTATATTTGGCTGCTGTGGTTGTGTTAAGATTTAAAAAACATAGATACAAAAGCCAAAAGCAAAGATATTACAAGTGGAGCAAGGTTGAATATAACAACTATCGTAGTAATGATTATTCCGATGATTTTCACAGCAGACATGCGGTTTTTCAACCTGACTCCAGTGGTGCCAACGGTGTTTAGCGCCCTGTCACCTACCCTATCATCAGCATAGTAATCAGCTTGAGCTACAAGTTCTGTATGAAGCTTGCTGGCTATACTCAGGACGTCTTGCAGTGCCTTTGCATCAGTAATATCGAGTGTTTCGGGGATATAGATATAGAAATTGTCATCAATAACTTCGCAGTCATAATCTTTCGCAGAATCTACCAACGCCTGCATAACATCAGGTGTGAAAATATACAGTGCATCCGTCTTGTATTCCGCGGGTGTGTACAAAGTAAAATATGAGTCAAAGTTGCCTTCTAGACTTAGTCTTTGGTTGCTAGACAAACCGGTTGGCAGGTTGCTGATTTTACCAAAAGTATTGTTCGCCTTGGAATCAAGCACCATATTTGGCAAGCGCCTAGGTAGCTTTATCTTTACAAAGCTAAATGTATGGGTTGTTTCGTTTTTACCACTGCCTGTTGTAAATTCATAAACCCCAATCTCAGAAAATATTTGTTTTGTTGCGCTAATCAGTGTGATAAATGTTTTGTCACGTCCTTCGTGGAATATTATCCCCGCACGATTGTCATAAGGCACATCTTCTTTGTATATGAGGTTGTTTTGTTGAACAAACAAGGCCAGTCGTATTGTATTATCGATGCTTTGGTAGAGAGCTATACCTCCCAATAAAAATAGAGCTGAACCAAAGGCACATGCTGCGACAAGAGTAAAATTTCCATGTAGGAATATGCCGATAACGGTAGTTATGAACGAAATTATAAAGAGTATTCCAACAACGATTACTGCACGAAAGTCTTTGTGATGTAGTTTTTCTGCTCGACTAACGGGTCGTGAAAGTGCTGTGTAGTCCAATAGTGGTTTGCTGTTGTCCATAGTATGTCTAATATTTAAACATACTTGGGCTAGTTATTAGTAACGTGATTGCTACAGAGCTGCTTCGACTGCTGCCCAGGTGGCGTCTGGGTTGTCTTCTGGGATGATGATGCTAACTTGGTCGCCTAGGCTGGCTTTAAAGTACGTCACTGATGCCAAGAGTATGCGATATTCTACGCCGTTGACTTCGACAAAATACCCACCGTCGTGGTTTACTAGTGTTCCAATGACTTGTTTGCGCGGTGTTGGGCCTATTTGTTTGTATAGGAAATTACCACCATCTGCGATGGTTAGTTTCAAGATGTCGCCTTCGACTAGCTTTGATTTAGATGCATAGTTAGCTGGTACTGGGTATGTTTTGCCATCTGGGCCAATCATACTTTGGCCGTCAAAGACGCCTTCGATGACTTTGCCAGCGATTTCTTCTGGTTTGATACGTGGCATATCAGACTCGTCGTCACCGACGATACTAATTAGCAATTCCTTGGCGGCTGCCAGGTTTGTTTCGGCCTCTTGAATCAGACTTTTCAGTCGTTTCGCTTGTTTTTCTGGTAATTCAGACATGTTACTCGCATGTTCCTTACTGTCTGTTTTTGACTTACGTTCTATCCCCCGCAGAATACCATCTACACCCCTAAAATGTCAACAGTTTTCTTTTCCACAACAATATATGGGGTGGCTAAAAAAGCGTTGTAAAAAATTAAGCCTCTACGTTAAAGCCGGGTATTGGGTCAAATGCACCCGAGCGGTCTATCTCACTAAAACCAGCATTAATTGCTTTATCAGCTTTCTCGACATTGTTCTGAACTCGCTGTAGGGCGCTATGCCAGTCATAATCAATCCCGGTCATGATGAGCAGCAAGCAGTCGTCATATGAGACAGGGTTTTCGAAAGTGAATCTAGATGATGCCTTCAAAGCCATGGTTTTTAACGCCTTGCGGAACACTTCAATATCAATATCGTCCAAACCATCTGTAGACATCTTGTCAAAGAATTCTTTGTTGAGTGTTTCACGTGCGTCCAAGATTGCGTCCCAGCCCTCACTATTCTTGTCGATGCTGTTAGCGAGTTCTAGGGATTTTTCAAGTACTGTGCGAGCTTTATCATCACTAAGTTCTGGCTTTTCAGTAGGTTCTATCCCATCTGACCTTAGAGCATCCACCAAGGCGGCTGAACCCAAGCTAATGTTAGACATGAGGTTGGATTTTTCTTGCTCCCATTTATCATGGATGCTGAGTAATAATGCTTCACGTATTTGCGCAACCAGAGTTTCCTTTTCCTCTTGGTCTAATACAGGGATATCTCTAGCGATGTCCTCCTCTACCACGGCTATGGCAATATATTCTGCATATTCATCTACGGTGTCTTTTAAATCATCTATATCTACACTGTAGTTGCCACTGGAAACACCACGTTTAAAGTACGTTTTCCATAAAATCTCTTTCCAATGTAAAAAAATGGTATGCGACACGCGACTACTCTCAAGGATGTCTTGTATTCGATTATGGTTAGGGTATTCGACCTTGTGTGCTGGGGGTGTATCCTCGCTCATAAATATTGCTCAATCTATTATGTTATAGATATTATTATAATAAAAAATAGACTAAATAGCAAAGTACTGGTCATTTCGCTCATGCTTGCCTATTTGCTAACAGGGAGTATATTCGTATATATGTTTGTTGACCAAGAAAAAAGACGTAAAACCAAACAAATGTTTGTCGATGGTGTTGATGTGAGAACGCCCAAGGTTGAGATTAGTCGTCTAACACCAGAAGACGCCAAAGAATTCTTGGACAAAATTAAACCTTTGCAATACGTAGCGCTAGCTAGAGTGATAGACCCATTGATAGAAGCTGTCGTTAGCGAGCCTTTAGTACTAAAAAGGGGCTCTGGAACGTTTTTTGAACTACACAAAGCCGCCACTGACCGATTCACCGACGCAATCGTTGCTTTGCGTGACACAGACGAATATATAGAGGCCGAGGAATACCCAAAAATGATTGGTGAAATTAATCCTCAAAAGCATTCCGAGCTATTCACACAACTACAAGGCGGCGCATGGACAGCTACAAATACAATGCTGGGCTTATTAAAAGACATACCGGCAATAATCGAGCACCATGCTGGCTCACTAGACCTCACGACGGATGACATGGCGAAAATTGCTAGCAATAGTAAGCGGCTAGCCTGGAACAATGCCACAATGTCTGGGCCTAGATTAATGGCTTTGCAGCACGCAGTCTTTTTAGATTATTGGACAGATAAGGCTTATGGCGAAGATAACATAGAAAAAGTGGAAAATTACCAGTTAACCCGTAGTGCAGATGGTGCTATACAATCAGTGAGCTATAAGGACCTGTCGGAAATTGTTGTACCAAAAGGCTATAGAGGTAGAGATGAAGGTCCTCTAAAGCAAGATATAGCGCTAAAAGACGTAAAAGACACTATGGGTGTGACAATAGGCTGCCCTGTGACTTTGGTCAAAGGGCGAATGGAAGACCTGTGGGAGTGGTACACAGAGGCTATCCGTCAGAGTGGGTGCTGGACTAGTGACGAATAGATATTTTTTCTCTCTCGCAACCATCAATAATTTGATAATTCTGAGAGAGGACAGAAGGAATCATTCCAGGACCTCTCTGAGATTGAGTTAGCGTTAGCGTAACTCAATCTCGATGTGGTTCATGGCGGGTACCCAAAGAACATTGAAGTCATTGGGTAACCACATGTCTTTAAGCCCTCTGCTCGCGCTTCCTCCGAGATCGTAATCAATCCGGATAGCGGCCTCGAGCATGAGTTTGTCGACATTTGCGGTGGCTACGACGCGTGCTCCGCTAGAAGGCTGAGCGCCTTCAATTGCAAGACGACAAATCCGTCCGACGTAAGCGTCAAGCATTTCCACCAGCAAATCATCCGTCTTGGGCTCGAGAGTTACTTCTTCAAGTGATTCTCGTACTTCATTTGGTGGTGTTGTGACGGTGGCCATAACATCCCTTCTGTCTTTTGAATGTTGAAAAGCGCCAATGGCGCCCTTCCTTACAACTGCATAAAGCTTTTGTATCTCTATATTATAATAAAAAACTAACTAAAAAGCAAATACCCGCTCATAATGAACGGGTATTTTACTAAAAACGTTTAGTCGAATTATGAGAGTTCGACTGTTGCGCCTGCTTCTTCTAGAAGTTTCTTTGCGCTTTCTGCTTCGTCTTTGCTAACCTTTTCTTTGACTGGTGCTGGTGCGCCGTCAACGATTGCTTTAGCTTCACCTAGACCTAGGCCAGTGATTTCTTTTACAGCTTTGATGGCTGCAACTTTTTGTGCGCCAGCGTCTTTCAATGTAACTGTAAATTCAGTTTTCTCTTCTGCTGCTTCGCCTGTGTCGCCGCCTGCTGCTGGAGCTGCTGCAACTGCTGCTGGAGCTGCTGCTGAAACACCCCATTCACCTTCTAGGTGTTTTACAACCTGAGAAAGCTCTAGAGCTGTTAGTTTATTAACTTCGTCAACAATTTTCTTTTGTGCTGCGTTCAATTTTACTTCTTCTGTATCTGCCATTGTATTCTCCTTTAAATTATCCTTGTTCTGCTTTTTGAGCTAGAACTTGTGTGAATCCACGTTGTGTACCATTTGCTACAGCCATAAATTGGCTGAGTGGAGCTGATAGTACGCCAACGAATTGTCCACGTAGTTGATCTTTGGTTGGTAGGTTTGCTAGTTGTGTCACTGCTGCTGTATCTAATGTGTTTCCATCGCTGAAACCACTAACTAGTTTCAAGTCAGCGTGAGTCTTTGCAAACTTTGCTAGAACTTGTGCTGGGGCTACTTCGTCTATATCGCTAAAGGCGTATAATAGTTGGTCTGTGAGTAGTGCTGTATCAGCGTCTTTGTAGTTGTCGTTTTGTGACAATGCTACGCGAACTAGTCGGTTTTTGACGACTTTGATAACAATACCGTTTTCACGAGCAACTTTACGTAGTTCCTGCATGTCCTGCACGCTCAAACCTGTGTACTTTGCAGTAACAGTGGTTTTAGCGGTTGAGAACAAGTTAGCTAGTTCGGCTACCAATTCGTTTTTCTTGTCTTTTGTGATTGCCATATAAAATGGTTCCTGTTTAGTTGTATCGACCGTGCTTTTTTACAAATAAAAAAGTCTTTGATTCTCGCATTACCAAAGACTAACATGTCTAATTGTTTACTCCTCGGTAGCTGATTAAGTCTGACGACCGCTACTGTCTTCGGGTAATGTTCACAAGCTATCGTAACAAACTAGGCCGCCTCTGTCAACGGCTCTACTTGTCGCCAGATTTCGGCCGCAACTTCGTCCGCTGAAGGGCTAGCGTCGATAACACTGATACCTCTGTCTTCTACAATTTGCAGGTAGCCATTGTGTACATCTTCTTGGAATTGCTCGTCCTTACCTTCAAAGGTGTCTGGATTTAGTAGTAACCCCCTTTCCCTGATGCGGCGTCTGCGTTCTGTCTCGTCTTTTAGTACGAGAACACTTAGATAGTCTGGGTTCAAGTATTTTTCACTTGTGAATCTCTGGGTCATTTCGAGAATTTCATCTGAGTCTATACCTTCGCCCGCACCCTGATAGGCTAATGTAGATATCCAGTTACGAGCAGCTACAACCCATATACCATTTTCGAGGGCTGGCTCTATAATTTGCCTGTATGTTTCATGTCTAGCGGCTGTGAACAATAGTAGGTTCGTGAGGCCGTCTCTACTTAGGTCTCCATTTTTTATGATAGTTCGTAGCTCATCACTAATTGGTGAGCCGGCAGGTTCTTCAATCTTTACTGATTCGATGCCTTCTTTGTCTAATTCCCTGCACAAAATATCTACCTGTGTAGATTTACCGGTTGCATCATGACCTTCGACGACTGCATATTTACCAAATTCACTCATAATAATCTCCTATAAAAATTGATGTGGGCGGACGCTTTTTAGGGCGCCCGCCTGCATCTTTACTTCCTTTACGCCGCCATGGCCTTAATTCTGCCGAAGTCATCCTCGTTCGGGAGATCTGCTCGGTGCTGGTGCCAGCCCAGAAGGTTACCCTTCTGTTCTTCCCCTTCTTCGATAGGGCGACACGGGTGCTCCATTGGAGACATGTGACCTGGACCAGCGAGACGGGTGTACATCTTGGTGTCCTCTGATAGGTCACGGACGCCGTTCTGAGTGAGGTAACTGGTACGAGCACAACGTGCACAAGAGACCTTGACCTTTACTTCTGTCTCGAGCTCTTGCTTTTCGTCGGGCTGGATGAACGGAACATGCCATTCACCGTATCCGAGTTCCTCTGGGATAGAGGTTTCGAGAGCTTCAAGCATCAACTCCGCTGGTTTGCGGATTTCTGCCTGTGCATGCTCGTCGATGCGGAGCGCCATGAAATTGCTCCACTCGGTAGCCGTAACGACGACCGTGTGCCACATGAACGGCTCTAGCAATCGATTTGCAATCTGCTTGTGAACACCGAGAATTTCGGTGTCTGCAGGGTCTTCGACTTTCATAGCTTCGTTGAATGCATTTACAGCATCGTCGAAGCCAATCTGGAGCTGGTGAAGGGTGGCGAAGGAGTTTTCCTCTGGATCATATCCAAAGATTTCTCCCGCCAGCTTTTCACCTAGCAGCATCTCGAAAGCTGCTGAAGCGGCACGGTCACGGGCGCGAAGCCAAATGGCACGTGCTTCTTCGTGCTGGTCTCCTTCTAGCCAGTTATGCGACTGCATGCCTGGTTGGTTGCGGCCGAACCTTTCTGGTACGAAAGGCTCTTCAAGCAATTTCAGTAGTTGCTTGTGTACCGGAATAGCCCGAGAACTTGCCGAGTTACGACTGAACATGCGATGTGTGTTGAACTCTGCCAACACCATACGAGGCATTTCTACCTCTAGTGTTGTGACGCGCTTGCCCTG
>JAUSMW010000165.1 GCA_030645815.1 Candidatus Saccharimonadota bacterium
CGAATAGTAACAATAAATGTATGATCATAAAACTTCGGGTGCTAATGAAATAATTTTCATGAACTGTTCAGTACGAAGTTCACGAGTCACTGGTCCGAAAATACGAGTTGCAATCGGCGCTTTGTTGTTGTTCAAAATAACAGGAGCGTTATCGTCGAAACGAATCACTGAACCGTCTGGACGACGGATACCGAATTTTGTACGAACTACAACAGCATTCATCACGTCACCTTTTTTAACACGTGCGCGTGGAATAGCTTCTTTTACAGTAACTTTAATAATGTCGCCAACAGAAGCATAACGACGGTGTGAACCACCAAGTACTTTAATACATTGTACGCGGCGAGCACCACTATTGTCTGCTACGTCTAGCATACTTTCGGTTTGAATCATTGCCCTACTCCAAAACCGAGCATCACCGGTCACAATTTCGAAAGGCTCAAAGAGTACTCGAAATTAACCGATGATGCAACAGATACGTCTAATTACTCAGCAGCAGCTTCAACAACTTCAACTAGAGTCCAAGACTTAGTTTTAGAAATTGGGCGGCTTTCTTTGATAGTCACAACGTCGCCAGTTTTAGCTGTGTTGTTCTCATCGTGAGCATGTAATTTAGTTGAACGGCGGATTGATTTGCCATACAACGGGTGTTGAACGCGGCGTTCGATAAGTACAACAATAGACTTGTCCATTTTGTCACTTACTACTTTGCCGGTTAACGTGCGAACTGTTTGTTCACTCATTGTCCGTTCCCCTGTTTTTCGGTAAGGAGTGTCTTAATACGAGCAATTGTCTTACGAGTAAGTGCAACTTCGTGCGATTTACCCAATTGACCAGTTGCTTTTGCCATACGAAGACGGAATTGGTTAAGCTGTTGCTCATCAAGCAAAGCTGTCAACTCTTCTACCGACTTTTCACGTAGATCTTTAGTTTTCATTACATTACCGTCCGAGTCACGATAGTGGTTTTAAACGGAAGTTTAGCAGCTGCAAGCGTAAATGCTTCGCGAGCCAATTCTTCGTTAACACCATCAATTTCGTACAAGACTTTACCTGGTTTGAT
>JAUSMW010000176.1 GCA_030645815.1 Candidatus Saccharimonadota bacterium
AGCGGTGTCACTTTGAAGATATGGGTGTGCATATCCCATAGCGAGGGCATCAAAAATCGATTACCGCCATCTATACGAATAGCAGTTTCAGGAATTATCACTTGATCGGCAGAATCGACAATTTGAATTTGTTTGCCATCTATGATGACGGTTTGATTTGGAAGGATTGCACCCGCCGCAACATCGACAACAGATGTATTCATTATTGCGATTGGAGTGTTAGTCTTAACCGCCTCTACTGTGGCGACTGGCGAAAGTACACCGATAGTAAATAGTGCAGATAACAGCAAAATAAATGCTAACAAATACAGCGTTGCCTGTTTTAATATCCTGATCATCAATATATCCATTTATCTGTTAAGAAAACCCAAGGTAAGCAAGCGTAGCCTAGCCAGCATTGTGATAAAGGAACTAATGTATCTATTCTCGATATCAGAACCCCACTACATAGATTTCTGATTCAAATTTTCAATTCCAATGGCGTGAAACCGTGAACACACTACAGACATCGTTATTCGCCATCACCATAGGTTATTGCCTATTGTGTGCATTTAGCCTGCGCAGTGTTATGCCGCAGCTACCACTGCGATTTTTTTCAGTGTACTTATTGCTGGAGGCGGTGAATTTTAGTTTTGAATGGTTAGTGTTGCATCCTGATACCGGATTTAAATCCCTCTGGTTGGGCGGATTGATGCAGTTGTCGTTGTTGATTGCACCCTGTCTTTGGTTATGCACACTGGAGATAACCCGGCAACAAACTCCCCACCCAAGACTCGTCCCACCGTTACATAAAGCACTGATACTAATAGCCAGCCTGTGCGTCGTACCTCTGCTGTTATCAGCCCATGGTGAAAATCAATTTCCTAATGCAGATTCACCGATTTCACCTTATCAATCGCTGTTGATCCACGGCGGCATGTTGGTGAGTATCGGCATATTCACATTACAAGTACCTATGTTTTTCCTGCGTATACGACTCTTGTTACAGGATCACGAGCGGCAGCTAGAAAACCAATTTTCCAATATTCAGGAGCATTCCCTACACGCACTCAACTGGTTACTCTGGGTACTGGCGATCAAGTGGCTGATGTCCATCTTGCGCACCCTACATTGCATGTACATTGGCCCTGTAGGTGGAATGGGCATTAATCTTTTTATGACAATTGAAATTCTCTTTACCCTGCGGGCGCTGTTCGCCCTCTCGCGCCTTAAACCATCCAACGTAATCGAATTACGTGGCGAGGATAGCGACGCATTCCCTGCGAATAAAGATACGCCTGAAAAATAC
>JAUSMW010000185.1 GCA_030645815.1 Candidatus Saccharimonadota bacterium
AATGCTCGATGTATATTCCTCGGCTAATGCCTACACTCGAAGTGATGCCGGGACATTTTCAATTAGAAGCCAAAACGCAACCACACCGGTTTTTACGCTGACAGGCACCTCAACTGCCGATTTGGTAAACATAATGGATAACTCCACCGAAGTCTTCACAATTCTTGATGGCGGTAATGTTGGCATTAATAATAGCGGGGCCAGTTACCGACTAGATATTGCTGATGCTACAGCCAATGGTCGAGGAATCAATGTCAGCCAAACCGCTACTACCGGTAATGTGTATGGCATTTATGCTAGCGCAACCGGTGCTGCCACCAATAACTATGCTATCTATGCTAATGCTTCTGGAGCTAGTAACAATTACGCTGCCTATCTTGATGGCTACACTGCAGTAACTGGCTGGCTTGCTGCTAATGGGGGTTACTTAACTACCACGTCTTCGACTTTCAACTTAGTTAACGATACTGCCACGACGGTTAATTTTGCCGGCGCAGGGACAACGATTAATCTTGGGCCAACGGGTTCTGGTGCTTCAACAATTTCGCTTTCCGGCGGATCTGGTGATACCGGCTGTACATTAAACGGAGCAAACGGATCTTTAACCTGTTCTGGGGATATCACTGGTGGATCTACGGGAAACTCTGGTTACTGGAATAGAACCGGCACTATACTTTCCCCATTAAATGCTATCGATCTTATTAGTCTTAGTACAGTCCCTCAAGGTTCTTCCGGACTTTCGATCACAACCGCCAATATATCTGGCGGAACAACAAACGGTGAGCTAATTACTCTCGGAACTACCGCCACTGGAACTCACAATGGCTTGAATATCTCAGCTGGATCAGCTAGTTCCGGTACACTAAATGGTATTAACATCGGTACTGTTTCCGGAGCAGGAACAAAAAACGCCCTCAACATCGGTACTGGATGGAACAACTTGCTTTATAGCACAGTCTTTGTAGTTAACGGATCTGGAAAAATTTCTGTCTTGGCTGGACAAGGACTGGATACTCTCTCCACCGGAACTCTTGGAGTTGGTGTCACCACAGCAAACCAAATCAATATTGGAACAACCGGCAATGCTCCGATCACGACAGGAACTGGTTTGCTAACAGCTGGTGGTAATCTGCAAGTCAACGGAAAAGTTGGAATCGGAACTACAACCCCAACACAACCCTTAACAATAACTTCGAGTAGCTCTCCTGCAATTGAACTTCACGACACCAACAGCGCTACCTCGGCAGGGCCAAAAAACCCAGCTTCAGCAACCAATTATTCTTTTGGTACTTCGTCATGGACTAGTACAGGCAACGTTTTTGCTAGTGACAACACCTATGCTTCGGTAACTTCGTCTGACTTGGAAGAAAGCGATTTGCTCGAAGCCACCAATTATAGTTTTTCGGTTCCGACTGATGCAATTATCAAAGGGGTAAAGGTAGAATTTGAAAGGTCTGATGGTACTGGAGGTTATGCTACAAATTGGGTGCAGTTATTTAAAAATGGTGTTCCTGTTGGTAGTGCAAAGGGTAGAGGTTCTGATTGGTCCGGTATAGACACCTATGAAAGTGCCGGTACCAGTAGCGATCTGTGGGGAACCACCTGGACACCCAGCGAAATCAATAATTCTACTTTCGGTGTTGGTGTTGGTACATTATGTTTTTCCGGCTATGGGAGTTGTGGTGTAGGGTCATCTGGAAAAATAGACCACATTCGGATAACCGTTTATTACAGCGTGACCTGGACCATTGGTGCTGATTCCAGCGACAGTGGAAAATTCAAGATCTCAGGCTCCAGCTCACTGGGAACAAACAACATAATTTCGATTGACCCAAACACTAGTAAAATATCTACTTCTTATACGCCGGTTACTGGTGATCTAAACCGGGACGGTTTTGTTGATTTTAAGGACCTCGGTTTTCTTAGCACCACCGGCATATGGAATTGTAACTCTACGCAAGCCTGTTGGACTACAGTCTACTGGGTTGATAACAACGGCAACCCGCTCAGAGCAAAAGATGGTGACCTCAATGGGGATGGTTTTGTAAACGGTTCTGATCTTAGCATCATGGCAGGAAATTATGCTCCTTGGGGTAATATGATCAGCGGATTAAGTAATACTACTATGGTAATCCCCACCAATGTCGATATAGGTTATGGCACAACCAATCAACTAAACCTAGATGTCGACAATGGCTCTCTTTGTGTCGACAACGACAATACCGGCTGTCCGGTCAGCCCAACTGCCGGACGGATTTATTCGATCAGCGCGACTGTTCTGACCGACGACCTGGCCGAGAATATGCAAAGTGAGGAGAATCTCGAAGATGGGGACGTTGTCAGCGTCAGGAGTAACCAACCTGGAAATGGCGATACTTTTGTAGAACGCTCGACAAATCCTTATGACTCAAAGATTGCTGGGGTGGTTTCCACTAACCCTGGAATTGTTCTTGGTGGACTAAAAGAACAAGAAAATGATTATCCAATCGCCTTGTCAGGAAGGGT
>JAUSMW010000188.1 GCA_030645815.1 Candidatus Saccharimonadota bacterium
CAATATTCTTAAGCATATGAGCCAGAATTTTCATATCGCCCTTGTGAACCATACAAGAACCAATAAACCCAAGATCTACTTTTTTAACTCCTCCATAGAAAGACAATGGTCTAATCGTATCGTGCGTATATCTTTTAGAAACATCAGCATTGTTCACATCTGGGTCAGCAATCATTGGCTCAGCAATTTGATCTAAATCAATAACAACTTCAGCATAATACTTGGCATTTGCATCTGGTCTTAACGCTGGTTTCTCACCTGAAATAATCTCAGCGATTCTCTTATCAGCAATAGCAATCAAACCTTTCAGCACTTGATTTTTATTGTCCATTCCTTTGTCAATCATAATCTGAATTCTACCTTTCGCCATCTCTAGAGATTCAATCAAAGTATAATCCTCAGAAATACAGATAGACGCTTTTGCTTTCATTTCTGCAGTCCAATCCGTAAACGTAAAGGCTTGATCTGCATTCAGCGTTCCTAAGTGAACCTCAATAATTCTTCCTTGGAATACATTCTCTCCGCCAAATGTTTTAAGCATTTGAGATTGTGTAGCATGAACCACATCACGGAAATCCATATACCCTTTCATATCTCCTTTGAAAGTCACCTTCACAGATTCTGGAATTGGCATAGAAGCTTCTCCTGTAGCCAATGCAAGAGCAACTGTTCCTGAGTCAGCACCAAAAGCAACACCTTTAGACATTCTTGTATGAGAGTCACCTCCTATGATGATAGCCCACTCATTTACAGTAATATCATTCAATACTTTATGAATTACATCTGTCATTGAGTGATAAACACCTTTCGGGTCACGAGCTGTGATTAATCCGAAGTCGTTCATAAATTTCATCAATCTAGGAATATTTGCCTTAGATTTATTATCCCAAACTGAAGCAGTATGACAACCTGATTGGTATGCACCATCAACAATTGGAGAAATCACTGTAGCAGCCATAGACTCTAATTCCTGTGAAGTCATCAAACCAGTTGTATCTTGTGAACCAACAATAT
>JAUSMW010000192.1 GCA_030645815.1 Candidatus Saccharimonadota bacterium
AGTTAACACACCTACGTCTGGGGAATGTCTACGGAAATCCTAAAAACCGAGGCTTTATAGATCTAGTAATTCGATCTCTTCTCAAGCATTTAGTCAAACCGATTACGCTATCGAATGATGGCCAAACCTTGCGTGACTACATTTTTATTGATGATGTCATCAACGCCATACTCGCGATTAAAAATCGCACTACTCATCATGGTATTATTAATCTTGTTTCAGGAACTAGTTACTCACTACGCGATATCGTAATGTTAATCGAAACACTGATCGGAAATCAGCTGCCCATTACTCAGCCAGCTGCACCCTTAGTAGACGAACTACTGGCAATCCGAACCTCAAACTCGTTGTTGCGAAATACTTTTGGATTCAAAATATTTACCCCGCTCAAATCTGGACTAGAACAGACACTGCAGCGCTATCAAAAGGAATTACTATGAGACGAATCGAGCGACAAATTGCAATCATTGGCGCCGGACGAGCGGGCCGTCTACTTAAACGCGACATCGAAAACAACTATCGTTCGTACCATATCACTGGCTTCCTGGACGACGATGCGAGTCAAGACACTCCGGATCTTCTAGGCACGATTGCCGACTGTCAAAAAATCGCCAGTAGCAATCCGATCGATGAATTCATCATTGCGATACCATCGGCAACCGGAAAAGAAATCCGAACCATTCTCATGGCCAATCTGAATCACCGTATTCCGATACGAATTGTGCCTCGTAGTCAGCGAATTATTGGCCAGAACGATGTTCGGTACGAAGAAGTCAAGGATATTGAACCGGAAGATTTTCTTGGCAGACCCTTTATCAATACAAATGTTGATCGATTGACAGATTTCTATAAAGAAAAAACCGTCTTAGTCACCGGCGGTGCTGGTTCGATTGGCTCTGAAATAGTTAGACAGCTCCTCGATCTCGGAGTGACGCGGGTAATTGTCTACGACAACTCTGAGTATTTAACCTTTCTCTTAGAACAACAACTTCGAGAACTTGGACTACTGGACCGCTGCACGCTTATTATTGGTAGCATTCTTAATGCCAAAAAACTCGACTTTGTACTAAAGCAATAT
>JAUSMW010000195.1 GCA_030645815.1 Candidatus Saccharimonadota bacterium
ATAAATAGTGAAATTTTCGTAAGCCGCTACCAATCAGTGCTTACCAAAATACAACAGGAGACAAAATCAGATATATATTGCGTCACAACTTGGTGGGCCACTAAAGTGGTTGACAAAATAATTTACAAGATGTGTACTGGGAATTCAATATATATTGTTGATATAAGCGGAATAAGTTCTGTAGCGGGTGCGCGAGCCGATACGAATGGCAAATTCAATAATTTGGGCGTCGCCTCTCACCCGAGCGATACAGGTATGCAATTGATCGCAACCAAGATTTTTGAAAATATTAATTTTTCAAATGATAAAAAAAATAATTGAATTTATAGCGACGCGGATAAAGAGAGCTCCATATAAGTTGGATCCCAACCTTCCTGTGTCCGCGATTTTCTCTCTTGTATTCCGGAGATGCTTGGCACTCCTTCGTTGTTTACTTAGAGGTATCAAATTTTCATCTGATATAAGGAAGTTAGTATTTGTCGGTCCAAACGTTCGTTTGAGAAATAGAAAATTTATTACATTTGGAGTTGGTATAACAATAGGCGAGGGTGTCGTCATTGATGGCTTGTCTAAGAACGGAGTGAAAATTGGCGACGGTGTAAGTATCGGTCCTCATTCAATAATTGAAGGGACAGGAGTTATCTCAAGTATCGGAGTTGGTTGCAGCATCGGACAGAACTCTGGTATTGGTGCGTTTTCTTTTATTGGTGCTGCAGGTGGTGTGACAATAGGTTCTGATGTAATCATGGGGCAACGAATTAGTTTCCACTCGGAGAATCATCGATTTGATGATATTGAAATAATAATCCGTAAACAGGGCGTGACACGTGAAGGGATTACTGTTGGCGATATCTGCTGGGTTGGTGCAAATGTAGTTTTCTTAGATGGTTCTAATATCGGAGCAGGATCTGTAGTTGCTGCTGGCGCCGTGGTACGTGGGATTTTTCCACCGAACTGTGTAATAGGTGGCGTTCCTGCCAAAATATTAAGAATGCGAGATTTATAGTCGCCATGAGAAATATAACATTATTCTTGAGAGTATTTAAATTATTAATATGATCGTTCTTTTAGTTCACCAATCTGCAGAAATGTACGGATCTGACAAGGTCTTGTTTTTTCTGGCCGATGGGCTTCAAAAGCGTAAGAAGTTCACGCCTGTCGTTGTTCTGCCAGAGGGTGGTCCGCTCTTTAACGCACTCGCAGACGCTGGTGTAGAGGTGCACATAGGCCCGGTAGCCAAGATTAGTCGTGCAGTAATGACACCGATGGGACTTTTGAAGCTCGCGGGGCAAACACTGGCCGCTGTTCGAGGACTTGATCGCGTGGTGGGTGGCAGAAAAGTAGCTGTAGTTCATTCGAATACCTTGGCAGTACTGTCTGGAGCGATTTGGGCGCTAGTTAGACGC
>JAUSMW010000197.1 GCA_030645815.1 Candidatus Saccharimonadota bacterium
AGCACCACCCATGCCGGGGATTTGGTCATAGATATGATCTTCAAACTCCAGCTCAAATTCTTCGTCATAGCTGTCGAGCAGGTCATCGCTAATCCGTTGCATGATGTCAGTGTCGCTAAGGTTCATGGGAGGCTCAATGAGTATTGTTAGATGCTCCCATGCTAGTCGTCTTATATGACGCTTTTATTTCGGAAATTGCGCGGATTCGATCCGGTGCCTCCTGCAATAATAAATTTGCTAATGAAAAATGGGGAGCTACTTGTGTATGCCGATTCAATCGCTCTTTATGGTTTAGGGGCACTCGCGTTGACCTACATCGGGAATTTCCATATGCAAGTTTAGGTGTGCGAAGGTACAAAGGAGGATTCTGCGGAGGTTGAACATGGGGGGGCGGTAGGGGCAGCGATAGCTTGGTTCGAACTGGTTGCAATTATTGACAAGGCTTTCATCATGGGGGGCTTTGCCAGTGAACCGAGTTAACCTTTTTGAGTTATTACTGAAATACTCTGCCTGCAAAATGGACAGCGGATTAGTGCTCCGATAAACTGGCGTCAAAATTCAGGTTCTATCTGTCGTCTATCTTCATTATGGGATTTTTTTGTCTACACATGGCCTCGTTGCGTTGGTGTAGATTGAGCAAAGGACGCTTTCCGTTCCTCCTCGCTATATAAATATCTCTTTGTATGATTCGGACTTCGGGTAGTAATAATTAATCGCCCGCTAGACTTTAAGGAAGAGGCACCAACGATGTTTGCCAATCTCTATTATTCAATACGTCCGTCATCCATTTCATGGTTTGTGCTTTGCTTATCGGTAGTCGCGTTAAGCACCCAGGCACAGGTTTCCCAGACACCAGGTTCGCTGATTGTGGATCGTCTAGGTGCAGCCGTTTATACCCTGCCTATTGCCGCTCCCAACGGTATCGGTGGTGTAAAGCCTAATATCACCGCGCTTTACAACAGTCAGGCGGCCAATGGACTTCTGGGTAAAGGTGGCTCAGTCGGCGGTCTGAGTTCAATCAAGCGCTGCAATCAAACGCTGGTGCGCGATGGAGTAAATAAAGTGATCAGTTGGAGCGCAGAGGATCGTTTTTGTATCGATGCTCAGCGCCTGATGTTGGTGGCTGGCGCACAGGGGGATGCGGAAAGTCAATATAAGACCGAAATTGATAATGGCGTCGTGTACACGGCAAAGGGCGGAACAGCGGGCAACCCGGATTATTTTGAAGCTCGCGCGGAAGATGGTGCAACTTTAGTATTTGGTGGCATGGAAACGGCAAAAGAGCAGGGGGCTGCGACCATGACCTGGGCGCTCAGCCAATATAAAGATGCCGCCAATAATGCTATTGAATATGTGCACGAAGGTACATCTGCAGACGGTTTGCGCATAAAACGTATTAACTATGCGTTTCCAATTCCCAATACCACCAGTAACCCTGGCGCTTACATCGATTTCATTTATAAAGATCGTGACGATCCTATTTCAAGATATGTGGCGGGTTATGAATTTCGCACTAACAAATTACTCACGCAAATTAACTCTTATTCTTTGTTGGGGTTATTGCATCGCAGTTATCAATTTGATCTGGCGACCAGTAGTGGATTGGCGGGGTATGTGACGCGTTGGCAAGGGGTTGATGAATGTAAAAGTTTTAGTACTTGCTTTGCTATAACTCAATTTACTTGGGGAACGACTAAAAAATCAAGTGCTGGTACTGTTGAGTTAAAAGACATTGGCGTTGAGTGGCTTCATGCTGTGTCCAAAAAAACTCAATATGGTTATTCACCCACGAATGCAAAACTATCTGATTTGACCGGTGATGGAATTGCAGAATTGGTTTGGAACGAAAAAGATTCTGATAATTACACGCATACTTATGCTGCCTTTAATGTAGGGACGTTGGCTTTCGATGCATATAGCTTATCTAGTGCGAAGTACGCCACCTTATCTGAAACTAGCACCCCCTTAGTTGGGCACTTTCAGTTCGCAGATATTAATAATGATGGAAGAAGTGATCTAATAATTCCTGGTTATTTTGATAGTTCGTCAAATATGACAAGGCCCAAGGGCTTACTGGTGGAAAGAAATAATCGCTATTGGGCGTTTTCTGAATCTAGTCTATCAGTAGGAAATGGTGATCGATTTACAATATTTGCTGATCTACATGGGGATGGACTTGTATCGCAGATCAATATGAGTAGGGACTTATCGTCAATCAGCATTACAAAAACAAAGAAAGGCCTCAATAAAACCGCTGACCAAAGGGACTATTACGGTTTCCATGAATCATTACACAATCGTCAAAATGTTTTGAGTGATATTAGGTTAAAGGGGCCGTCAGATATCATTCAAACAACGTTGCCTTGGGAAAAATCATTTGTGGTAGGTGATTTTGATGGTGATTTGAAGCAGGATCTATTGGGCTATTTTGCATGGTATAGTCAGGCTGAAAATGCAACTGCATTTAAGCTGAATTGGTATAGTTACTCCGCAAATCAACTTCAGCTAAAGAAAAACTTATTCTTGGATAAGAGGACCGGTTACTCGGCAAATAGCCAGGGGCAATTAAATGACCAAGTGGGCTTGGCAGGATTAAATGTTCCCGATATCAATGGCGATGGATTGTCTGACATTGCTTTCAGAATTGGCGCGAATTGGCGCTATGCCCTCAGTAAGGGGGAGGGATTTACAGAATATGTAAGTTGGCCATCAACACCGGGAAGTGCTAATTGGGATCCTGTGTGGTTTTTTGATGTCAATAGAGATGGTTCAGAAGATGTAATAAGATATTCGTACGATTCAGTTTCAAAAACATATATATATTATGTTAACTATTGGATTGCTAAAGAAAATAAATTTTCAGAAGCTAATGCTATTAGATCAACTCCTTACCATCCTTTAACTGTTGGTGATGCTAACGGTGATTCTTGGCTAGATTTTGTAGAGCTTGATGGAGCTGCAAAAAGTAATAATCAGGACTATATTAGGGTTTATGGGTATGCAAATACTAGCGGGGGCTTTTTAAATGGCCATCCTGGCGTATTGGCTGCAGATGCGATAACTCAGATAAAAAGTGGGATAGTTGCAGATGCAACTATTGCATACCAGCCAATGTCAAGATCAAGTCCAATGAAAGAAGAGTTGTGTTCATCTGCTCATTCTTCACAGAAAATTCCTTGCCAAAATTTTCACGACAATTCTAATTATAAAATTTTGAAAGAAAGTGTGGTTTTACCACCGTTAAGTTTTGACGCAACCTCAGTTGACTACAAACCTTATTACAAAGCTACCAATGAACCGTTTGCTCTATTTGAGAACCCTTACATAAATCAGGCCAGAGTAAATAACTGGTTAAAGCCTGTACCTATTGTCACCGAAATAAAAAAATCGGCTCGAACAGGTTTGGTTTCTAAAACCACACTTGTAAATAAACAATTCACCTATTGGCATATGAGGAGCCAAGCCGGTGGGCGTGGGCTCTTGGGTTATGAAAAAACAATAGTCAAAGATTTGTTGACAGGTAATTCTCTTGAAACTAATTTGCGTCAGGACTGGCCTTTTACCGGTATGCCCAACGCAACTACAATATACACGTCATATGGGAAAATTCTTTCCGAGTCTGTTAATGCTCTCAGCACTTCTGCAGTTGGATCTCAAATAGAAAAAGTTTATAAGCCTAAAATTGATTCGATAACT
>JAUSMW010000158.1 GCA_030645815.1 Candidatus Saccharimonadota bacterium
GAATTCCATTTTGACCAGTGTATCCCGGGAGAGTGATATTCTTACCTGATTGACCAATAACAAGATTTCCTGATGTACCCCCACCGATGGTAAGAGTTTGACCATTGGTGGTTTGTAAGCTTCCTGCAGTATCAAGAACTAAGTTTCCAGATAGAGTTGCAGTCTGACTTCCTCTCGCATCATTTATGCCGATTATTGCAAATTTGGCACTTGATGTTGAGGTTCCACCAACAAGCAGATCAAGAGTAGTATTCCCCTGAACTAGTGCACCGCTTGCTGTATTCCAAGCATTAACGCTTGCTGTATTATCACATGCCCCCCAAGTTGGTGCACCTCCACCATTTGACATGAGACATTGACTTGCGCTTCCGGCGCCTGACTGAGCAAGAACGCCTGATGCATTTGTATATAGTAAGCCACCGTTGGTTGAGAAGGCGGAGAGTGTAATTGTGCCTGAGGAGGTAAGACCAGTAAGACCAGTTAGGGTTCCGGTTGCTGTAATGTTGCCATTATTTCCAATAGTAAATTTGGTAGCACCTGCAGCTGAAGCTGTTAGTAAGTCTCCCGTGCTTGAGTTGTCGATAAGAACAGCAACGCTTCCAGTGGACTCTGCTGCTTGGACAAAGAATTTATCCGAAACCCTAACAAAGCCATCATTATTGGTAGTATCATTCGTAAGTACTGCATCAAGGTATACAGTTCCTGCGCCATTTCCTATATTGATGGTCCCGGTTGATGAGGTAATAATTCCATTTGTTCCGTCGTGACTCAAATTAAGGGACTGTGTGCTATTAGAGTTAAATATCTTAAGAGTTGGAGTGCCTGAATTAACATTTGTGAATGCAAATTTAGAGCTTGCCGTTGCAAGTCCGCCGATAAGTAGATCCTGCGTGGTATTTCCCTGAGTGATGATCCCATTGGCGCTGTCCCAAACATTTACACTTCCTGCGCCATCACAAGATCCCCAAGTTGGTGCAGCTCCTGTATTGGCTGTAAGACAATTTCCTGTTGTGCCTGCTCCAAGCTGAGTAAGAAGTCCTGTTGAGGAAGTGTAGAGTAGTCCACCATTTGTAGTAAAGTTAGGGAGGAATAGATTTTGTGAAGCACGGCCAAGAGTGAGATTTCCCGTTGTTCCTCCACCGAGAGTCAAGCTTTGATTTTGTGTTGTTTGGATTGAACTTGCAGCATCCAATACTAAGTTTCCAGAAAGAGATGCGGTCTGAGATCCTCTTGCATCATTTATTCCTAGAACTGCAAACTTTGCACTTGTTGTGGCGGTTCCACCAAGA
>JAUSMW010000205.1 GCA_030645815.1 Candidatus Saccharimonadota bacterium
CTATTCATTGCACGCTGTTAGTGTCGGATTGTTTGGCAAGAACTCGTTCAGTAACGTAGTAGTAACAGGGACAATCATGGGTAGTGATGGCCGTAAACTCAGTAAATCTCTGGGCAACTACACTGATCCAAACGTGATTATGGACGAATATAGTGCTGACGCGCTGAGGTTTTTATTCCTTAGCTCAACACTTCTTAATGGCGAAGATTTCACCATGAAAGACAAAGACGTGTCGGACGTACAGCGCAAGCTATCAATGGTCTGGAACATGTACGATTTCTTTACTTTGTATGCCTCTGTTGACGGTTGGGAGTATAGGGGTGAATTAGCAGATCCTAGCACTGAGTGCCAAAACCCGCTCGATAGCTGGGTAATATCTAGAGTTCACCAGTTAATCAGCGAAGTTGACAAGCATATGCAGGCCTACGATCTGCCCAATGCCACCAAACCAATACTAGAGTTCATCGAAGATGCTTCCAATTGGTATGTACGTCGTAGTCGTAAGAGGTTTTGGAAATCAGAAGACGATGCCGACAAAAAGATGGCCTACACAACACTGCACTATGTTTTGGTTCAGCTGGCCAAGGTGATGGCGCCGTTTACTCCGTTCATGAGTGAAGAGCTATATCGTAAGCTAACTGGCGAAGAGTCGGTTCACTTGGTTGATTGGCCAGAGGCTGGCCACGTAAACGAGCTACTAGTGGGCCAGATGAACGATGTCCGTAGCGTTATTACAGACTCCCTCTCCCTAAGAGCGGCTGCTGGCATTAAGGTGCGTCAGCCACTGAGTAAGCTGTCAGTGCCCGAGACGCCGCTACCGTACCCTGACGAGCTTATTGAAATTATCAAAGAAGAAGTTAACGTCAAAGAAGTAAGCCAAAAGGGTAAAGAACTAAAGTTAGATACTGATCTTACTCCTGCCCTCAAGAGCGAGGGGTTAATGCGTGAAATTGTGCGCCAGGTACAGAGTGCTCGTAAGCAGGCTGGTTTGCAGGTAGAAGATAGAATCTTGCTAGGGCTTAATGGTTCGCCTGAACTGCAAGAGGCAATCAAAGCGCATTCCAAGACTATTCAGGCCGAAACACTTAGCCAGAGCCTCTCAGAATCGCTTGAGGAGCCTGATTTTGAAACCGAGGTAGTCGTAGAATCCCACAAATTGACCATACAAATCAAAAAGTCATAGTAGTAATTTATTAGTGTGTTTACAAACAGGGGTAACTCTGTTAGAATTTTGTTAAATTATGAAAAAAGCAGTTATTCGAGTTGGCTCCTCACAGTACCTTGTATCCGAAGGTGACGTTATTGAAGTTGATTTGTTACAGTCCGATGATAAGAAATTCAGTTTGCCAGCTCTGTTAATTCTAGACGGAGACAAAACAACCGTTGGCAAGCCCGAAACAGACTCAAAAGTTGAGCTAAGCGTTGAAGAGGCTTTGATCAAAGCAGACAAAGTTACTGCCATACGCTATAAAGCTAAAAAACGTGTTCACAAAACTCGTGGCCACAGACAAAAACTGAGCAGCGTAAAAGTAGTCAAAATCAGCTAAATCCTGTATTTTTTGCAAAGCACACCTTGCAAACATGAAAAAGATCACTAAGTTGGTGAGTACTTAAACATTAGCAATTTGAGAGCATATAACTGCACCAAACTGTAGCTGTTCTTACATCAGTATAGCAACTATTTAGGCAACTTTCTTTGCTCAGTCTCCTGGAGTTTGCAATTCCATTAGAGGATCGTTCTAAGGTGTTAGGGAGTAGGGTAGTACTACAATCTTATTCAAAATAGTGATGCTCAATGACAAAAACTATAGCCAATTGTGGAAAACTTACCTGGCGGGCACTGCTGCGGGAACGATTCTTGGTAGGCTAGCTATTGATGGTGTCGCAAATACATAAAAACAACACCTATCAGGCTGTACACAGCAACAAATATTGCGTTTATTAATACATTTTTGCCCGAATAAAAAAACTATTCAAAACCTCTTGAACCCAAAGGGGTAGGAGTGTCATACTTTAAACATTCCTCGTATTAATTATATAGAGGGACGCATAAAAAAACGTTCCACAAACAAAAACAAAAACAAAAAACTAAGGAAAAACAAAAATGCTAACCCAGGGCAGCAACGCCCAAAAGAAACTTTTTAGTCTAGCAGCACAGATTGGCAGGTATCGTATACCGGTCTTCGCAGCTAAAGTAAAAATTTTTGCGATTATTGCCTTTCTGGTCTTGGCCAGTGGCCTTCTGGCTACCCTAAATCCTGCGCCGGCTAGCGCTGTAACCTCGTCTAATCTGAACTTTCAGGCTCGATTATTGCAACCAACAGGGGCACTGGTGGCCGATGGGACGTATAACATCCAGTTCAACATCTACAGTGTGTCTTCTGGTGGAAGTACGCTTTGGGCAGAGTCCCGCCTAAATAGTGCCGCACAAGGTGTAACGGTTAAGAATGGCTATTTATCGGTTAACCTCGGCTCGATTACGGCTTTTCCGGCGACGATTGATTGGGATCAAGAGCTGTGGCTGGGTATGACGGTACGCGGTACAGGTTCGTGTGCTTTTGGTGCCTGTACGCCAACAGATGCCGAGATGTCTCCTCGATTTAAGCTAACAGCCGTCCCTTACAGCTTTATAGCCGGGCGGGCTCTTGGTGTGGCCAGCAATAACACCAATGGAGCTAGCACTAACTCGGCGACAGTTTCTGTTACCACTGGTAACGCGGCTGGTGTAACCAGTAATTCGGGCAACCTAACTGTTGATACCGGGACGGCCACGGGCACTACCGGAACAATTACTATTGCGGCCGCCAACGCCAGCGCCCTGACTCTAGGGAGGAGCGGACTAACTACTACCAATGCCGGAGCACTAACTGTTACAGGTACCTCGACGTTTAACGGTGCAGTTGTTGTTGGTGACGCCATTGGCGATATTGTAACGATCAACTCCGGAGCCTGGACATTCGCCAATGACACAACTGTTGCGCTAACTGGTGGAGTGAATGGTCTCAATTTCGACTCAGATACCTTAAGTATAGACGCCACAAATAACAGGGTTGGAATTGGTACGGCAAGCCCGGCTAACCCCCTGCACATAGTGGGAGCCAATACTATTAGAGTTACTAATTCTGTAGGCGGAGCACTTGGAGGCATTGTGTTTGGTGATGACGCTGCGGCAAACTCCGCAACAAGAGCTCTCGTGGGTAATTCAGCAGAACTTCAAATTGGTACCACACTTACTGATTTACGGTTTATGGCTACGGGTGGAACCAACCAAATAGAATCTTCAGCTGCAGATGGATCTACTTCATTAAATCTTACTTCCCGCACCGTTCACACCTCCGGAAACCTTTTAAACATATATAACGGAGGTAC
>JAUSMW010000216.1 GCA_030645815.1 Candidatus Saccharimonadota bacterium
TTGTATGTGTTGCATCTTGTTAGCTTTAGTGGACTCTATGTAGCCTCTTTTAGATAGCCCACTCACTGTTCTATGATACGATGTTGCACCATCTCCATCCTGATAATCATTGATATCTTTTACGAGTCTTGTCAGGTTAGAGGTCTCGATTGTACCGCCCATTTCTTCTAACGCTACTAGTACTTCGGCTGCCCTAAATCCAACTTTCCTCATATTTTCAGGCTCATCAGTACTTTGTGGCGGAATTGGATACTCAGAATTAGTCATAATGCGTTTGTTTACCTCAGTCATTGCTACTAATTATCTACATAAATATATTTCTAGCAAGCATAAGTGGGTTAATGTCTATTTATACTCGTCGTAGGTGACCATGAGCGCACGAGAGTTGATTTGGCGAAGCGCCTCTAGTGCTACAGAGACAACAATCAGCATTCCGGTTCCGCCTATTGCCAGGTTTGATACCGATACGCCGAATTGAGCTGCGACGTATTCACCTATAAACGGTAGGATTGCAATAACACCTAATGCTATAGAACCAAATAATGTCAAACGATTCACGACGCTTTTTAGATATTTTGCGGTAGCTAGGCCCGGACGGATGTGTGATATAAAACCACCTTGTTTTTGTAAGTTTTCGGCAATTTCATCAGAGTTAAATACGATACCTGTATAAAAGTAAGTAAATGCTACTACTAATACAAAATAAGCAGCAGGATACACCCAAGCACCGTCAGCCAAAGTTGTAAGTCCACCTTGGGGTGCCTGGAACCATTTGACCAAGTTGTCAGCTAGTTGAGTATACTGTGGGTTCTGTGTGGCTTTTAATATCTGACCAATAAAGGCTGGCAAAGACAAGAAGGCCACTGCAAAAATCACAGGAATCACACCAGCAGTAATAATTTTGACAGGCAATATACTAGTTGTCCCACCATAGGCAGTGTTTCCCTGAACTCGTTTTGCATAGTTAATATGAATGATGCGTTGAGCTTCATTGATTTTCACCAAGATATACAGGACAACCAAGCTAATGACACCTAGAGCTAAGGTCACCCAAAAACTAGTGGCATCAATCGGAAATGTATAGTACAAGATATGAAGCTTTTCACCAGTTGTCTGCGTCAGTGACGTCCAAAGTGTACTGGCTGTTTGTGGAATTTGCGAAATAATACCAGCAAAAATTAATAGACTAATACCATTCCCTACACCTTCTTCGGTGATGAGCTCCCCTAGCCACATTAGTAGCATCGCTCCTGCCGTCATAGCAGTAACGGCAACAACCCATTCAACAGGCGTTGTGTTGTTGAGTACCACTGTATTACCAGCTAGCACTGTCTGGCGCAAAATAAATATAAATGCAATTGACTGGACAATAGCTAGCGGCAGAGTAATCATACGGGTCCACTGGTTAATTTTGCGACGGCCTGATTCACCATCTTTGTGCAATTCTTCTAGTTTAGGTATAACTTTGG
This sequence comes from Candidatus Saccharimonadota bacterium, assembly GCA_030645815.1. GTDB lineage: Bacteria > Patescibacteriota > Saccharimonadia > Saccharimonadales > Saccharimonadaceae > JACPYF01. The sequence continues at coordinate 1,470 of JAUSMW010000216.1, forward strand.
TCATCAACTGAGTGATGATTGAGGCTGTAATATAAGGGCTCAGGCCCACCAGAACAATTGAAAAGCTAGCCAATGCACCACCAGATAACAGGTTCAAGAAACCACCAAAATCACTGCCCGTGAGGACTGTGTCGATGACTTTTTTGAGCTGAGTTGGTTCGGCTAAAGGTACTGGAACATGGGCCAAGAAACGATAGGCCACTATCATCAAAAGCACAGACAGCAAGCGCTTGCGCATATCTGAGCTTTTCAGTGAAGCCAGAATGGTTCCCCATCTCATTATCTAGTACCCTCCTTGTCCGTTGTGTTTGCTTACTTTTTAGCCTTTGGCTTTTTATCTTCAGCTTTTTTTGTAGTCTGTCTCAATGGTACAGCAATTTTGTCAAAAGTTCCACCAGCTTTCACGATTGCTGCTAGTGCAGATTCGCTGGCGTTTTGGACTTTGACAGTTACTTTAGATTTCAGTTCACCTTTTGTGATGATTTTTACTGTGTGGTAGGGGTTTTTAATTAGCTTGGCCTCAAATAACGTAAAGTTATCAGCAGTTTTGCCTTTGAAAGCTTCTAGGTCCTGTAGGTACACGGCTTGAGCTGGCTTACGGATAGTTTTGAATCCACGAGCTTTTGGAATAGCTTGTACTAGCGAACGCTGTCCACCCATGAAAGTTGCACGAAGCTTTTTACCAGTTCGAGAACCCTGACCTTTGGTACCACGACCGGCAGTTTTACCTTGACCGGCAGCAATACCACGACCAACACGTTTTTTAGACTTGTTAGCAGTTACTTCTAATTCGTGATATTTAGTCATTATTTAGTCTCCTTTTTTACTGGAGCTTTCTTGTTTTCAGTTGTGACCCACTTTTCACGAGGTACTAGTGATTCTAGAGCTTTAATGGTTGCGTAGGCAATGTTGACTTTGTTAGTACTGCCCAGAGATTTAGATAGTAGGTTGTGTACACCTGTTACGTTAATAACCTGTCGTACAACACCACCAGCGATAACACCCGTACCTGGAGCTGCGGGTTTGATTAACACACGTGCGCCAGACAATTTAACTTCGGCTTCGTGAGGAATCGTACCGTTAATCACAGGGATAGTGATTAGGCTCTTTTTAGCAACGTCGGTAGCTTTAGCAACGGCAGACTGAACGTCTTGACCTTTACTAACACCAACACCAACTTTGTTTTTGCCATCACCAACAACTACTAGTGCTTTAAAACGGAAACGACGTCCACCTTTTACAACACGAGCAACACGGTCAATGTTAATGACTGTTTCCTGAAACGGTGAACTCTCAATTGGTGCGCCACTGCTGCCTCGCGGCGGACGCTGAGTTTTTTGATTATTTGCTGTTTCTGCCATGATTAAACCTCAACTCCTTCCTGTCGAACTGCATCTGCTAGAGCCTTTAGGCGCCCTGCGTATGCGCGACCATTTCGGTCAAATACGACTTTTGTTATCTTTGCCTTTTTGGCTTTTGCCGCTATATCTTTACCTACAATGACAGCCTTCTCTGTAGTTGTACCTTTGGTTTTCGTGCCAACAGTTGTGGCGTATGCCAAAGTTTTGCTTGATGTGTCATCAATCAACTGTGCGCTCACATGTAGGTTGCTGATAGTAACAGTCAGACGTGGACGAGTGGCAGTACCACTAATCTTTGAACGAACTCTGTTTTTACGCAATGACTTGCCCAGTTGTTTTTTAGCTAAATGGTTACTCATTATTTCGCTCCTGCCTTTCCAGCCTTGCGCAAGATTACTTCGTCAACATATTTAATACCTTTACCCTTGTAAGGTTCTGGTTTTTTCAACGCACGAATTTCTGCGGCTATCTGACCGACTTGCTGTTTATCAATGCCGCTAACAGTGATTTTCATCTTGTCGACCTTCAGGTCAACACCCTGTGGGGCTTGGTATTTTACTGGGTGTGAAAAACCTAGTTGCATCTCAATGCTTTGGCCACCGCCGTTGATACGAAAACCAACGCCGTTTACTTCTAGTTGCTTTTCAAAACCTTTTGTAACACCAACAACCATATTCTGGATTAATGAACGCACTAGTCCGTGCTGAGATTTGCTAATCTTTTCGTCGTTTGCACGAGTTACGATTAGTTCTTTGTCTTCCACTTTGACGCTCACGTGGCTAAGGACTGGCGTTGATAGCTCGCCCTTTGGACCTTTGACAACAATTGTGTCAGCGTCGACCGTGATTGTCACACCATCTGGAATTGCTACTGGTAGTTTTCCGATTCGACTCATTATATTTTCTCCTTAATATTCTTTCTAATACACACTTAGTAGCACTTCGCCACCAAGTTTTTGTTTAACTGCTTCACGTCCGCTTAGTACTCCTTTTGAAGTACTAACTAGCACGACTCCTCGGCCACTCTTAACTTTTGGAACATCGCTAGCAGTTGTGTAGACACGTCGGCCAGGGCTGCTGATACGCTTTAACTCTGTGATGTTGGCGTTTTCACCAGGCTTGTTGATTGTGATAACCAGACTACCGCGTGGTGTACCTTTTTCCTCATTTACAGCATATAGATAGCCAGCTTTTTGTAGCTCTTTTGCTACAACAACTTTTAGCTTGCTCGTTGGGACACGAACTTCTGATTTTCCTACCATTATAGCGTTTCGAATGCGGGTAAGTAGGTCAGCGATTGGGTCTGTAGATTGTAATGACATATATTTTCCTTCTCCTTCCTTACCAGCTACTCTTTGTTACGCCTGGGATTTCTCCCTTTGAGGCTTTTTCTCTAAAACTAATTCGACTCAGTCCGAACCTACGCATATATGCATGAGGTCGTCCAGTTAGAACATCTCGGTTCTTCCAGCGAGTTGGGCTAGAGTTTAGCGGTAATTTTGCTAAACCTTCTAGGTCTCCAGCTGCTTTTAGTTCTGCACGTTTGGCGGCAAATTTTTTAATCATTTTCTTTCGTTTTTCATCGCGAGCGATTGCAGATTTCTTGGCCATGTTATTTGCCTCCTTTCTCGAACGGCAAGCCGAACTTTTCTAATAATGCGCGTGATTTCTCTGGGCTACCCTGGTCAATCACAAATGTTACTTGTAAGCCGTGTAGAACGTTTGTGTCCTCATAGCCTAGTTCTGGAAATACTGACTGGTCATTAATGCCTAGGCTGTAGTTGCCTGACTTGTCGAAAGCTTTACGTTTGATACCGTGAAAGTCACGAACACGAGGCAATGCAACATTGGTCAGACGGTCTAGGAACTCGTACATGTGGTTGCCACGTAGAGTTACGCTGACGCCAACACGGTTCATACCAGCACGAATCTTGAAGCCAGCAATTGATTTTTTAGCCATACGGTCAACTGGCTTTTGGCCTGTTATCTTTGTGATTGTGTTAGTTACAACTTCGTAAAAACGTTTGTCGTCCTTGTTCTTGCCAATACCACTAGATACTACGATTTTCACTAGTTTAGGCGCTTGGTGTGGGTTCTTTAGTTCCAAATCTTTAATCAGCTCGGCAACTAATTTTTCATTATAAAGAGATTTCAGGCGTGGTACTGACGTAGCGATTGGTTTTGTAGTTGTAGCCATTACTTGATCTCCTTTCCTTTAGCTTGACGAGCGATTCTGACTTTTTCGCCACTTGGTTTTACTTGATAGCCTACACGACTAGTTTTGTTAGTCTTTGTGTCAATAACTAATGCGACGTTACTGATGTGTATTGGCAATTGAATGTCGCGTTTACCAGCTGGTGCAACAGTGTTCGCTGCTTGGTGACGCTTGCGATTGCCGATGCCTGATAGAAATACTTTGTCGCCTTTGATTGACTGCACGGTTGCAACTTTACCTTTTTTGCTACCACTGACGATTTTGACGCTGTCGCCTTTTTTGATTCGTGAAATAGCCATATTAGAGTACCTCCGGTGCAAGGCTGACGATTTTTGCATATCCCATTTCACGTAGTTCACGTGGGATTGGACCAAATACACGAGTTGCACGTGGCTGCTTGTCATCACCTAGGATAACTGCAGCGTTGTCGTCAAATGCGATTGTGCTGCCGTCTTTACGGTTAATTTTATTCACGGTACGGACAACAACGGCTTTGACAACTGATTTCTTTTTGACTGTACCAGTTGGGCTAGCGTCTTTGACGGTTGCAACAATAATGTCACCAACACGAGCATAACGACGACGAGTACCACCGAGAACACGGATACATAGGATTTCCTTTGCACCGCTGTTGTCGCAGACTTTTAGACGTGATTCTTGTTGGATCATTACTTAGTCTCCTCTTTGCTCTTAGCTTCAGCCGCTGGCTCTTCCTTGATGGCAACTTGCTCGTGACCACGTGAGATAACCTGAGTTAACTTAAAGCTCTTTGTGCGACTAATAGGGCGAACTTCTTCGATTTCTACTGTGTCCCCTAATTTTGCTTCGTTTTTCTCGTCATGAGCAGCAAATTTACGACTACGTGTGTACTGTTTACCGTACAAAGGGTGAGTCAAACGACTAGTCAGAGTAATCTGAATAGTTTTGTCAGCTTTATCGCTGGTGACAATACCGGTTATTTTTCGTGACATTACTTGGTCTCCTCTTTCACTTTGTGGCTTAAAACAGTTTTGATACGCGCTACTTGTCGACGTAAATCTTTGATACGAACAGTACTAACTAATTCGCGGGCAGCGTGTGAACGCTTGGCTTCAACTAGGTCAGTTTGAGTAGTGATTAGCTCGGCATTTAATTCTGCAACAGTTTTCTTGCTCAAATCAACTTCCTTTTTAGTAGTCTTTTTAGTTACTTTTGCCATTACGCGTCCTCCCTACGAATGAAACGTGTTTTTACAGGTAGCTTGTGAGCTGCTAAACGCATAGCTTCACGCGCTAAATCTTCTGGAACACCTTTCATTTCAAACAATACTGTACCTGCTTTGACTTTGGCTACGAAAAACTCTGGGTTACCTTTACCGCTACCCATCTTTACATCTTGTGGTTTACGAGTAACAGGTGTGTGTGGAAAGATACGAATCCAGATTTTACCACCACGCTTGATGTAACGAGTCATTGCTTGACGTGCAGATTCAATCTGACGAGATGTGATGCGTTCGTTAGTCATGCTCTGCAGACCGTAATCACCAAAAGCAATATAGTTACCACTAGTAGCAACGCCTTTGTTCTTGCCTTTTCGGACTTTGCGGAATTTAGTTTTCTTTGGCAGTAACATTAGACAGCCTCTCCTTTGTAAATCCAAACCTTCACACCGATAACACCGGCTTTAGTCTGTGCACGTGCGCCGTGATAATCAATATCAGCACGAATAGTGTGCAGAGGCACAGAACCGTTGATTAGCTTTTCACGACGTGACATTTCAGCACCGTTCAATCGCCCTGCAACTTCGATACGAATACCTTTTGCACCAGCGTTCATAGTATTTTGTGCGGCCATTTTGATTGCACGACGAAAGTTAATACGACGTTCTAGCTGGTGAGCTATGTTTTCGGCAACTAATTTTGCAGCTAGGTCGGGGCGTTTTACTTCCTCGATATTGATACGAACTGGCTGTTTCACAATCTTTACGATTGCGTCACGAATTTCGTTGACACCAGCACCACCACGACCGATAACAACCCCTGCTTTGGCTGTGTGGATAGTTACTTCTACCTGGCCACCGCGTCGTTCGATTTCAATCAAATTGATGGTTGGACGTGCAGCAAATTTCTTTTCGATTAGAGTACGGATTTTAACGTCTTCACTGAGCCATTGAGCGAAATCTTTTTTATTGGCTACAAACCAACGTGAACGCCAGTTTTTAGTCACCTGAAGACGCATACTAATTGGGTTTACTTTTTGTCCCATTACTTGGACTCCTTTTCATCAGCTTTTTTAACAGCTGGTTTCTTTTTCGGCTTTTCAGCACCACTAACTTCTACATGAATATGCGAAGTTCGTTTTATATACGGATTTGCAGAACCACGGGCAATTGGGCGGAAACGCTTGAGGCGTGGGCCAGATGTGACCTGTAGATTAGCAATTACTAATGTGTCTTCCTTTGCACCAAAGGTGTTGACTGCATTTGCACTCGCACTAGCAATAACTTTTGCAACTGGTTTCGCAGCTCGTTTTGGTGTGTGTTCTAGGATAACTAGTGCATCAGCAACTGTGCGGCCACGAACTAGGCTAGCAACTAAACCAACCTTGCGCGGAGTCTGTTGTACACCACGAGCGATAGCTTTTCCTGTAATAACGTTACTCATGGTTTACTTTTTATCCTTTCCACCGTGCTTGCGGAACTTGCGGGTAGGAGAGAATTCTCCGAGCTTGTGACCAACCATGTTTTCTGAAATATATACAGGAACATGTATGCGGCCGTTGTGAACAGATATAGTTCGGCCAACCATTTCAGGTGAAATAGTGCTGGCGCGAGCCCATGTTTTGATAACTGTGCGATCATCTGAGCCCAATGCCGCCACTTTCTTGGCAAGCTTGAAGTCTACAAATGGTCCTTTTTTTAATGAACGACTCATATTTTACCTCTTCCTCTTTGCTTCATGCCGAGATTTGACAATCAATTTATTGCTATATTTACGACGACGTGTACGGTGTCCTAGTGTCAATTGACCCCACGGAGTACGCGGCGGCTTACCTGGACCGTGTGACCCACCATCACCACCACCGTGTGGGTGATCAGTCGCGTTCATTACCACACCACGGACAGATGGACGGATACCTTTTTTACGGTTACGGCCAGCTGAACCAATCTTGATGTTTTGGTGCTGTACGTTACCGACAGTACCGATACTAGCCATACATTCCAATCGGAAACGACGGACTTCGCCTGATGGCAGTTTAATCTGTGCATAGTCGCCCTCTTTTGCCATTAGTTGAGCTTTTGTACCAGCTCCACGGGCAATTTGACCACCTTTGCCAGGTGCAATCTCGATATTGTAGATAGTTGTACCGTTTGGAATAGCAGAGAGTGGTAGACGGTTGCTAGATTCGATAGGGGCTTCCTCGCCTGCAGTAATTTTGTGGCCTTGGCGCATCTGAGTATCAGCAATCACATAGTGATATAGACCATGTTGGTCTTTGATACGTGCGATGCGGGCGCTTCGGTTTGGGTCGTATTCGATGTGTTCAACCGTTGCAACTGTTCCAGGTGCAAGTTTGTGGTTGACTAAACGATAGTGACGTTTTACACCACCACCACGGTGGCGTACTGTGATACGACCTCGGTTGTTACGACCGGCATTTTGTTTCTTAGTCTTAATCAAGCTCTTGAGCGGCTTGCGTGTAGTAATTTGGTCAAAGTCTTGAGAACTCATACCTCGACGGCCGGGAGTAGTTGGCTTGTATTGTTTAATCGCCATTACTTGGTCTCCTTTTCGTCTTCTGCTTTTGCTTCGTCAAATAGCTTTATGCTACTGCCTTCGTTGAGGCTGACATAGGCTTTTTTGACATCTACACGCTTTGTAGTAGTAGGACGAGCCTTTTTGCCACGAGAAACTGTGATTGTTTTACCATTTTGGATTAGGGTACGGACATCTTTGACGCTCACACCATACTGGGCCTCAACTGCTGCAATAATTTGCTGCTTGTTAGCGCGCATAGGTACCTTGAAGGCATAGATGTTCGACAAGCTAGTTGCGTATGCCTTTTCGCTGGCGATAGGAATAATAGTTAGAATACTCATTATTTGTCTCCTTTCAGCCATGCTTCGATTTTAGGTAAGGCTTTCGCGCTGATGACAATCTTGTCGGCATTTAGAATGTGATAGACGGTCAAGTAGGTCGGGCTGGTGACTTCCAGTGATTGAATGTTCTTGGTCGCACGTGCAATTTCAGCAGTTTTTGCTTCGGGAACTAGTAGCACACGACGTACATCTAGTTTGTTTTTAGCAATAAATGCAGCTACTTCACTAGTTTTACCAGTGGTTTTTAAATCAGCAATAACAATCTTGTCGGCTTTTTTAGCTAATGTTAGTGCTTGGCGCACGGCTAGACGTTTACTGGTTGCGGGAACGGTCTTTGTGTAGTTCTCGTTACCGAGTGGACCAAAGACAATACCACCGCCGCGCCAGATAGGGTTACGGCTAGAACCGAAACGTGCACGTCCAGTTCCTTTTTGCTTCCAAGGTTTCTTACCACCACCGCGTACTTCACCACGACGTTTTGTCGTTGCATTTGCACCACGGCTGTTGGCTAGGTATGAATCATATGCAAGTTTTAGGAGTTCGTGGTTTTTTACTTCCACGTCGAATACTGCCTTGTCCAAGGTAGGTTTCTTTGCCGTTGTAGTTTCAGCCATTAGACAGCACCTCCGATAGTTACCAAGCCTCGACGAGGGCCAGGAACAGCGCCACGTACACCGATGAGGTTGTCTTCGCTACTAATGTAGGCAACTTTCAAACCTTTGACAGTGACTTGTTCTGCACCCATGTGTCCAGCCATTCGTTTGCCTTTAAATACCTTTTGAGGGTACATAGAGCCAATTGAACCCGGTTTACGAACGTTTCCGTTACCACCATGAGTACGTTTACTAGTATTAAAGTTGTGACGCTTCACGGTTCCGGCAAAACCTTTACCTTTAGAAGTTCCTGTCACACTCACCACTTCGCCGAGTTCAAAGACGCTCGTATCAAACACATCACCAACTTTTACGTCGGCTGGTAATTCAA
>JAUSMW010000160.1 GCA_030645815.1 Candidatus Saccharimonadota bacterium
GAGCATGCTGCATACTATAAAGTTGGCACAGATCAAGGTGGAGGTAACGAGTCATCTACATATACATGGACCGGTTCAACAGAACAATGGTACGGTATTATCCTAAGGATAACGGACTTTAACAGCTCCGATCCTGTTAGTGGTACAGAAGGAACGGGTAGCGGAGCAGCAGATGCCACGCCAATATTCCCAGCAACAACACCGGATAGTGATGCAAGTCTAGTAGTTAAAGCAACTGGTGCCGATGACGACATACCAGACGATACAGGCTGGATGCCAACAGGACATACCCTTCTATCAGCAGGCAATAGCAACAGTACAGTGCCTGGTGATACTGCGGATTGTGGCTTTGCAGCAGCCTCACTTGATTCGCCACCAGCAAGCGGAGTGTCTACTGGTACAACTTCACTCATCAGTACGTCAATTTTTGATACTTATGGTGCAAGCACTATTGCCATTAATCCGTCCGGTAGTGTTTCTCCTCCTCAGGTACAAAGCTCTACGCAAACACTACAAAACACAGACTCTGCAAACTTTACTATGAGCATGCCAGCTACACGACCAGCTGGTGATTTATATATTGCCCTGATGTGCCATGATGGAAGTAATGGTAGTGGATCTCCTGGTGGAACATCGGGTAATAACATAGGTGCACCTTCTGGTGGCGGTTGGACGGAATATGCTGATCTACAAGGACATGCTGCATATTATAAGATAGGGGCTGACGCTGGGGGCGGTAACGAAGCAGCAAGTTATACTTGGACTGGAAATAGTGAGAACTGGGCAGGAGTAATTGTTAGGGTAACTGGATTTGATACATCTGACCCTGTAAGCGGTACACCTGGTCAAACCTGGAGCACAACAAATGCTACACCGCAATATCCAGCTACAACACCAGACAATAGCAATACTTTGGTAATTAGATCGGTTGGTGCGGACGCCGATGAGCCTAGCGCAACAGCTTGGGTGCCGGCTAGTCACACAAAAGTTGCTTCAGGCGGTAGTACAGGAGCTAACGACTGCGCATATAACGTAGCAAGAATGAACACCGCTCCTGCATCTGGTGTGTCTACAGGAACGGCCACAATGGCGGACACATCTATAAGTGATGACTACGGGTCAAGTTCAATTGCTATTAATCCAACCCCAACATCAGCCTCTATCAGTACTCGGTCGTCAGTTAACTGGGCGCAATTTGACTCTACTACCTATCAAATTGAAAGCCCAAACCCAGGTACCGGTGTATGCGATGGTTGGTGTACGGATGCAGCATATGACCTTCCATCAAGCCGAAAGGCACACACCACGGTTGCTTATAACGGGTATTTGTACGTAATGGGTGGTAGCGATAGTAGTAGCGCTAGAGTATCAACTGTTTATATAGCTAAGCTTGGGGCAAATGGTGAGCCCCAACTATGGCATCCAACAGACACAAATCCAGACAACTGGGAATATTGGTATACAGATAGTGGGCTTAATGGAAGTACGGCAAAAAATTACTTTGCCGCAGTTGCTTATAACAACAGAATGTATGTGGTAGGGGGCGAAACAGACGCGAGTCCTAATGGTATAACTACCGTAGAAATGGCAGACATACTACCTAATGGACGACTCGGCACGTGGACTACTACAGGCATGCAAGCCTTGCCTGCTGGTGCCGGTACTCATATGCATGGTGTGCAGGTATATAACGATACACTTTATACAATGGGTGGTTTTGAGGGTGCTCGAACTTCTAGCGCAAATATGCGTAGCGCAGTTTATTACAGTAGGCTTGACAGCGATGGTGATATGAACGCCTGGCAATCTACAAATAGTTTTACTACTGCCAGGGTAAGCTATGGTGGAACGTTCTCATATATCTCATCAGCATACATTTATATGTCCGGTGGGTGTACTGGAGTAAATGCTAGTGGATACTGTAATGCATTTGCAAGCGATATACAGGTGGCTAGTATTAATGCAGATGGCAGTATTGATTCATGGATTGATCTAGGTGTTGGAAATTCACGTATTGGCTATAACCTAGTTGGTTGGCAAGGTGGTTTGTATAGAATCGGTGGTTGTACACAGATAGATACATCTACTGGTCAGTGTAAATCGGTACTTGCTGATGTTGACTATGGTACCGTAAACCCGGCGGGCGAGGTCTCAACAGTAAGCATATCAGTAGCATCTGGTTCTGCCCCTTGTAGCGGTGGCTCTGCGTACAACTGTAATTTGCCTCCACCAGGCGACGACGCCGGGGAGGCTGGTCAACTTCTAACAATGACGGCAATTTTAAATGGCCACCTATACTCTATCGGAGGGTGCATAGACTATGATTGTAATGGTACCAACCCAGCTAGCGATGACAGTAACGCTAGCGGTAATATTGCATATGTAGCTATTAATTCAGACGGTAGACTAGTAGCACCAAGTGCTTGTAGTGGGACTAGCTATGGTGCGTGGTGTGTTGATTCAACAAACAGGATTAACGGCACCACTGGTATAGCAGCTGGTGGCGTAACAACCTTTAATAATAGAATCTATATTGTCGGTGGTTTGACCGGCGCTGCAACATCGACGAATATTTACTATAATGATGTCAATACAGATGGCAGTCTAAATGGTGCTTGGGAATCAGTAGACAGCACGCTAGCCGGATTATCAACGGACCTTTCATACACCTATATATACTCTAGGGCAAACCCTAGTTCCAATACTTATCCTGGAAACCTCTATATATTTGGTGGCTGTGATGCAGTCACTACAGGCCTGAGTTGCGGAGCGTCCGGATATAGTACAGAAGTCTATAAATGCAATATAACTGCTGCAGGTGCTATAGAAGTGCTAGATACAGATGACTGTACGACGTCCGGACAGCTACAAATAGACTCTGATCCAAGCACCGGTGGCTCACAGGGATTGGGTATTCACTCAGGTACGGTTAATGCTAACTATGTTTATCTGATTGGAGGTTATAGTGACACAGAAGCCGATAAAGACGAAGTAATGTACGCAAAAATAGACGATAGTAACAACATAGTAGCCGTAAGTGGTGCCACATGGATCGAATCTCCAAATACATTAAACATCGGTAGGCGTAGAGGGTATAGCTTTGGCTATAACGGACACATTTATTCTGTTGGTGGATACGACGGTAATGGTTCGACTAACATTATTCCGTTTATCGAGTGGTCAAAGATGGATGTTAGTGATGGTAGTATTGATGAATTCATAACATCGTCAATAACTATTAACCAAAGATGGGGGTTGAGCATAGCGGTGTCTAACTCTTATGCCTATGTTATTGGTGGTTGCGATGTAGGTGATAGCCCTAGTGGGTGTTCAAGCTTTGAAGAGCGGGTACAGATATTCCAGCTATATAACAACGACAGTGGTACGCCAGCAAGCTACAATTCTATGACAGATGATACGTATGCCACTAACACCGACCGCATAGGGTCAAGTGCAGCAATTTATGATGGCTATATTTATGTCGCCGGGGGATGTACGGCCATAAATTGTAGTACTGTCTCAGATAATGTTCAACGTGCACCAATTAGTGCAGCTGATGGTTCTATTGGTACGTGGGCTGACACTACAGATTCAACTCTACCCGCACAGCGTGCATTTGGTCAGCTTGAAATTGCTGGAGGGACCTTATACTACGCAGGTGGAATAGATGCCACGGGTGACGAAAAGGCAGACGTATATTTTGGTCCTGTGGTATCAAACAATATTTCCACTTGGACAGCCACGACCACCTCTTTACCAGCTGATAGAGCCTATCACGGAGGTACAGTCTGGAATGACCGTCTGTATATGGTTGGCGGTATTGATGATAGTGCAGCTGTAACATCTACAGTATACGTTAGTCCTCAGATGAGTTCTGGCGGAGATATTACTGGTTCCTGGACTTCAACGACTGCATTTGATGTTGCTCGCACTGGTCCTGCAGTAACTGCATATGCAAATAACCTGTATCTTTTTGGGGGCTATGATGGTACTAAATACCTTAACGACTCACAATTTACTCAAATAAATAGTGACGGAACTGTCGATGCATGGACTTTTTCAACAAGCCTACCAGTTGGAATTAGAGACGCAAATGCAGTATCCGCAAACGGCTATATATATGTAGTAGCCGGTAGAACTGCTGCGTCAACCTGCACACCCAAAACACTAGTAGCACCAGTAGTCGCCAACACGACAATTGCTACAGGGAATAATCCAACAGGAGTAGGTGAATGGTATGAATCTAATACTAGGTATACCGGCGATCGGTACGGTAGTGCTCTGGCTTATGATAAAGGTAAATTATATATAATGGGTGGTGGATGCTCGTCATTACTTACCGCTACCCGTCATTACTATGCTCCTGTAAAGTCTCAACCTCAAGTTGCCATATATTCAAGGATGATTGACACTGATACAGATGTGTTTCCTACATCTTGGCTTATGAACGGTCTGGATAACTCAATTGGTGCACGCTGGCAAGTAAAATACCGGTCAATGCATGATCTTGATAGCTTAGTCAATCCAACTGAAGATTGTGGTACTTCCGCAACCATGGCTCAAATGACTACATGGGGGCAGGAAACAAACTTTGGCAACGTTACTCTAGGAGACGTCGCTTCTTACATGGCTGCAGACGGAACAGTAGAGGGTTCCTTAGATTCTGGCGATGACATAAACTGTGCACGCTATTTCTACTTCTTTGTTAGTATAGACGCCTCTAAGACATTCGGTTACCCAGAAGACGTTAACAGAGGGCCAACAATCGCCGATTTGTCACTATTCTTTACATCCGATCCAAACAAGCGCTTGCGTCACGGCAAAACCTTTACAGGTGGGGAACAACAACCACTTGATACCCCTTGCCGTCAATCCGAAGACCCAGAATGTCCTCTACCATAGTAAGTATGCCAAGAGATTAACTAGTTCCTATATAATGGAGATATATGAGGCAGATTATAAAACGACCAAATTCCAGAAAAGTTATAATTGCTGATCGTGGTTCAAGAAAATCGTCTCTAGGTGACGTGTTAAGAGATAGAAGTAAACTTTCAAGTTCCAACTCTAAAGATATAAATAAAATTTGGTTTGAGCAAAAACATATTGGCAGAGAAGAGCATAAAAAATTTCAGAAGAAAACGCAAAAGCTAAGACAAATAAAATCAAAAATTAATCAAATTGATTTTAAACGGCACACAAACAAAAAAAATATTAAAATTGGTTTATCTGTTTTAGCTGTAACACTGATGATGCTGGTTATTAAGGGAAATATTAAAGAAAATCAAAATACCACAGACACGCTTGGAATCTCATCTCAGGGTAATACAGCTTCTACGGCAAATGCTAGTAAGGATTTAGAGGTAGTAGATAAAGCTGAGTTTGAAGTTCTTCTACCGGAGGGTAAAAGTGTTGATCAGTTAAAGTTAGTTAAAGTTAGTCCACCAAACAACGAACCGGTCTATACCTACTTGGATAGTATTGATGATGCAGATTTAAAAATTAGTCAACAGAAATTACCAGAAAGTTTTAACAAAGAAAGAGATGTAAAACTAAAAGAATTAACCGATAGCTTTCAAGCAACTAACGTAATACAGATTGACGAACAAAAGGTATATCATGGCTATTCTGAGAAAACTAAAACCCAATCATTAATCTTCATAAAAAATAATTTGTTAATTACTATTGCATCCTCTCAGCAATTAACGGATGACGTATGGGTTGGTTACATATTAGGCCTACAATAACTCCTTATATTAGTCATAATTGTTATAAAAAAATCAACATTATTTGAAAAATATATATGTTTTTCCTGTGGAAAAGTCGGTAAATAGTATTGTATTAGCAATTGTTTATTGAACAAAAAGTTTGTACACTTATATACAGATCTGAAAAAAATAAATAACAGATCAAACAAAAATAAAATAATAAAAAATGAAAATCAAAAAAATAGCAGGGAATAAATCCTTAGCTTCAATTGATATAATCTTGACTACCTCTGTGGTGGCTGTGTTTTTTATTGCTATATTTCTATCTGTAAACTACTCTAACGCAGCAACCATTGGAGAAC
>JAUSMW010000242.1 GCA_030645815.1 Candidatus Saccharimonadota bacterium
CTATGACATTTTGTTTGCAAATGGGCAGGTCAACAAATTTCCTAACGGTGAGCGTGACCCTGCATATGGGAATAGCGAAGCGGATGAATTTGGATTTTACGTACAGAAGGGATTGTTTGAAGAATACGCACAATTCGGGCGCGGTCATGGGCATGATCTAGCAAACTTTGATGATTATCATCATGCTCGGGGTATTCGCTGGCCGGTCGTAAATGGTAAGGAAACGCTTTGGCGGTATAGAGAGGGCTACGACCCTTATGTAGAAAAAGGTAGCGGCGTGCAATTCTACGGTCACCCTGACAAACGCGCATTAATTTTTGCGTTGCCTTATGAGCCACCAGCCGAATCGCCGGATGAAGAATACCCTTTCTGGCTCAGTACCGGTCGAGTATTGGAACATTGGCATACGGGCACCCTCACCAATCGAGTCGAGGAATTACATGCAGCAGTACCCAATGCGCTTGCGTACATGAACCATGAAGATGCCGAAGCCCTCGGGCTGAGGCGTGGCAGCGAAGTGCGTGTTGTTAGCAGACGTGGAGGAGTGAGGGTTCGCGTAGAAACTCGCGGGCGTGTAAAACCTCCGCGCGGTTTGGTGTACATACCATTCTTCGATGCCACTCGATTAGTCAATAATGTCACCTTGGACGCAACAGATCCTATATCACTGCAGACCGATTTTAAAAAATGTGCAGTGAAAATTGAATTAATAAAATTGGCTTGACGTAGAGGAATTTAATCAATGAAAACTACTCTGCTTATTTGCCTAATCAGTACGATGTGTATAACTGTGATCCATTCTTATGCGCAAAATACAGACCCTGCCGTTTCGCAATTGGATGCTTCCGCACCAGATGGAATCCGGCCAGGAGGAACATTGAATCAAGAATTACCCGCACCCAAAATTGCTCTTGACAAAATCAGCGCCGAACCCAGCCATCGCAATTATCCGGAACAGCCACCAACTATTCCTCATAGTACTCGTAATTATCAAATCGATAGCAATTTTAATATGTGCTTGACTTGCCATAGTCGTAGCGCCAGCCCTCAAACCGGCGCTCCAATGGTCAGTGTGACGCACTTTTATGACCGCGATGGTCAAGTACTGGCGGCGGTATCGCCACGTCGATATTTTTGTTTGCAATGTCATGTGCCGCAGGCTGATGTAAAGCCAGCGCGTCCAAATGATTTCAAAAGCATCGATACCTTACTCCAAACTCGCGGAGAATAATTCATGATAGAACTTATTAAGGATTATTGGAAAAGGTTCAAAAGGCCTTCCGCTTACATTGGAATAGGAACCTTAAGTTTGGGCGGGTTTGTTGCCGGCATTATTTTTTGGGGCGGTTTTAACACGGCTTTAGAATATACAAACACCGAAACATTTTGTATCGGTTGTCATGAAATGAAAACCAATGTCTACGAGGAGCTGACTTCAACGATTCATTACACTAACCGGTCAGGTGTACGCGCCGTTTGCTCAGATTGTCACGTCCCCCATGATTGGACCTATAAAATAGCGCGTAAAATGCAGGCGTCCAAGGAAGTTTGGGGGAAAGTCTTTGGCACTATTAATACTCGCGATAAGTTTTTAGCGATGCGTCGTGAACTAGCTGAGCGCGAGTGGGCGCGCCTGAAAGCGAACGATTCATTAGAGTGCCGGAACTGCCATCAATTAGAATCCATGGACTTCACTCTACAATCACCCCGAGCCCAAGCGATGCACTCCACTCTGCTTGCCAGCGGTGAAAAAACCTGTATCGATTGCCACAAAGGTATCGCGCACCATTTACCCGATATGCAAGGTGTTCCCATGATTAGCGAAAAGTGGCATTGGAAAATAGAACTGAGATATGAACCTTGGGTAGCGTACATAGCAACGGAAATTGCTTCACAACCAGATTAATTTAGTCACTCTGATTTCAATAACGTAATACCTCATGCGCTATAAATTTTCTCGAACTTATGCATTTTAGGAACAGTATCCAAATCTAATGCACAGGCCGCCCCAAATGCTTGAGTGCGTTAAGCCGTACGACATAACTAACTTTGAAAATCGTTGCGTTAAGCACAAAAAATATGTGCAGAAAAATTAATAGCGGAATACTTAACATCGATTCCAATCCGAATATTGCATACAAAGCACATACGCAAAGCATGAAAGTTATCACCATACTCGCATGGGCTGTTTTAAGCATCACAGAAGGACTCATCTCCACCACCTAACTAAACATATATTTGCAGAATGCTCACGTCAAAGATGCCACTACAATAATTTGAACTTTGTTACTTCCGTTAAAAGCCTAATAACACACTTTAAGTCACGGCTCCGCTAGGAGCCGACTGAGAGGGTGCCTTTCATCAGACTTATGTGACCGGGAAAGGAGCAAAAAAATGAGTAAGCTTCACCCGCTTTCAATTTATCAACATTAAATGTTACTGATGTTTTCTCACCACCACCAATGAGCGTTGTAAAAGCGATAACCCGAGCGTCCTCCGGCTTAACATAATGGTTATCTGGCCCAGCTACCGCTGCATCACTAGCGACTGCGCGAGCGTCCGATTCCTTCGTGATAACGACGTTATGCCCCATCACATTTTTTGGCAATTTTCCAGAATGGGAAAGATTAACTGTAAATTCTTTACACGATTTTTTTACTACAATTTCATTCTTGTCATATTTCATGGCGTCAGTGCTTTCGATACTTACGCTACAGTCGTTAGCGAAAGCCGGGATAGCAATAACGAAAAACAGCGACATTAAAGCTTTCATTTTCATGGCATTTCTCTCTGTAAATAGTAATGAATTTGTCTCGCTAAAGGTTGGGTAGCCACCCTTTACTTCTAGCCTCAGATGCCTTTTCTCTTGATAAGATACATTCTATATGAATCTTATAATGATGCAAGGAGTTGTATGCAGATTGTTAGCGTATTCTACCCAACGAACCCATTATTCAATTGTTTTTAGAGTAGCTGGCGCCTCGTGTTGCAAAGCATTTGCAATAATCAATTTACTTTACTGATGTAAAATTATTTGCTTTGGCTAATTTGGAAAAACACCTGCGTACATATGATCACCCACCGCGAATATTAGCCGGGAGCGCTTCGAGGCAAGAAATGTATATTAGTTAACTGTCCAAAGTGGGCGGTAGGGATCACAATTTAAATCGGCAACAAACAGGAGCAACTAAGCCTTGGGAATTATTGGTGGCTAATGGCTTCTCTAAACGGGCATTCGAAAATATTTAAGGATGTACTTCATCAATTAGATGCAATCCATTAGCAATGGACAGCCTTATTCTTATTTCCATATCAACTATCAAAATTATAATTTTCAATAACTTTTCAAAACTGGCGCATGAAGGCTTTTAAAGATTGCAATATATACGCTCTATGCTAGGTTATATAAAATCGCTTTACTAAGGAGTGAAGTTATATGCAACATAAAACATTTTATGGGCCGATAAAAATACTGAGTTTTGTCGTGTTATTGGGAATGGCTGCGGCAATATTTTATGCCTTTTCCATTTCGGTTTTGTATTGGGCCGGGATTGGTGTCTAGGGGGCAGTAATTATGAATAATCGCCAAGCGAGAATGTTCGCCATCGCCGGGACTGGACTTTCGGTATTAATTTTCCTCGGCCTTACCTTGCACAGCCACAGTAAATTTGATGAACTGACCAATGCGGAAAATATCACGCCGCAAGTCACACACGGAAAAGACGTTTGGCATAAATATAACTGCATAAATTGCCATACGCTGTTCGGTGAAGGTGCCTATTACGCTCCTGATCT
>JAUSMW010000244.1 GCA_030645815.1 Candidatus Saccharimonadota bacterium
ATATGAACTGCTCGCGTGGGCGTATTGAAGACCTTGGATCGTTGCAATACCACTTAGTCCGGTTATATCGTCAAACACTTGACCTTCGTAATTAGAATACGCCAAACCAGTCAGGTAGGCAGCACTCACTCTCTGATCCTGATCTTTATTGCGATCAGATAGTACGACTTTCGCAAAAGCGTTTAGACCAAGTCCTGTGAAATCAAAAGTGGTTGGAAAACCGTTTACATCTTCTTCAAGAAGGCGGGTCTGTGTAATGGTACCAGCTTGAATCGTCGGTACTGCGACTATATTGAAAGCACGAGTATAAAGCGAGCGTTCTTCTTGTAGCCGTTTAAAGTACTGTCGTACAATTTCGGCATTACCCTTGAGTAAAATCTTTGAGTCTTGCTCAGGGTCACCCACATCATCAAGTACCGGGTCGTCAGAGATTTTAGAGAATGCCACATAGACACCCTCATCATTTCCAGCTGTGGCAAATTTATCGATGATCTTTGGATTATCGTGTCTTGGATCAAAGATTATTTCAAAAATAAGTCCTTGACCAATAATTAATCCTTCTGAACCCTCAACGTATGTACCGTCTGACAAAGAGAGTACCGGTATAATCGACACGAGAGTCGCTGGTGTTTGCGCAATACCGCCATATGATTCAATGGTTGAAATATCAGTACCGGTCTCACCAGTGTAAAATAGATCACCACCAACCTCATCAATTAGATAGGCTTCGGTCTCAAAGCTAAACACTTCGTCCTCAGTATCACGATCAATAAGTCGATATTCAAGGGTTGGCAACCATACACCAGACAGGTCAGAAAAATATTCCGTTTCTCGAACAGGATCTTCATTCACCGTTCCTTCTAGAAAGCGAGACGTGACTGGAATGCGATTATACTCCTCCACATTAATAACCATTGAGGTTTGGTACTGGGATTCAGCAATATCCTTGCTTGTAGAGGCAGTTAAATCACTATAGAACTTTTCGTATGGTTCTTCAGACCCCGTGTACTCCAAGTAGTTTTCCCAGAAAGAGACTATGTCGAAACTCTCCGGGACTACTTCAGTGGCTACCGTGTATGTACGTGATTGGACCAAGAACGTTTCTACATCTATCCACTGACCATCTTTCCAGGCCTGGACTGCGTTACGTAAACTATCTGTTGAAGTAGCTACCAGTACATCATTACGTAATTCACTATTTGAATAATTTCCGCCAGTAGCGTCATATGACACAAATATTTGCGGAATCATCCATTCAACCACAACCTGGGTCACGCCTGAAAGGTCTGTCTCAAGGACAGTTCCTTCTGGATCGTATGTTCCAGCGGTAATACCAGCAAAATATCCGCTGTTAAAAAGAGTTTGAAGGGCAGTGTTGACATCTTGTGTG
>JAUSMW010000250.1 GCA_030645815.1 Candidatus Saccharimonadota bacterium
CAATCGCGTACAGCATTAAGGCTAAAGGTTTGAATCGAGATCTATTCGGAACAGACGAATTCGTTTTGGAGACTTCAAAAGTCGACTCAAATTCACTTCAAAAAAGCCTCAAGTATCTTCGTGAAAAACAAGGCTCTATCATCTCTAGCTTGTCGACGCGTATACCGATTTGGAGAGAAAGAGCTAGTATTTCAGCGACAAGACTCAGTCAAGAGTTAAGGGAATAAGCAAGTGTCAATTACTAACTCAAGAGAAAAACTCTTTGGCATCAAGGATGTACTACAACAAGGTCTATGTATTGGATGTGGTGCATGCACTAACCAAAGTGAAGCTGTCACTATTCAATTTAATAGATACGGTGAACTGACGGCAAATATTAGTAAGGTCAGCAGTGTGGAAATAGCTGCCATTGACAAGGTCTGTCCTTTTTCAGATGCGGCACCGAATGAAAACATACTGGCAGAAGCCGTATTCAAATCTGAACCGAACATCGGTTACAGTGAGGTTTTAGGGTATCACAACGGGTTATTTGCGGGATTCTCTAATGCGTACCGCTCATTTGGTTCCTCTGGTGGCATAGTCTCATGGACGTTAGCGGAAGTATTGAGGACTCAGACGGTGGATGCAGTGATTGTTGTGGGACGCACTTCTGAGTCTGACCGATTCTTTGACTTTAAGGTAATTACAGACGTACAAGAGTTGAAATCTGCCGGCACTTCATTCTACTACCCCGTTAGCTACGACAACGTCCTGAAATATATACAAGAAACTCCTGGTAAATACGCTATTACTGGTGTTCCCTGCTTTCATAAAGCTCTGCGGCAATTAAGGCTTGTTAATCCAATTATTGATCAGAGAGTGGTGCTTCAGATCGGTATCGTTTGCGGCCAGATGAAAAGCTCTTATTATCTAGAATATTTAGATCGTAAGGCTGTAAAAACAACTCCACTAGTAAATGCGTGCTTTCGTCGTAAAGATGAGGATTCGCGTGCAGACGATTATTTGTTCGAAGGTGAATTCATAAATAATACAGGAGATCGCGAAAAGCGTATTGTTCGAAATCGCGATATTGGTTCCAACTGGGCCATGGGATTATTTAAACCAAAAGCATGTGATTTCTGTGATGACGTCTATGCGGAAACTGCAGATAT
>JAUSMW010000253.1 GCA_030645815.1 Candidatus Saccharimonadota bacterium
TGGAATCAATGGGAGGAAGTCAAGAAAGAGTTACTTTCCAAGAATGTGGCCAAGCTCTGGGTTACACCTCCAAGAACTATGGCGATAGCCAAGCCAAAAGGAGGATTTCGTGTCGTACATCAATTGGAACCACTTGATGCAATAGTTTATACAGCACTTGCTTGCGAAGTTGCCGAAGCCATTGAAGGCGCAAGGGTGCCTGCTGATGAACATATTGCATGTTCATATCGATTATCCATCGCCGATGGAAGTTATTTCTCAGGTGGTTCAGGCTGGGGGGATTTCAGTGCAAAAACTGAAGAATTGGCTACGAAATATAGTCATATTCTTGTCACCGACATTACTGATTTCTACAACCAGATATATCTCCATCGCCTCAATAATGCGATTGAATCAGCAGACGTAACTCTCAGACCAGTTGCTGACGATATTGAGACATTTTTGTCGGCGCTTAACATCAAGTCGTCTCAGGGCGTTCCTGTAGGGCCAGCTGCTAGCATTGTTATGTCAGAAGCCGTATTAATAGATGTCGATATATTTATACGCGATCATGGCATGGAACACACACGGTACGTAGATGACATTCGCGTCTTTTCTAATTCGTCACGAGAGCTATACAAATTACTAGAGCGATTGACACTCTACCTCTACGAAAATCATCGTCTGACTTTAGCCGCAGAAAAGACAATAGTGATGGACGCGGGCGATTATGTTCAACAGCACCTGCACAACAATTATGTTGAAGAAAAGATTCAGCTACTAGAAACTTTAGAAATCTTCAATCCTTATACTAATGAGTTTGAAGAGCTTGAATTTGAGATGGAAGATGATCAAGCGCAGCAAGAGGCACAGTTAGAAGTTGCAATTGAAAAGATTATGGCGTACGAACACCTTGACCTTGGATTGGCGCGCAGCGTAATTCGTACCGCTCGAAGGAATTCTATTCCCATACTAGCCAAACAACTTCTGCAAAATTTCGCATTCTTTGTTCCTGCTGTGAACGATGTGGCTCTCTATTTAAAGGAAGTAACAAACGATGAGCTGGCCGAAGAGTTGTGCCCACTATTAGAAAAATTGATTACAACATCATCCTTAGATAGCCAGCTAGTTCGATTTTGGATGGAGTGGTATGTTGCTCAATACCCCGTGTTTATGAAGTCGGCCAAGCTCCATCAGTTCGTATTTTCGGGTATAAATATAGAGAACCAAGCACTAGCAGCTATCACAATTAAGAACGTAGCTTGGGTTAGAAATCACAAGACATCTGTTTACAACCTCGGCGGATGGGCTCGGCGGGCAATATTGAATGCTTCACGTGTGCTTCCAAGCGATGAGCGCAAGAATTGGCTAAAACTATTTATAGGTAACTCACCTGTTGTACTTGATAGATGGGTAGCGAAATGGGTATTGGAAACCACAAATTGACGCATAGCTTTGGTAAGCGGAAGGATAGGGCAGTTAAACAGTTTCTTTCCAGTGCCCAGATTTATCGTTTCGGGCGCACCGCTAAACCCAAGTTAGTCATTGTTCGACGAACGCTTCGCGGATTCAGCTTGTAGGTTTCATGGATTTAACCATGATTTTCATACTCAAAATTTATTACACTAGCAACGATGCATATTTCAAACTTATTTTGCCAAGTCAGCAATAAAGTTTGATAGAGACTGGATCTCAGCATCATTGGCGGCCA
>JAUSMW010000259.1 GCA_030645815.1 Candidatus Saccharimonadota bacterium
GAAAGTGAATATTTTTCCGTTCAAAAAGACAAACCCATCCATTGTTCAACTTTGTCTGAAACGGTAACGGTGATGGCTAATGGCGACGTTGTTGCTTGCTGCTACGATTTGGTTGGAGCCAATGTATTCGGTAATATCTATGAAGAAAGTATTTTCAATATATATAAAAGCGATAGGTACAAAAAGTTTAGAGATGATTTTCGAAGCGGAATATATGTGAAGCCCTGTACGGAATGCGTTGTTGTAAATCCTCGCTATCCTCGATCTGTATGAAATGCCTAAGGTATATCTGAGTTAATAGGGGGTTCACTTATTGCAAGGAGAAAAGCCGAAAGAGGCCTAAGTATGAAGTTGTTCCTATTGGAAAACGAAAGTTCAATCGACTGTCTGGTTGAATCCTCTGCCTATGCACTTGGTGTCGATGTAATTCTCTGCTTTAACTATCTCGTAGTAGTTAAGCTGAAAAGGCTATCAGCTCGGCATTTGTTCGCATTCTGCGAAGACATTTTGACAGCCACCGATTACGATGAAATTCATGCCATAGCTGACAAGATAGATTTAAATTGGTACAAGTTTGATGCAGAGGATCTTACAATCTATCAAGGCATATCTTTTGGTCACTTAGTGAGAGGGGTACTTAGTAGGAAATATATGCTTCCAGTACTTATCAAGTATGGCGAAATTATCCGTAAAGCCTTACTGCGATGGCCTGCATGTAATCAAATTGTTTATGATCTGAGTTTTAAAGGAATCAGCGGTTACAAAATTCTGGAGGAACATAGTCAAGCGTTCGATAAAAAACTCTTGGTCATAGAAGTGTGCCGACAACTTAACGTGAATGCAGAATTCTTTCCCCCATTGTTCCAGTTAAGGGCATCAATAAACTCATCAAGCTCACCAAGCGGATTGGCTTCCGTATTAATGTCACATATGAAGCGCTTGATCAGAGTGCTCGCTACATTCGTGTTGAATCTATTTGGGTGTGTTGTTTACAAATTCTGTTCAGGGAAAAGTATATATTTTCCAAATTACTTCAATCAAATAAGCGTATTGCAACACCTTTCGAGGCGTTTCGTTTTGCGATCTATTGCCCCAGCAATTTCAATTCGCGGCCTACGTTATGCGGATTTTGATAGTGCTCACTATATTCCTTCAAAGGCAGATCGTAACTTTGAGGAACGACTCAGGGCCGTGATGGTGCGAATAGCGAATGACAATAGTTCCCTATATTCCTTTAATGATATCGACTATAAAGAAGTATATTATAAAGGAATAAGTGATACTATTTTGCGCGTCATTCCACAGATGGTGATGTATCTCGGCAAGGTAAGAAAGGTCCTTCGCCAGTATCGTATCGGA
>JAUSMW010000265.1 GCA_030645815.1 Candidatus Saccharimonadota bacterium
TGTCCTTCCATTCCCGTGTATCGTGCCAATTCAACTTGTAATGTTGCAAGGGCAGGGCTTTTTAGCAGAACGAGAGCAAAGAAAAATTCATTCCATGCAGAGATGAATGCAAAAAGTGCCGATGCACCGATTGCCGGAAGAAGCAACGGCATCAACACTCTAAAGATCACTTGACTTCGTGTTGCGCCATCAAGTACTGCCGCTTCTTCTAATTCGATCGGAATGCTTTTTACATAGCCGTGCATTATCCAGAGTACAAACGGCAGCGACCAGACGATATATATCAAGGTAAGTCCCATGAGTGAATCGGTCAAACCCAAATGTCTCAATATTACATAGAGCGGTATCATCACAAGTATAACGGGAAATATTTGTGAGACAAGAATCCAACTTAAAATTGCATTGTTCACTAACGATTTATAACGAACCATTGCATACGCCGACGGAACTGCAATTAGTACTACCACAATGGTAGATAGTACTCCAACAATTACACTGTTCCACATACTAAGAAATATTTGTTGGCCATTTATAACCGATAGATAATGTGCTAATGTAAAATGCTTTGGGAAGATCGTCGGAGAACCGGAATAAATTTCAGACGTAGGTTTTAATGAACTTGCCACAACCCACAATAAGGGGAACAACAGAAATATTACGAATAATATTATCAATCCGTGAATTATGATCTTAACAAATGTTTTTTTCTTCATGATTCATTTCTCTCGCGCAGTTGCACTCGTATGTACATGAACAATATCAACGAAAGTATGATAACCATAACATTTCCAATAGCCGCAGCATACCCGATATAACCATATTTGAAGCCTTCTTCGTAAGCTGCCAGCATTGGCAATCGTGTCATTCCACCGGGACCACCTTGTGTTAACACCCAAATGATTCCAAAAGTATTGAAATTCCACATGAAAGTCAGCGAGATGATAGCGGCTAAAACCGGTTTTAACACCGGAAGTGTGATGTGCCAAAATTGATCCCATATTCCGGCTCCATCGATCTTGCTCGCTTCGTAGAGATCATGAGGAATAGTTTGCAAGCCAGCCATTAAAAATATTGCAGCTTTCGATATTTCCCCCCAAACACCGGCTACTATTACCGCGGGAATAACATATTCAAAACTTGATAACCAGTTTATCGGCGTTGATATTAGACCCATACCGCTAAGCAGAATATTAACCGCTCCGGTATTCGGTTCATATATTTGTCTCCAAAGAATTCCACGAATAATAGGAGGTGTTGCCCAAGGAATTAAAATTAGAATTGTATAGAAAGAGACAAACCGAACTTTTGTGTTGAGAAGAAGTGCGAGCCCTAATCCCAAAGAAACTTGAAGAGCTGTAACTATAATCGTCCAAACCATTCCGATCTTGAATGAACTCCAAAAATATTCATCATT
>JAUSMW010000011.1 GCA_030645815.1 Candidatus Saccharimonadota bacterium
AGTCCTTATTGGCGGTGCCCTGGTACCCGTTGGGGAGGTTTAAGTACCACGCTAAGCCAGTATAAGCTGCATACTGCGTACCCGACCAGTAGGCATACTGCTGCAAATTTTGAAAGTCACCTACATTTTTCAATCCATATCCTGGGGGGAAATTGGTACCATCGATCGCCCATTCTCCCAGATTCCCTAGCTCCGTATAGTACAGATGCCCCATCTCGCTGCTCGTTATGTTAAAGCCGGCTGTTGTAGTGCCGTCATAACCATAGACCTCTGGGCCATCCACTGTTGATGGCAAACGCCAGTCAGTATAATGGGTGCCATTAAAATCTACATCTAACCCATCAGCCCAGTTCATCTGAGTTTGCCAATTAGCCTGTGACTGCGTATAATCGTACCAAGTGATATTAAGGTCGCTGTCATAAATGAGTCGATGACCAAGACTGTCTGATCCACGATTGTATTGCGTGGCATGAGCACTAATCGTCAAAATAAAAAATATAACTAACAGCAAAACGATAAATCTACCACTTCTACATTTTTTCATCTTATATCCCCCATTACGGTAATAATATTGCCGCTAAGCGGCTCTGAATCTCAAAGGCATAACGTAGAAGTCACTGATGCGTAACACTGAATAACGTCATCAAACAAGAAAGCAATGTGAAAATCATAAATGACCTCTCAACTGAAAAAAGCCTCCGGTGGTACGCATTCATGTGTACTGCCTGGTTGTACGGAGATGACTAATTGCCTCTCGCTCAGATCCTCTCCGTCTTTGTTAACTGTTTTTGTATTTATTCCGTTATATTATTAATCTGGCAGCAAATACTGCCTGATGTTCATAAGACTTTAGTGCCTTATATCTATGTCTGTACAACGCCCTGATGACTGACGAGTACCACTGTAAGATGTTAAAGAGCATGAAGACGATTTGTAAATCTCAAATCACTGCTCAACCGAAAAAGTGTCCTGTGGTACTCGTTCACGTCCATCTGGTTGTTAGAAATTCATTTGTTCTTGTTGTAATAAATTATCAGTCAAGAATTATACGACAACGACCTACAGATGCTCGCTGAATAATGGTCTTTGTTGCT
>JAUSMW010000030.1 GCA_030645815.1 Candidatus Saccharimonadota bacterium
ATATAGTAATACAATGCTCAAAAGCCTTGACTTTATGCAAAATGTGTTCTAATATAGTACTAAGAATATATAAAATATCTTATAAATAGTGAAAAGGAATAATACATGAGTGATACTGCCGAGGCGAACATTGCGACCCCAGACATCAAAGGGTCTGTTGATAATGTTCTAAAAAGTATTGACCGCGAACGTGAGCGCGAGATTATTGCTCGTCGTTTTGGCTTGTATGACCGCAAGGAAACTCTAGAGCAAATCGGTGAAATGCTTGGTATTACTCGTGAACGTGTCCGTCAGCTAGAAAAGGCTATCTTGATACGTCTAAAGATTGCTGCCGAAGACGGTCAAGCTGATGTCGCTAAACTGGAAAAAGAATTTATAAAACACCTATCAGAGATGGGTGGAGTAGCACGCGTCAAAGATTTGAGTGAAAAAATCAAACCTGCAGCCGATCAACGTGACCATGCTCATGTTGCATTTGTATCGACATTGTCACCAAACTTGGCTGTTGTCGATGAAAATGACGACTATTTTCAATCCGTTGGCTTAAAAGAACACCACGATAACAAAAAAATCAAAGAAAACGTTGATACAGTCTATAAAGCTATCAAAGACCTAAAGGGCAAACCAGTCACTATCGATGAACTATTTGAACAGGTCAGTGGATTTGAGCATCCTGCAAACGTGCGTGCGTCTGCATCTGTCAGTAAACATATTGCCAATCTCAAGGACAAATGGGGACTCGTAAAGAACCCACTAGTAAACCCAAAGAACATTCGTGACAAAATTTACGCTATCCTAGCTGAAAACGGCAAGCCTATGCACTTTAGCAAGGTTGCAGAATCTATCAAAAACAGTGATTTCAAACGACGTCACGTCACACAACAAGCTATTCACAATGAACTAATCAAAGACGACCGCTTTGTACTAATTGGCCGTGGTATCTACGCATTGAGCGAATGGGGATACTCATCTGGCACAGTTGCAGATATCATTTCTGACATCTTGCGCAAAGAAGGACCCTTACACCGCGACGACATCGTACGTAAAGTTCTGAAGAAACGTCAGGTCAAAGAAACTACTATTTTATTGAATCTACAGGGTAAACCTCAGTTCAAACGTGTTGCTCGTGCAACATACGGCCTAGCCGAAGAAAAGAACTAGAACTTTCTCAACAACTTTAGTTGCGATTACACCTGATTTGGAGGATAATAAAAGATAGATGTTGGGCTCAATTTTCGAATTTTTATTACAGTGGTATATATGGATGCCAATCGTAGGTATACTACTTTACTTGGCGTGGCGTAATAACCAAAAGGCTACTCATATACAAGCGACCGACCCAGTACTATTGGTATTGGAAATTCCTCGTACAAATGACAAGCAAGAGCTCGCCGCCGAGCAGTTATTTGCTAGTTTGCATGGTATTTTGCGTGACAAGACCGAATTGCAGCAGAGCGGGGGAGTACAAGAACACATCAGCTTTGAGATGGCCTCTATAAATAAAATGATAAGGTTTTACGTCTGGACACCACGTCATCTACAAAACTTTGTTGAGGGCCAGATATATGCACAGTACCCAACAGTGCAGATACACGAGGCAGAAGAAGACTACACTCGTCGTCATATCACCCATAGCGTCGTCAATACTGCGGAATTAACTTTGGTTGATAACGAAGTATTGCCTATAAAAACCTTTACAAACTTTGAAGTTGACCCCTTGGCTGGAATAACTGCAACCCTGGCCAAGCTAGAAGATGACGATGAAGAGCTATGGATACAAGTCCTGGCACGACCAATCGCTGATGACTGGCACCAACGTTCGAGTCGTTACGTCGAACAAGTCAAAAAAGGTGGGTCTACAATCGGGCTTAGCGGAAATGGAATGAGCTTTGCTAGCCAAGTACTAGAAATGCTATGGAAGCCACCAGAAAGCACTGGCGCAGGAGCTACCCGTGAAGTAAGCGAACGGGAAAAAACTCGAATATCAGAAATCGAAAAGAAATCCGTTAAACTAGGCTACCAGGTAAAAGTTCGGATTGCCTATCTGGGACACGATAATAATATAGCCAGGCAGCGTATACAAGGCTTGGTTGGTACTTTTAAACAATTTAACAGTACAAACCTCAATGGTTTTCGCGTTGCAAAGAGTAGCTTTAAGCGTGAAGATATTGCTGCCTACGTGGCTCGTTACTTTACCGACAGCGGATATATATTGAACATTGAAGAACTCGCCAGTGTCTTTCACTTGCCGCACACCAATGTGGAAACACCAAACATCGTCTGGGCTAGTACAAAGACCGCCGAACCGCCAGCTAAACTACCTATAATAACCGGCGACGATGTGCATGACGAGCAAATCAGTGCTTTTGGAGTGACGAACTTTCGTGGTATCAACTATCAATTTGGCCTGCAGCGTTCAGATAGGGGAAGGCATATCTATATCATCGGTCAAACAGGGGCCGGAAAGTCTGGCCTATTAGAACTGTTTGCCCTCAGTGATGTTTATCACAACCAAGGATACGCTATTATCGACCCTCATGGGGACTTTGCAGTGAATAACCTGCGGTTTATACCCGCCAACCGTATGAAGGACGTAGTGTACTTTAATCCGGCCGACACAGCCTTCCCACTAGGGTTTAACCCAATGGAAGTGCATGACCCGTCCATGAAGAGCAATACAAGCTCGGAAATCATCGGAGTATTAAAGCGTATGTTTGGTGATAGCTGGGGGCCACGTTTAGAATATATTTTGCGTTACACCATATTAGCGCTGCTCGATTATCCTGGCAGTACTATGTTGGATATCACACGTATGTTAACTGATAAAAAATTCCGGAAAAAAGTACTGGAAAAATGTGAAGATACAGTGGTGCAAAACTTTTGGAACGTCGAATTTGCCAGTTGGAATGACAAGTTTGCCTCAGAGGCTGTAGCACCAGTCTTGAACAAAGTGGGGGCCTTTACCGCTAACCCAATCATCCGAAATATCATCGGTCAACCAAAGAGTACCTTTGATATACGTGAAATTATGGACGAAGGTAAAATATTGATAGTCAACCTGTCCAAGGGTCTGATAGGTGAGGACAATGCTGCTATCCTCGGTTCATTCTTAGTTACCAAGATTCAGCTTGCCGCTATGAGTCGTAGTGATATACCAAATATCGAAGACCGCCGACCATTCTATCTGTACGTAGATGAGTTCCAAAACTTCGCGACTGATAGTTTTGCAACCATTCTTTCAGAAGCCCGTAAGTACGGCCTGAACCTGACTGTAGCCAACCAATATGTATCACAGATGGATGACACTGTGCGTGACGCTGTCTTTGGTAACGTTGGTACAATGATTTCATTCCGTGTCTCTGCTGATGATGCACCGATACTAGCAAAGCCGTTTGCACCTCAGTTTGACCCCGAGGACCTACTACAAATGGCTAACCGTAACTTTATCATCAATATGGTTATCAAAGGTGATAAGGCTCCTGCCTTTAGCGCGAGAACTCTTGGCTTGCCTCCGATACAAGCTGACAACTCTCCGCAGATTGTAGAGTTATCGCGACGCTCGTACAGCCGCAGTCGCGAAG
Organism: Candidatus Saccharimonadota bacterium; assembly: GCA_030645815.1. Lineage (GTDB taxonomy): Bacteria > Patescibacteriota > Saccharimonadia > Saccharimonadales > Saccharimonadaceae > JACPYF01. The sequence continues at coordinate 3,582 of JAUSMW010000030.1, forward strand.
AAGTTGAGTTAGAGATACAAACCCTACTAGGGAAGGCGACTACCCAGGACACACCTCAGCCAGCAAAGAACTGGGTCACTGGTACGATGCAGAATAATCAGAACCCACAAGACGGTTCAACACCAAAGAAACGTACGCGAAGCCGTAGCCGCAAGAAAAAACCAACCGATTCAAATGTTGTAAAAAATGCACCTACTGAAAACAGCCCGGCAGAGTCGAGCAGCAACGAGTCTCCAAAACAATCATCGTAGACTTCGCACCATAAATCCGGATACAAAAAGTTTTAGAAATAATAAAATATTTTTTGATATTGATAAAAAATAGTAAATATATTGTAAATACAAAAATACAGATAAAAGAGCGTGGCCTATAAAAGGTAGTAACGTATGCATTAACAGGGGATATTTAGACTAAAACTAGTGTTGAAAGTGTGTAATAGATGAGTAGTAATGCAACTTATTTATATATACTTAATGTCGCACAATATATCTTTTGCGACACTAATGCATATATACTATTTTACAGCAGAGTGATGGTGGTGTAGCCTTCTATACTGTAATAAACATTATTTTATCTTTTATAAACGCATGTGCTGCACTGTTAGCAACCTAGGGTCTTCTCTGGGTACTACCCTCGAAAGTGGTCTTTCGGAAGGTCCTAGTACGTCGCATTAGCAGGCCTTGCTTTTTTCACAATTAGTATTTTAATATACTTTTCATGGTTTTCCACATTTGATTTTTTACGCTTTTCATTTGCTAAGCTTTATTTTTACACTATCCCCTCTACTCTGTCCTATCTATATTATTTGACTTTTTATTGAACAATCATTTTAATATAGTTTTTAAACTTTCGATATATATCTTTTTATAATATAGAACAAAATTAGAACATAGGGAAGAGTGGAACGAAGTAACTACATTTGTTATTTGTAGAATGCTCGGCCACTAACACGAACATCTATATAGCTGGGTGTTATTTTCTTTTGTTCTAGGAAGGTTACTACCCTCTTTATATCCTCTACTGTTGCAGCTGGGTCTCTGTCTATATGTGTCTTGATATAGTAGGACTTCCCTTTTAGCTTTATATCAATCTCACGAGCGGTGTTTTTGGGTATAGATGCTTCTGTCACTGTGCCTAGACCAGATGTATTAGTTAAAGACACTAGACGCCCTAGAAAGCGCAAGAAACGCTCTGAAACGACAGCTTTGCTACCATCTGTCTTTGCACCGCTGTTGTCTGTTATAACAACACTAGGTTTTGCAAAATAGTTATTTGTGAAACTGACGCCCTCTTCATCTACATAGGATTGATGGTTGTTGCTGCTCCAGCTAGCAATTGGCTGACGCAGTGTTAGTTTAAAATCAGTAGTGTTTGAACTGCCTCCGTCCACCTGAACCGATTTTACCTCTGGTAGTGAATCGGCTACAAATTGAGTTAATCTAGCTTGATTGATTGCAAACCTAAATCTTTCTGCTGGTTGAGTACCGAGGTATTTTGAGATAGCATCCTTGTATAAACTTGTCTTTAGCTCGCTTGTTGTCGTACTAGGGCTAAATGAAAGCGTACCAATACCTACAGTGTACTGGCCTACTAAATACCATACCCCTAATATCAGTAAAATCAGCGTAATTATAGCTGTTGTATAAAAGCGGCGGCGGCGGGTTTGTTGCTGTTTTTTCAATCTATAAGACTTGAGTTCTGCCTTTTGTTGATTAGCAGCTTTCACATTCGAAGATGTTGTTCCTTGCAATGTTCGACTACGCCGAAAACTAATATCATCTTGTCCATCCATTAGTTGAGGACGTCTCTCTCCAGATGTTTTCTTCTTTCTAAACGCCATCACCGACAGCCTTTAGTATTAGTTGGGCGACATCTTTTGCGGCATCTGGTTTTGCAAAACCATGCAAACTCTTACCCAGCTGGTGTCTTTTCTTATCATCATGTAATAAATCTACGATTTGTTTTAACAATAGCTTAGGATTGGGTGTAAACTTCATTTCATCCGCCAGTTCAGCCGCACCTCTGTCGGTGTACACATGAGCATTTTTGACCTGATGCCCACCCACTAGCTGGGCGTTCGGCACTAGGATAACATTAGCACCTACAGCTGCTAATTCAGCCAGTGTACTGGCCCCTGCGCGTGAAATAACTATGTCAGATGCAACTATTAGGTCTTCAAAATTATCACTGACAAACCCTTTTAGATGATAATTGCTACTCTGTGGTATTTTGTCTTTTAGCTCATCATATTGTTTCGCACCGGACAAATGCATAACAGACGTGTGTTTGATTAAATCCGGAGCAATTGCAACTATTGCATCATTTATTCGTTTTGCACCTAATCCACCACCGGTTACCAAAACAAGAGGTTGCTTGCTCGAAAATCCTAATTTTGCCTTTATTCGACCAGCCTCATACTGACTCACTGGTTTAATCCCAGGCTTTACTGGTATTCCTACATAACTAGATTTACGTCTAGGGTAACTGTAGTATTCAAGCGGCATGCCAGTTGCAATATACTTTGCAAGTGGGGCTATAAGCCTATTGGCCAACCCGGCATGAGCGTCTGAATCATGAATCACAATTGGTATACGCAGTAAAAAAGCAGCATAACCAACCGGCAGACATACAAAACCACCCTTGAGGAATATTACTTCAGGACGCCATATGATTAGTTTTATCATACTTTGGAAAAAACCAAGCATCACTAAAAATACGTCAAAAATATTGTGTAAATTTGTAGGAACATCAATAAGCTTTTGAAAAAATGATGTACCATGATATCGCCGCAGCTTACCTGCAAATATCGACGACATCTTGACTTTGGTATCAGCTGTTTTAATCAGTGAGCTAGCTTGTGTATAGTAGCCTCGATCACACCAAAACCTAATCTCGAGATGATTATTGTGATTTGCGACGAGTTGGTTGATAACTGCCACTACTGGTGTAACGTGGCCCCCGGAGCCACCGCCCACTGTCAGAATTTTGACTTTCGTTGCTTTCATTATTATCCCTTATTTTACCATGAACAGTATACCTAGATATATGGAACACTAAACCGAGAGCTAGCATAATAAATACTAGGCTAGTACCTCCAAAACTCAGTAGCGGTAAGGTAATACCCGTCAGTGGCACAACACCAACCATTGCGCCAATATTTAGCAAACTATGCGTAGCCAGCCAGCCGAAAACCCCAGCGACTATTAATCGTAGATTTATGTCTTCTATTCTATCCATAATACGCAGCAATCGTAGTAATAATGACACCAATATAATGAGGATTACTACTAGACCAATAAAGCCAAACGACTCCCCCATTATTGCAAAGATAGAGTCGTTAGGAGCCTCGGGTAAATAGCCAAAGGATTGCACGTTCTTTCCCAATCCCAAGCCGAATAGTCCGCCTGTACCAATAGCAATTTTTGCCTGAGTAATATGGTAGGCTGCTCCCCCAGCATCACCTGCATCACCTAGAAATGTCACGATACGGGCAATACGGTGTGGTGCAATAGCGACAAACAGTATCCCCATCGCTCCTGTAGCGGCCAAAATAATCAACCCAATGCGTTTGTTAACCCCTGCAACGTATAGCATAGTGCCAACGATACCCAGTAGCGCTAGGCCTGTTCCCATGTCCTTTTGGATACCAATGATCAGCAAGATAGACACACCTACCAATAAACCGATTGGTATAACTGTTTCATTAACATCATTGAGTTTACCCTGCTGCACTCGCCTACCGATGAATCCAGCTAAATACAGTAGTATGCCAAATTTCACGAGCTCGGCTGGTTGAAAGTTTATAAACCCTAAATCAAACCAGCGACAAGCTCCCAAGGTACATTGAGCAATAGGCGCATTGGCAAATCCTAAAATTGCCAGCAAAACACAGGCTACCAAAGCTGCTATCAATAGTTTGCCGGCGTATTTTTGCCAAATTTTGATTGGTACATTAGCAGCAAAAGCAAATGCACTAATACCAACAACTAAGTATAAAAATTGTCTTTGCATAAAGTGCGCCTGATCAAGCGAGGCCCCTGCTTCGTTAATAATTTGTGTTCTCGCAGGACTGATTGCATATAGCACTATCAAACCAAGCAGCAACAACAACCCAACAAAGATAATCATCGGATAATCGGGTCGATGACGACGTACAAAGCCTTTTGCTGTGCTAATACGACGTTCCATTAGCCGATACTACCGCCGGCTAGAGCAATCAGCAGACCTATAAAGCCCATAACTTGGGCAATAACCCAAAATCTCATAGTTACCTTTGTCTCAGGCCAGCCTATGGCTTCAAAATGATGGTGTATCGGCGCAGAAAGAAATATTTTACGGTGAAATACTTTCTTGCTAAATATCTGTATCAAACTCGAACCCGCTTCGACAACAAACAATAGGCCAATAATTGGCAGTAAAAATAGTGTGTTGGTCAGCATTGCCACTACACCCAAACTCGCGCCCAACGCAAACGACCCTACATCACCCATGAAAAAACGAGCTGGGTGTATATTGAACCAAATATAGCTCAGCAACGCACCAACAACAGTGAAACAAAATCCTGCAATACCAAAGTTACCCTGTAAAATTGCAATTATTCCGAAAATACCAAAGGCAATTGCACTGAGCCCCCCAGCCAATCCATCTAGTCCGTCACTGATATTCACCGCGTTACCTGTCGCCACAACTGCGAGAATAAATAGCGGTATAATCAACCAACCCAATTCCCATGGCTGGGCTATGAATGGTACGTGTATGCTGGTGTAGCCCAATTTGTAATAAAAGAACCAGGCACCTGCAGCACCGACTAAACTAATTAGTAGGAACTTTATTGGAGCACGAAGCCCTTTGACTCCACCGCCAAGACCACGTAGGTTTATAACATCATCTAACAAACCAACTGCTGCACCGCCCGCCAACGCTGCCAACGGCAACCAAGTTTGCTGCCTATCTAGATTAAATAATAAAGTAATGACAGCAACTGCAATAACAGTAATCAAGCCTGCCATTGTCGGAATATTTCGCTTAAATTTATGTGCATGCAATTTTGTAAATATTTCTAATTTTTCACCTGTCGTCGTCTCGGTACGCTGTACCTTCCAGAATCTATAACGATAGGCCATAAAGGTGTAAAAAGGCGTCAAAAACATAGCCAGCGAGAATGCACCGACACTCAGAGCGAATGCCTTTGTTAAGTGATTGGTCAATTGAGCTATTGTTATTATGTCCATTTTTACCTTTCTGTTTAATTCGGCGCCACTTTTAGATAATCCAGGAGCCAGTTTGATACATCACCAAATATTGGTCCAGCAGCGGTAGTTCCGGCATAACCTGCGGCCTTGCTGTCTTTAACCTGTACCATTATGACATACTGTGGCGTCTGATTTCCGCCAAAGCCTAGATAGCTACCAATAGAGTTCGAGTTAGTATATTTACCCGTTTTTGGATCAATAATTTGTGAAGTGCCGGTCTTTCCTCCAACCACATATCCAGCCTTGTCTTTGCCACCCAGTGCTCCTAGTTGACGCCCTTTAACTATCAAATCACGTAGTGTGGCCGATGTACTTTGGTTGAGTACCCCACCTTTGAGGACTTTTGGTTTTTCAACCTGTATATCGCTACCGTTTTTGGTTGTTCCAGCTATGACTGTAGGTTTATAGTATGTGCCACCATTAATTGCCCCCGAAAACGCACCTGCTGTTTGCATCATAGTCAAATCCATACCTTGACCAAAGACCATGTTTGCATAACGCACATTATTGCCCTGTTCGTCAGTCGGTGGGATGATAGTCCCTGCGGATTCACCAGACTGCTCAATGCCTGTTTTCTCTCCAAAACGATAGTGATTATGATAATAATCATACAACTTGTTACGCGCAGCCAAATTGACCTTGCCACCACCCATCTGTTGCAAGATGAAAACCACACCAGTGTTTAGTGAGTAATGCAGCACATCAGTCATTGTAGCGTTTGCGTTGACTGGGTCTTCTTCGACGTTACTAATTTTTGTATCATCAACCTGAACATACCCTCGGTTATTAAAGGTCGTTCCGGCGTTGACCGCTCCGGTGTTTAGTCCAACACCCATTGTGAGGGTCTTCATAACTGAGCCGACCTCGTAGGGATCAGACACGATACCGTTTTGGAACACACTATAGTCAGTGACTTTGTTATATTTCGACGGGTCGTAGCTCGGATAGTTTGCCATGGCTAAAACCTGACCATTGTTTGGGTTCATCACTACGACACTACCTTTTGAAGCGTGCACATTGTCTAAGCCCTTTTTGAGCGCTGATTCAGCGTATGATTGTATATTCCTATCGATACTCAGCACCAAGTTATCGCCGTCTTTCGCAGGTATACTCACATCGTCATCACTGACTGTAAGTGGAATACGTCGTACGTCGGTAACAGCTTGCAATTTTCCATCGACCCCCTTGAGGCGTTTGTTGAGATAGCCTTCGACTCCGTACAGTCCATCGCCCTCACTATCAACATAACCCAACACCTGTGACGCCAAACTACCTTCCGGATACACCCTTTGGTCAGATGCCGTCAATCCTACGCCTGGTATGTCGGCTTTTTTAATCATTTCTGCTTGGGTATTTGTTAATTGTCTGGCCAACACAACATAACGCAGCTTTTTACTACCAAGGCCATCCTTGTAACCCTCAACAACATTACCACCAGCAATACCATCAATTTTAGATACCAGTTTGTTTTTATCACTGATTTGCTGCGGATCGGCATAGGCAATATATACCGGCTGGTTAAGCACTAGTGGGACGATGCTGCCACTGTCCCGAGCATATATCTGACCTCGTTTTGCTGGTAGCACAAATTTAGCAACTTGCTCTTCGTAAGCCTGTTTTTTGTAGTACTCATGTCTAATTATTTGGATATAAAATAAATTCAATACAATAATAACCACAAATCCAATCATGATTGCGGCTAATATCTCAGATTTTCGGAAACGGGACAAATTGAAATGTAATTTCATACTACTAGTGTACTAGATATCTAGTTAATATATTCTGTGCTGGTTGGTTGAGTCAATTTTGCAGCGACTTCGCTAGATTGAATCTTTTGTAGCGACTTCAAACGAGCACTCTCGACCTGAAGTTCACTTTTTTTAGCAACCAATTCAGTTTTTTGTGAATTCAACTGTTCGATAGTATAGCCGTAGCCGCTAGTCTTTGTGACTTGGGTTAGATAGATCAGACCTAGTAAGGCTACCATCATTGCAACTAGCACGGTGTGCGATACTGGTCCTAGTCGAGTTGAATGCTCAAAAGCTACAGTGTTTTGGTTTCGGCGCCATGCGTTTTCACGGCGTGATATAAATGTGTTGTTATGACGATCTGACATGTGGTGGTTTTTCTTTTTTTATGTTTGTTTTGCGGTGGTAGGGCTGGCGGACCAACCCTACCTTTTTTGTTGTAGTGACCGATTAAATACGGTTAACTACGATTTTGACCGCGCGAGGTGACTTGTTAGTTACTTTGACTTTCATCTCGTGTAGTCCTTTCTGTTTTTTATTTTTACTGCGCCACGTAGCTTTGCGCTGCGTGCTCGCGGGTTGTGAACATCGGTGGTGGAACCTTCTATCGGCCGCTTGGTAATAGGTTCGATTTCTGCCTCTAGACCCATTTCTTTTTGGGATTTGATATATTGCTTGACTAAACGGTCTTCAAGGCTGTGAAAGCTGATTATTGCGACTCTCCCACCAGGATTTAATAAATCTGGTAGCAGTGGCAACATTTGCTCTATTTGGCCTAGTTCATCGTTCGTGGCAATACGAAGCGCTTGAAAAGTGCGCGTAGCTGGATGTATTCTACCCTTGCTACGTATGTTTTGTTTGACGATATCTGCCAGCTCACCAGTTGTGTGAAGTGGTCGATTATCGACTATTGCTTGTGCAATTTTTCTAGCGTAAAAAGGTTTTTCTTCGCCGTAGAGTCTAATAATCTTTGCCAGTTCATCCTGATTTAGATTATTGACTAGTTCAGCTGCGGTAGCCTTCTGCCCTGGGTCCATTCGCATATCGAGTGGCGCATCGTGGCGGAAGCTAAAGCCTCTTTCTGCTTGATCAAACTGTGGTGACGAAACACCCAGGTCCACAAGAACTAAATCAAATGCTTGTTGATTATCGACAAGCTGCTTGGCTGCACTAGCGAAATCTTGATGAATTAGCTCTGCATCCTTTAGACCTAATGTCTGTAGGTATGCAATTGCATTTTCGTCTCGATCGACTAATGTTGCCGAACTACCAGTAATTTTTAGGATAGCGTCTGCATGACCGCCGTAGCCTGCCGTAAGGTCGAGATAGCTCTCGCCTACTTTGGGCTCTAGCAACTGCAAGACATCGTCTAACATTACTGGTATATGGAGTTGTTGTGGTGGATATTCTTTGCTCATATTTTTTTCGAGGTCACCTAACCGACAGTTAGCTTTTTTGTTTTTGGGTTGTTTTTGTTTTTGTTTAGTCAACTGACAAGTATATATATGATAGTTGAAAACAACTTACAATTACTTATCAGCTAGAGAGACTTTGTGTGAGGTGGAGTTTTTTTTGGGAGGTGTGTGTTCATAAAGAACGAGGTTCTGATTTTATAGTGGCAGCCTTTGTTCCACTTGCTAACTGTCAGATAGCTGACCTCGGAGGATATCTAATTCTCCGAATTTCTAGTTGTTAATGTGCCAACAATCTAAAGTAGCTGCCCACCCGTACTGCTTCAACATTCCTTTTGATGTTGGCATACTCGAGTTGTGCTTGTTTTAGCGTTACTCTACCCTGTTTCTGGTCCAATTCAGCCTCTGTTTTGCCTGTACGAAATCGCACGCTAATGTCAGCAATCTTCTCATCGAGAAGGCTGCCTTCTAGCTCAGGCTCTATTTTTTGTTCCCAAACGCTCCTAGGATATAAATGCAGATAATCACCAAAACCTTTGGTGATCACGACGCCACTCGTAAATTCTTCTCGAAGCTCTACCGGTATTGTTAACCGGTTTTTGTCGTCAAGTTTACGTGTGAAATAATCTACTTTTGCCATGGGAGTTTTGTGTGGTGGTTTAAGTTACTGTGGTTTTTGTTTTTTGGCACTTTATTGTGCTTGTTTACCCACTAGCACCAGTCTACTCCCCACCATGACCCACTGCAATACCCAAAATACCCATTTATTAAAACAGTGGTAGCACTTTTCCACAAATATGTGGAAAAGTGCTTATGTTAACAGATGTGAAATCAAATAGTTTTATATAGTTGAATGAGCTATTTTTACAACGTTTGTCTACCCTACTGTACGATAGCTTGAGCAACAGTTAATGCATAGTCGCTATGAACTTGAGTCAAAATCCATAAGATAAATATAGATGCGTTCACTAATAGTGAGACTATCAATAGTGAATTTTTAAAATCTTCTGATGTGTACGGTACGCTTGCAAAGATTTGACCTTCGTGTGTGCCGACTGCGAATGCTTTACTTTTGTTTGTTACTTTTTTTGTGTTTGATTTCATAATATATTCATATTAGCATAAACGTTATGAAATGTCAACAATGCTATACTGTTAACACTAATTATGATAGGTATTTCCTTCCGTATTTTATGGCGAATCTTGATTCTACTCCTAGGGGTAGCGTTGGCATTTGGTGTTATCGATACAGCATATCCATTCCTGCACCAGTACCTGCCTATATGGATAGTTTTTTTGATTTTATATATAGGATTGGCATATATAGGTATACCCGCATTGATACGCTTGTGGCGAATGGTTATCAAACCAAATCACCTACCGGTATATGCTACTACCAGAGACGGTTGGGCATCGGACCCGGTGAATATCGCAGTTGTATGTAAATCCGAGTCGCATCTAGTCCGGTCGATGGAAAAGGCAGGCTGGACGTTATACGACGAGTATAATTTTTTCAATTTTATAAAAACAGGCTTTGCACTTTTACTGAAAAGGCCCTACACAAAAGCAACAATGAGTAGATTATATCTTTTTAACAGATACCAAGACCTTTCGTTCCAATTGCAAGATGGCAATTCACCTTCCCCACACAGCAGACACCATGTAAGGTTCTGGCGATTAAAAACAACCGATAGCGAACACGAACATCATGATTTTTGGCACAACCTACTGAGACTTTTCAAGCGTCAGCGAAGTGAAATATGGATTGGCGCAGCCACACATGACATCTCGATATTCTCGCTGCGCCGTGACTTTCAAATCACTCACAATATGGATGCAGACACCAACAAGGAAAGAGATTTCTTAATTAAGACTCTGGATGATAGTAATAAGATCAAAGAAGAGCCTGAGTTCGTCGACACAGGACATGTTTTGGAATTTAAGGGTCAACAATTCGGTATCAATATCATAGTTGATGGCCGTCTCAAGGTCATACGACTCAAAAAATAGCTAGCTAATAACGTCTTCGCCAAAGTGTTTTTGTAAGCGTATTTTGATAGAACCTTCGTGACGGCCTAGTTGCTTGCTAAGTTTTTTGATACTGGTACCTTGTTGAAATTTCTCTTGTAACGTACTATCGTCCTCTGTCGTCCATGGGCGATAGGCATTCGGATATTCTAGCCGCATCTTGGCTATTTTTTCAGTCCAACCAGTTTTGGGCGCTTTAGAGATTCGTAGCTTTGAACGCTTGTCTGCATTTTTCTTTAGGTGTGCAAATGTGACACTGGCTTGTTCACCCTGCTCGCGTAGTAGCTTGTCTATTTCTAATGCCTGAGAATTTACCTTGAGCGCCATGTTATTGATGCCGTTTAATGTCAGGTCGTTGAGACTGCGTACTCGTGATAACGCCACATAGCCCATTCCTTCGACAAATGCACGGCTGAGGTCTACCCTGGCTGCATCTAGAGTCATGCCTTGGCTTTTGTGGACCGTGATTGCCCATGCGAGACGCAGCGGTATTTGAGTCAGTCCCGCTCGTTTTTTGTCACCATCACGAAGCTCCCAGCTTTCTGGAACCATAGTCACTGTTTTACCGTTTCGAAACTCAACAATTGGATATAGATTTTCCTCTTCGAAATCCTTTATCCTACCTAGCGAACCGTTAGCATACTGTCTGTTTGGTGAGTTTTTAATTGCCATGACAAGGGCACCTTTTTTGAGCCTCAGTACATCTGATGCGAGGCAAGATTTTTTCAGGCTCTCGACATAGTTTTCGCTGCCAGTTGTTTGCATGTCATATGAGATTTCATCACCTGCTAGTTCAGCTAGACGCTTAGCATTTATTTTATCGACATCAATATTTCTAGTATGCAGCTCTGTTGGCTCATCCCCTGGCAGCTCTACCTTTATCCTAGCCATTAATGTTTCGGCATGGTGACGTCGAATATCACCGCTACGCAGAGCCTCTAATATTCCCAAAAAGCCATCGTCATTTTGACGATGCTGTTCGTTGAGATAGACGATTGTTGGGTTGAGTTCTTGCCACGACTGCGAGCTAAAAACAAACTTTGCTGGCGCCTGGTCGCCACGTGTGACTGGTGGTAATTGAAAGAAATCCCCGCATAATATTACCTGTAGCCCGCCAAATGGCTCTTCATTTTCACGAACATTTTTGACAATGTCGTTTATCATATCCAGACGATAATCGTGCAGCATAGATACCTCGTCCAACACCAAAATATCAGCCTTTTTAATAGTGTCGACACGAGATTTTGATAGTCTGTTGAAAAAGTTACTAGGTAGCTGGTCATGTATACCGATTCCGCTCCAGGCATGTATAGTACTGCCACCGAGATGTGTTGCAGCCAAGCCTGTCGTCGCAGTTACAGCAACCTTTTTGCCTTCATGCTTTGCCTGACGGATGAATTGATTTAAAACAAAAGTCTTACCACTACCGGCCGGTCCGGTTAAAAAAATGCTTTCCCCCGAAAGCATAATTTCTATTGCAAGCTTTTGATCCATTGCCATACATTATAGCAAAATACCGAGTAAGCTCGGTATTTATAAAGTCTTTATTGTCTCGGCAATTTTCTGGCCTAAAATGACACTCTGTTGTGGGTCTAAATGTAACCCATCCATACCACTTGAACTAACGACTGGTCGAAGGTCTAGAAAGCTCCAGCCCAAGCTAACTGCTTTGGTTTCCAGTTCGGCAGCTAGTGGGTCAATGTACTGGTCGGCACCTCCAAATAAATCTCGAAAAACAACTAGTTCTGATTCGTTTATATGAGGCGGTGCGAGCACTACTACTTTTGGCACATCAAACTTCATAAACTCACACCAATACTTCATTTTTTCTTTGTAGCTGTCCAAACTGGCTGCAATTTCTTTGACATCATGATTTGTTGCGGTGTTTATGTCATTTGTGCCTAGCATTATAACAACTATATCTATCGGCAGTTGACTAGCAAAAATTGGACCAAATTGCGTTAAGCCATCTCGTTCTGGAAACGCACCGTTTTCTCCAAACATTGTCCTGCCACGCAGGCCTTCGTTGATAACCTCAAAGTCATCACCTAGCTCTTGCTGACATACAACATCTACTCGGTCCTGTCGTTGATGCCGCTTGCCTGTAGTAGCGTAGATGCCCCAATAAAAGGAATCTCCGTATAATAAAACTGTCTTTTTGTCATCATCATTCATGAGAACAATTATACTGTAAAGTTATCTTTTGTCGATAAATGTCAGAGCTTTGCCTGATTTCCCGCCACGGCCAGTACGGCCAATACGGTGTATGTAGTCATCATAAGTCTGAGGTGTGTCAAAGTTAATCACGTGCGATACATCAGAGATGTCTAGTCCCCTAGCAGCAACATCAGTTGCAACTAGTACACGAACTTTGTCGTCTTTGAAGGCCTTTAAGGCACGTTGACGTTGAGCTTGTGTTTTGTTGCCGTGAATGGCTTCTGACGGAATATTGTGATCAGTCAGTGCTGTTGCTAGGCGTTGTACACCAAACTTTGTTTCACCAAAGACTAGAACTTTGTCGAACTCTTCTTTTTGCAAGAGGTCTTTTAGGACTTCTAGTTTGTGTACTTTATCACGAGTTTCAATAACATCTTGATCTACATGATCGCTTGTTACGGCACTACGAACAGACACAGTTTCAGGGCTTTTCATAAAATCTTGGACCAATGCATTGATTGTTGGAGTCATAGTCGCACTAAAACATAGTGTTTGACGTTGTGATGGCAGCTCAGAGGCAATAGCTTTGATATCAGGCAAGAATCCCATGTCTAACATTCGGTCAGCTTCGTCTAGTACAAATGTATTGATGTTACCTAGGCGCATAACTTTACGGTTTAGCAAGTCCTTTAGGCGACCGGGTGTACCGATGATAACGTGTGGTCCGCGCTTGATCTCACGGATCTGCTTGTCGATGTTGACGCCACCAACTACTACAGCACTATATAGCTTCATACCACCAGAGAATTTTTTGAACTCTTGGTCGATTTGCTGTGCTAGCTCACGTGTTGGAGCCATGATTAATACAGATGCGATTTCGCGGTTTGCATATAGCTTTTCTAGAATCGGTAGCAAGAATGCAACAGTTTTACCTGTTCCTGTGTTTGCGAGGCCAATAACATCATGACCTTCTAGGGCTATTGGAATAGCTTGATCCTGAATAGCTGTTGGTTGATCAAAACCAATACGTTCTAAGTTATATTTGATTGCTTGGTTCAGGGCAAAGTCATTAAACTGGTGCTTTGATGCGTATGGTACGTCCTCGGCAACGGTTACTGATTTGTTTATAAATTTACTGGGGTGAATGTTTTGTTTTTTCGGGCCACGTTTATTAAAACCGCCGCTCCTACGTCCGCCGCCACTAAATTTTGATTTTTTGTGTGAGTAGGATTTTCTACCACTAAAAGAGTTATTTCTCTGCATGAATACCTTTCTATGATCATTCATTAATAAAATGATGAATGACAAGAATTTTTAGGCTTATGTATTCATCCAGCGATTTTTCGCTATGCCTCTATTGTAGCATACTAAAATATACTTTGCAATATTTTTATTTATATTGCAAAGTATGAGCTAACATAAAACCAAAGCGAAGACTCTTGTTTCCCAAGGAGTGCATTCACACTGCCCTGGTGAATGCACGTATCTGAGCGTGGTTTTATGTTAGCTATAAACTATGAATTTGCAAACATACGACGAACACGATTGGTCACCTGTCGACGGAAGATACCTCGCATGTACTCGGCACCTAGGTAATAGTATGGAAACACTGTGATAACTAGGAATGTGCTCGATAGCAGACCAAATATCAATACAACTGCTAGGCCTTCCCAGAATGGACTAGAGATAGCCAATGGTATCAATGACACAACTGCGGTAAAGCTAGTAGCGATTAATGGGCGGAAACGCTCTGCTAGCGCCCTGTGAGCGGCATCAACGGCACCTTGACCATCACGACGAGCTTGGTTAGCCGAGTCTGTCAGTAAAATTGTGTTCTTTAGGCTCAAACCAATGAGGGCAAAGAATCCTAACATCGCAAAGAAGCTAAAGGCGTTGTCTGTTGTGTAAAGTCCTAGCGTGATACCAAACAAGCTAAATGGTATAGCCATAAAGATGAGTAGCGGCTGTAGGAAGCTTCTGAATTGGAACGCTAGCAGCACATAAATCACACATAGCAGAATTGGGAATGCCAATGCCATAGTTGTGAAACTATCCTGGTTCTCGTCTTCCTGGCCAAAGTTATAGCTGATAGTATCTTTGTTCAGACCGTATGATTCAACCTTTGCTGCGTCAAATTCTTTTTCTACAGCACTTTTAGCCAAAGTAACCAGTGTAGTAGTGTCATCATCAACAAATTGCGCCGTCACAGCAATGTACGGCTTGTTGTCGGTGCGGGTATAGATACTAGTATTTGCAACCGTGACGCTGTCAATTTTAGCCACAGAGCCATCTGGACGAGTTAGTTTGACGTCTTTTAGATACGCAGCAACATCGTTGGCAAGCTTTTCAGACGCTGCGCGGTTTTGACTAGTATCTATTTGGGCAGCAAAGTCAGAGGCTGGTGGACCTGCATCGACTTGACCAACGCTTACTTTGGCACCATCAAAATCTTTGAAAGTAGTTTTTAGTTTATCTACCAGTTGTGGAGCTGTTGCTTCGCGGTCATTGTAGTCAGTTAAATCAATACTCAAGGTTACTGTTTTGTTGTCTGCCATACCGCTGTTAATTGAGCGTACGAAAGTACTGCCAAGTTTTTGTCCGACAACCTTGTCTGCTTTATCAGTCACCTGCTCAGCCTGTTCTATCGTCGTGCCGGCTGGGAAATTCAATACAACTGATATTTGGTTTGAATCTTTAGACGCGGGGAAAATATTAAAAGTGACTTTTTGGAACAAGTAGCCACCCGCCCCTATGAAACCGAAACCGATGAGTACAGCAACAATACCGACACCCGCTAGTTTTGGTTTAGAGTTTTTAGCCCATAGCATTGGTTTTGCTATGAATTCGGCAATTTTCGCTTCAACTCCTGATGATAAATCTTTATGGCTCTTTTCGCCCAATTGTTTTTTGCCCAGTAATATAAACCTGGCAAATAGCGGAATAAATATCAACGCTACAAACAAGCTAATAACCAACGCTGAAATAATCGTGATTGGTATGGCCTGTATAAAGCTGCCTAAAATACCGCCAACAAATAACAGAGGCGCAAAACTCAGTGCGGCTGTAGATGTTGCCGCAATCATGGCCTGCCCTACTTTGCCTGTTGCGGCTCGTATGACATCATTTGGGTTCTTTTTACGTCGGCGCTGCGCATCAATAGCTTCTACCATAATGATAGTGTCGTCAACAATCAGCGACAGTCCTAAAATTAGACCGAACAACGTAATAGTGTTGAGCGAGTATCCAGCTAGGAATAACACACCGTTTGTAATGGCAATGACCGAGAACATCGAAATAACAGTGATAATCGAGGCGCGTACTGCAATAACTAATGAGCCTACAACCAGTACTGCAACGAGACCTTCCAGTAGAACTCTTTGCAATTCATTAATCTGCTGATTAATTTGTGGTGCATAGCTAGCGCTAATCACTGCTTTGTAGCCATCGAATTTATCTTTGTCGTTGAGTTTTGCAACTGCCTCCTCTACCTGGCTGTTGAGTTTTAAGTTATCTGCACCTTTCACTGCATCGATACCAATAACTACTGCATTGTAGTAATTTGTTTCATCATGCTTGCGCACACCGTAACGTTCAAATGACTGTTGAGTTGTTTGAGTCTGTCCAGTAAATGGATTTTTTGCCGTTTGGTACTGATCAATGATCGATGCTTGCTTGACCAAATCAAGGTCTTGGTCATCTATAAAGGCGGCGGCCTCTTTAGCCTTTGCAACTAGCTCAGCATTACTCACATTATTTTTCTTTGCATAAAATGACACGACCATATCATCGCCGCGCATAGTGAAGCCAAACTGCAAGGCTTCAATCTTTAATGTGGCTGTGGCTGGTAGTATATTTGCGTCTTTGACTTGTTTTTGCAGCTCACTACTCCGTTTACCAGCATCAACTTTTTCTTCGTATGAGATAAATGAAGTATAGAAATTGTCTAGACTGCTAGTTGTTACAGATTTCACGCCATCTTGTTTTAGTAAATAATCACTCAGTGGTTTCGCAACATCAGCATCAACTTTTGCTGGGTCGCCAACCATATACGTTCCTTGCCCCGACGCAACAGGCGTATTGATACTTGGAAATCCTTCGCGTTTTAGTAACGTCGTGTAGCTAGCGACACCAAATAATACAACTACTAAAAACAGTAGCGCTGTTTTACGTGGTCGTTTGAAAAAATACAGACTAAAGCGCTGCAAGGCATTCAATTTTGGTTTTTTCTTTAAAAACGGTAACTTTAGACGCATATTCAGCACTCCCCTATATTTATTGCTTTTATTTTAACAGATGCGTGCTGACTTATATACTGCTCGCCACTTTATCGAAGTCTGGTTGCTCGATGAACGGCTTGCGAATTGGCGCAACAGGTGCAGGCTTTTTCTTGTCTAAGTCTTCTAGGGTGCTTGCCAGGTGAGCGGTTCTAAACATAGTAATGTCACCCTGGAAAAGTTTAGCCCCGATGGCCTCAAATAGTATACGCTTTGATCTACGTGCTTCTAATAATTCAATCTCGAGCTCATGTGACACGCGTGTACCGTTTCGAGCAGCTCTTGAGAGTTCTATGGTCAGTCTTGCGGCGACTTCATCTGACTCACCTTCTATAACGACAAGCTCTGCTGGCTTAAATGCAGTAACCGCCACTTCAATTTCAACATCATCTTCCTGGAAACGTTGCAAGGGGCTATCTTGGCAACTAAAAACGACAGCTAGTGTGCTGTCGGGTCGTAATTTACGTTGATTTTTTTGCGGTGTAATGGTGAGGTGATCTAAATCTCGTGGTATATTCTTGGTTCGTATACCCGCTTCAAATACATCGTCGGGCGAAAACCCTGGAACAGTATGTTTGTCGTGTACTTTAACCATAACGATTAGCTTTCATAATACAATATTCCAACCAAAATTTAAAGTGCTTGTGCTACGGGAGATTAGGTTATTTGGCCTATCTGAGGGATAATAGAGGCAGAGTAAAGAAACGAGGATATATGGCCAAGGGACAAAACAAGCAAAAAGCTGTGAAAAAGAAAAAGAAAGTAGTTGCAAGCTAATGGCTACAATCTCAACTATGCCAGAAGATGAAATAATTGAACGTCTAAAAGTTCTAGAAGACGACCCTAAAATGAAAACCGAGAGCATCTATAGCCCAGCCGCCACCGAGTGGCCTGACAGCCGCCTACCTTTTATCGAACGACACTTGATATACCTACGAGCTCATAAAACTGTGAACCCAGAACATTACATATCAAACCTCGCCTTGATGATTAAAAAGCGCTAATTCGCCGCTGATACCTGAATAGCACCGGACACTATTAGTAACGCTGCTATTAGCCATAATATATTTGCAATAGATACAGATATAACGAGTAGTAATATAAATGCCAGCAGTACTGCGGTCCATTGTAGCGTTACTAGATATTTACCGACCCATCTCGTATAGCTATTTTCTTTTTTAAACAAGGCCTTGTGAAACTTGCCGTTAAAAATATCATTTGCAGCTTGCTGGACTCTCTTTGCACGTTTGCCTGAGCCCGTTGCCCATGCAATCAATGCAATAACGAGACTTAGTACCAACAAACCAGTTGTCTGCATTACAAATGGGCTCAGCAACGCCTGCCACGCCTGAGTTGCAGCATCCCGCCAAAAACTATCGACTTGGCTAACTGCAAACTCACGCCCTAAACGCACTGCTACAAGTGTCAGCAACATCAACACCGCATAGAATACGCCTAGTTTTGCAGCCACACTATGTCGTTGGCGAGAAATATAAACTATAAGTACACTCAGCAAAATAAACAGACCGATAGTTACCACACGCAAGGTATCGAGATATTTGACGACCCAATGAGCGGTCGGCAGCCACTGTGCATCTACTAGCTGTATGGTACCAATACTTGATGGCAACGATACCTGTGATAGAAATGCTAGATTTGTACCCTGCAAACGCTGTACTAGTTTTGCGTACACATCAGATATATTTATAGTGC
Source organism: Candidatus Saccharimonadota bacterium (assembly GCA_030645815.1). Taxonomy (GTDB): domain Bacteria; phylum Patescibacteriota; class Saccharimonadia; order Saccharimonadales; family Saccharimonadaceae; genus JACPYF01. Next base: position 22,166 of record JAUSMW010000030.1, read on the forward strand.
CATCCCCTTCGTAGTTTCTGATGAACTTTATGAAACGGTCGTGAGATTTTGTATTAACATTGACCCAAATGTCTTCGAATTTTTTGCTCGCGACGATTTCTCGGATTTTGCCGCGAGTAGTGGTTTCTACCTGACTAGCAATAGTTGGTGCGGCGAATTGGGCTTTTGGTGGTAGAGCCTCTACTAGCAAATCCTCTACATTGACTCGTTCAAATATTGCATTGCCAGCCCGGTCGGCCACGGCTTTTTGTACAGCCGGCTGCTGGATGATTGAACGCGTTGCGTCTTTGTATAAATCTGCCTCGACAAGTGTTCGTCCGGTCCAAAATAACAAGTTAGCCAAGATTAATAGTGCACCAGCAGTACCAGCTAGTAGAACAACCGCAACAGTACGCCAGGTAATCTTTGTAGATTTTGTAGTTGGCTGTTTTTTCTCCAATTTATTCACACGATTTTTCAAATCTTTTAACTCCACCGTTAATGCTTTTATATCGTCAGATTTAGTAGTCTTGGGCACTTCTAGGTCTCCGTTCGCCTACAATAATACTCCTTGCGCTCATCTAGTTGCAAGCACAAGCGATTATTTGCTAGATAGTTTTGTAGGAAACAAATCTGCCTGAGTTTGAAGTTCTTTATCCAGCATCCACTCGGTTACTTGCATGAGCTCCTCTAAATGTTCTTTGTTATATGCTCCCAGCAATGTCACGTCTATATCCTCGTTGCTCACCAACCAAGCTAGAGCCAGCTGCTGCAAAGAAAGACCCTTCTCTTGGGCTGCTTTGTGTAATTGTAATAATACATGTGCATTCTCATAGTTTATCTTGTTTTCATTAGATGAGATTGTACTAAGCCGTACAATCTCTTCAAAAATTTCTCGTTGCTGAGCATAAAATCCAGTCGCATATTCGTCAGTCAAAGCACCTCGAGCCAATGGGCTAAACGCAAGTGTGCCAAGTCCCTTGGCCTTTGCACCTTTAATATCTTTTTCAAAAGGCCTACCAGCTAAGTTATGGTATTGCTGATATGTTGCTGGAGTTATTAGGCCATTCTGCCTACAAACTTCCAAAAGCTCCTCGACTTGCTCCACAGTGTAATTACACACTCCCCAGTGGCGGATTTTACCTTTTTGTATCAGTTCGTTCATCGTGTATGCAAGATAAACCGGCTCGACATTAGGGTCATAGGCATGTGCCTGGTATAAATCTATCTCGTCTATACCCATGGTAGTTAGGCTTTCTTCAATCTTTTTTTCTATACGTTCGGGTGAAGTATCGACTCTCCTACCCCTCGCATGAAATTCATTTGCTTCTTCTTGGGATGTAGCCAGGCCAGTTTTAGATGCAATAACTATATCATCGCGTATTAGTGCCTTACCGCGAAATGCCTGACCAATTAGAGCTTCGGCTTCAGGATAGTTATCTGATGTATCAATCATATTGATGCCGTGGAAATAATATGCATAGCCCATCAATTCAACTGCAGCTGCGGCGCCCAGCTTCATACCTAGTTTGTATGTACCAAAAGCAACATCAGATACTTCTAAGTCTGTTCCTGGTAGCCTTTCTCTGTAGACACTACTCACTATCGTCGCCTAATATCAAAGGCACAAATATCATGTCAGGTATAACATCTACTTGCTGTAGCTCTCCGTCTACTTTCTTGTACAAGATGATATTTGAACCTGGTTTTTGTAATATGTCGTCTAGAAACTTTTGTTTATCTTCTTCGGGTAATTCTTTACCGTTTCTTTTCTTGTATTGTTCAAACTGAGCTTGCGCATAGTTTCTGCCCTCTTGTTCTGTATTTACAACAGGCACTAGCAATAGCCCGCCTTCATCCAGCTGCTCGACAAGCCCGACAGGTACTTTATCAATTTGTGCTGAAACTAAAATCTTGTCATATGGCGCACCCTCTGGCCAACCAATGCCGTTTGGAGTGTGATGTACCTCGGCGTTGGTTGTGTGTCGATATTTACCTATATTATTTCTACCAAAAACAACTAGCTCTTGTATACGTTCAACGCCAACTACTTTTCCAGTTTCACCTACACAATGTGATATCAGTGCAGTCGTCCATCCCGAACCGGAACCAACGTCCAGGATATTTTCACCCCGTTGTGGCTGGAGCTTTTCGAGCATCCTCGAAACGAGGCTCGGGTCAGAGTTGGTTTGCTCATAGCCAATCCCTACTGGCTTTTCAAAAAATATTCCTTCGTAATGCTCAATTGGTATAAAATCTCCCCGCTCCACGACTGAAAAAGCATCAAAGATACGTGGTGTTTCTAGGGCATTTCTGAGCTGCAGGTAAAATGCGTGGCGCTGTGCAACCGTCAATTTTCTAAATTTTTCATAATCTTCAATTGTCGGTTCATTATCAACTGGTTCCTTATCGGTCATAAATATATCATACTAATCGCAAACTCAAACTCAAAGCATAAGAGCTATAACTAAATAGAGTTGGGCAATGTTATAAAGCAGCCAATACCGTCAGTGTAAACCTCGCTCCTGCCGCTACTAGGATTGAGTTTTAGATTTGGCCAGACGTATCCAGTATCAGGGCCTATTATAGGACCGACCGGACACTTAGAGCCGATTGAGCTGTTTAAAACATAAATCAACATATTGGGCTGCGAAACACCATCAACTGTCAGACCAGAGCCATAGAAATATGCTGCACCATTTCTGCCTGATATAACCTGCGTAGAGGTCAAAGGTAAGGGGTTCTGCTTACCCATATAAGTACGTACCTCATTATTAAAATATGTCCTCTCCATGTACGACGAAGGGCTATTCCAACATGTCGCACCCGAATAGCCCTCACCCAGACAAGAGTTAGCCCATACAGAGGTACTAGATAATGCCCTAGGATATTCACCATGCTCAGTCATGTACTGTAGTAACGCCTTTTGATATGCAGAAACTGCTGATATTGTTTTGGAGTTTTCTGCTCTCTGAGTAATCCCGTTGTACGCAACAATAACCAGTGCTGCTAGTATACCTATAATCACGATAACAATTAGCAGTTCGACAATCGTAAACCCTCTTTGATGCTGTGTATAATTCAACTTGCCCAATGTTGCTTTCATTTATATATATTGTATCACCTTAGAAATTGTATTTATTTCTTCCAGGACAATTGGTGTTTGCCTGGCGGCTGTATCTGCCCAGTGACATCAAATATATAGTAGTCGCTGACTTTGATTTTATATAACCTACTGTCGCCTCCTAATTTTTCCCAATGGCGAAACTCAGGATAACGTGCGGCATAAGTTTTGTATGCTATATGGTTCTCATCAACATTTTCTAGTTGTTCGGCTACGCCCTCAAAATACACACCCCTCGGTTTTTCACCCATAGCATGTTGTTTAACGATATTACCTGCAACGTATTTATTGTTGCGCAGTTCCTCGCAATGCCGCCTATCAGTAGTTGAAAAGAAATATAGATTCAAATCGTCATCATACGCGAAATGCACTTCACAGACCCAGGGCTTGTTATCTGCAGATGTAGCTAACGATAAATGGATAACATTTGGTAAATATTCTCGGATAAAGTTTTCGATATTCATACTGCCATCATATCATTTACAATAATGGTCGTAAAAACACACATTGCTCTGGATGTATGTTTACTGGTAATTCCTTGAACCACTGTGCGTCGCTTGCCTCGTGGTTGAGCTCTATTTTGCCGCTATATTCAACTAAAAATGCCAGGCCTACGGGTGAGTCAAAACTCTGCGAAATATGACTTGGATATTCTAAATAATTAATTAGTTTTGAGCTTGTGACTTGTATACCTAGTTCTTTTTTGGCAATACGCGTAACTGCCTCCGTTAATTTTTCGTTAAAGTAAACAGTACCTCCTGGTATATGCCATTGGCCTTTGAATGGTTCTATGTCTCGCAAGGTTAGTAAAACCCCGTTTTCAGATTTAACGACAACCTCAACAGTTAGTCGCGGTACTTTACTGTATATTGATTGGAATTCTTCGGCAGTTAGCGGGTAGTCGTCGTTATTATTCGTCATATTATTCAAGGTCAGTTATTGCAATTCGTTTCTGTTCGGTTGTATCGCGGTCACGGATAGTCACAGTATCGTCATCTAACGTTTCGAAATCAATCACTACACAATATGGTGTGCCGATTTCGTCTTGGCGACGGTAGCGTTTGCCGATGTTTCCGTTGTCGTCCCACATAACATTGCCATGTTTTTTCTTTAGTGCGTCGTAGACTTCGCGGGCTTTGGCGACCAGTTCAGGCTTGTTCTTTAACAGAGGTGAAACAGCATATTTCACAGGTGCTAAATGTTCTGGTAGCGCTAAATAAATTCGCTTTTCACCGTTTTGCTCGTCCTCGCGATATGCGCTGGTTAGTACTGCCATAATCATACGCTCGACACCAAAACTAGGTTCAATCACATGTGGAATGAACTTGTCGTTGGTGCCTTTGATTGTGTATTCCATGTTTTTGCCAGCATTGTCCTGAATGTTTTTCAGGTCAAAGTCGGTACGATATGCCAGACCTAATAATTCTTCGCGACCAATTGGAAAGTCATATTCAATATCGATTGTTCGTTTGCTGTAATGTGCACGATCATCGTCGGGAACTTCTAGCTCGTGGATAGATTCTGCTGGTAAGCCAAGGGATTTTAGAAATTCGTGAATGTCAGCTAGTAGTGCATCGAATGATTCTTGCCATTTGTCAGGCTGCACGAAATATTCAATCTCCATCTGTTCAAATTCGCGCGAACGGAATATAAAATCACGCGGTGAGATTTCATTTCGAAATGCCTTACCCATTTGCGCGATACCAAATGGCAGATCAGGATAAAAGCTATCCAGCACGTTTTTGTAATTGATGAAAATACCTTGCGCCGTTTCCGGACGCAAGTAACTGATTGATTTGTCATCATCTACCGGTCCAACATTTGTCTTGAACATCATATTGAACTGACGAGCTTCGCCAAATGTGCCGGTTTTGCCACAGTTTGGGCATTTATCACCCTCTAAATGGTCTGCGCGGAAACGGCCCTTACAATTGCTACATTCAACTAACGGGTCAGTAAACGTATCAACATGTCCACTAGCCTTCCATACATTTGGGTTCATCAATATCGCGGCGTCGACACCGTACATGTCGTCGCGGCTGTCGACAAAAGTCTGCCACCAAGCATTCATAATGTTTCGTTTTAGCGATACACCTAGTGGGCCGTAGTCCCAAGTACCAGACAGGCCACCATAGACTTCACTACCCTGGTATATAAAACCACGGCGTTTCGCCAATGATACGATGTCTTCTAGTTTTACTTCACTCATTACGCATAATTATACCAGATTACTCTGATACAGCGTGGGCTAAACTCGTAATATCGTCCAGTAGCGCCTCGATACCCGAAATATGTGCCACAACTGCCGGAGTTTTGATTTTTAAAACCTTTAAAAGCTTTAGATGGTCAGCAGTGAAATTACCACGCGAATCGATGACAAATGACATCTCAGCTATATCAAAACGATATTTTTCTCCTTCAACCAGTGGTTTATTGTCATTGTCACGGGACAAATTTAGTCCATGACCAGAAATTTCCGCACTTTGTAAGTAGAACCATGCTCGAACAATACGCAAATCAATCTTGGTTTGATTGAGACTCTGCAAAGCAATTAAAGCAACTTCATACAGCAACGGTTCGTGTGTATGTTCGCTTAGTTTACCTACCTTCTTCAGAACTTCGTAACCAAATTGCAAACGGTCATAGTCATTCAAGATATCACCATAAAATGTTTCCAGTCTAGCCGAAGTTAAAATACTCAAATCACTTTTGCCACTATGCAATGTAACCTGCGTCAATGAGAACAGCTCTACCGCCCCAGCGAGCTTGCTCTTTTCTTTACGTACACCTCGCGCCATAGCACTGACTTTGTTGCCGTCGGCTGTCAATAGTTGCAATATGCGGTCAGACTCACCGTAATTTGTCCGTCGTAGTACAATCGCGTTCGTTTTAACTAATTGCATTTTGCAATGCCTTTAAGATGTCATCTGGCCCGCTGTGTGCTTTGTCTAAAACTGTTCGCACACCGTAACTTTTCAATGCATCGAGGTCAAATTGGTCAGAATGAACAGATGTACACAACACAATCGGTAAATCAGCCAAATCTTTGTGAGATTGCAGCTCGTTCAATATCGCTGGTGCGGATGAACCTGGTAACATGACGTCTAATAACAATGCATTGGGTTTGAAATCATCAATCGCCTCTATACCTTTAGCTGCGTCAGGCGAAATGTGTGTTTGCCAGCCATGTTTGTGTAGGTTTTTAGCAACAGCATCAGCGAACCATCTGTCGTCGTCAATAATTAAAACTTTGTTCATATATCTATATTAGACTAGTGCCATTTGAAATGATTGGGGTAAATGTATAAAAAATGTTTGCCCACCATTTTTGTGACTGGTCACACCTAGCTGACCATCCATCGCTTGCGCAAATTGACTGGCAATATACAGCCCTAGCCCACTGCTGCCCGGACGACTACTGACAGCTTGCGGTGAGTTACCGAGTTTTGATTTGATTTTGGCGAGCTCGCTCTTTAATAGTGAAGGACCATAATCCCGCACACTGATTTTGGCATCATCACCATCCCGTTGAATTTTGAGCTCTATCGGCGCGGCTGCTTGGCCGTAATTGAGTGCGTTGTCACACAGGCCAAATATAACACTACTGACTAGCTCGCGGTTACCCACGGCCAATATGGATTGTTTAGGAGTTTTTACGCTGATATCTTGTCCAAGTTCGCGGCAAAGTGGTGTGAGCTCTAGAGCTACCTCGTCACAAAGTCGACCGAGATTAATCGGCTCACTCTCTAGTTCTTCCGTACGATAGCTGCGAGTCAAAGCTTCGGTCAAACGAAGTGAACGCTCGGCTGTAAGGCGTATTCGTTCGAACGCAGTTTCGCGCTCTGTCTCACTGTAATGTTCACTAGCCATAGCAATTTGCCGCATGAGTGCAAGGGGTGCTTTTAGCTCATGACTCAATGCCACCAAAGATGGCATTTGGCCGGTTTCGTCGCTATTATCTCCCCTCATATCTACAACCTAGTGTAGCACGTGGGTCTATTGGTCGAAAGATAAGGTTTTTATAACTTTGTCGTCAAAGTCAGGTTTGAATGCTGTTGAGTCAGTTCGCAAAGTCAAGGTTTTGTCGCGTATTTTGAACACTGCAAGCGAACCATCAACCCCTTCAGCTAAAGTGCCGTCAAAGCGCTGCCCGTTAAATCCATTAGCTGTGATGACACTGCTACGTAATTTACCTTGTTTCACTTGGCCCAAGTAGCTCTCGAGAACTTTATCATAAGGCTGGTTGAGTATTGCAACCTGCAGAGCAAATTTATTCTTTGCGCTAACTGGAGGTACCTTATCAGGGTGTAGATATGCCTGATAAGTACCTTTACTAGCACCATCGCTATCAACATAGACACTCCAGGTTTTTGGATATTTGAAATTAACACGCCCTAGGTCTGTTGGACCAACAAATTCTGCTAGCGGGTTCTTTTCTTTCTCTTCGAAAGCATCTTGGTCTTTAGCTTTCTGGTCAGATTTAGCGATTTCTTGGGCTGCTAAAATCTTTTGATCAACATTGTTCTTTTGGTCGTTGTAGTTCACTAGTGCCCAAATCATAACCGAGCCGAATACTAGTGCTATCAAGCCGAATACAATACTAGTAACTACTGCGCCAGTAACGTAGCCATTTTGTTCTGTAAAAGTTTGTTTCATATTACTAAATATCATACGCTAAAGACCTTATGCTTGCAAATACATCTCACTCGGGCTTGAACTCGTATAGATACATCGGACCTTGAGTCTTTTTTTCAACTCGAGATTCTATCTGAAAACCATAGGTGATGAAACTAATTTTCTTGCCGTGTTCATCAACATGAGCCTGTAATTTACGCTCGAGTTTTGGCATGTACTTGCCATTTAAAAATGTATAGACAACTGTAGTATTCGGCGGCAAATCTTTACGCCAAAAGCTTCCAAAATAAATCGTGATATTTGGATATTTACGACACAGATATTTTGAAATAACCCATAACCATGGCCCTAGCTCGTAACCAACTGCATGAGCGCCCTTATCAGCGGCCGCACGCAAAACTATACCATCGCCAGACCCTACATCTACAAACACATCAAACTCATTTAACGGATATATCTTTGTAATATCTGCGACCTGCTTTTTCAATGTTGGTACATATGGTGCACCAAAAAACGTAACGAACCCAATTGAAACAACTATAAAACCAAACAGATAGATTATGAAATCAAGCATCAAATTTCTTTTTGATAACTTCTATCTTGTTTTTGGCTGACTTTAATTCGTCGCCTATTTCGTCAGCTAGTTTTTCGGCTTGTTCAAACTTTATGAGTGCCTGTTCAATCTCGACATCATCATTTTCAAACCAAGCAACTAGCTCATCTAGCTGCGATAGTTTTTCTTTGATTGTGTTATTTTTTCCTGACATTTGTTACTCCTGCCTTTATTATACTTTTGCTCGTTTCGATATCCAATACATCACCAGCCTTGGCTGTCTCGATTGGTTGACTATTTTGTAATTTAACCAAACTATAGCCTCGCCTCAGGACATTTCGTGGATTTAACTGAGATAAACTACGTGATAGCGACTTGTACTGATTGACGGAATTTTCAAACTCTGTACGTAGGTTACGCACAAGAAATAACAACTTTGTATCAATTTCTTGCTGTTTTATTTCGTATGAATGGTCTAGACCTGTGATAACCCTTCGTAATTTTGAGTGCAGACTATGAATAAATTCTTGCTTGTCTGGTACCAATATCTGCGCAGCATTGCTAGGGGTACTGGCGACCACATCAGCAGCCATGTCCGCTAGGCTGACATCCTTTTCGTGACCTATACCCGTAATAGTCGGTATACGTGAACCCACAATCGCTCGCACCAGTGGCTCGTCATTAAAGCTACTGAGGTCATCTAGCCCTCCTCCGCCGCGTATGATGACTATAATCTCTACAGGACTAGAGCTCTCATTAAAGTATTGTAAGGCTCTCATCATCTGCTGTGGCGCCCTTTCGCCTTGTACCTGGGTGTGTGCTACCTCTACCTGCATACCACCCCATCGCTCATCCAAAATTTTTATGAAATCTCCGTAGCCGGCAGCTTCCGTAGAGCTAATCACGCCTATTCGAGATGGCAGAGCCGGTAGTGGTCGCTTTCGGTCTGAGTTGAACAAGCCCTCTTTTGTAAGCTTAGCCTTTAGTAACTCGAAACTGCGTTTTATATGTCCCTCGCCAACCGGCTGGACACTGTGAATTGTAGGACTAAACTTGCCCCATTTAGCGGCCACCTTCGGAGTTGCTTTGACGACAACCTGCATACCGTCTTCGATTTGTGTTCTCAGTTGCCACACAGGCAAGAAACAGTCTATCACCGCTTCGTCGTCCTTTAATTTAAAGGTAACCCATTTGCTTTGACTGACTCTATATTCTGATACTTCACCAATTATATTGACGCTCGGATAAGCATATTCGAGTGTTTGGTTAACCAGAGCAATAAAATCACTCGGACTTAACTGGAGTTTTTCCATACTTTAGAATCGTTAATTGATAAAAAACATAGCCAGAAACCACTGTACCTAGCAGCAATATTACCCGAGTTAACAGCACACCAGCTATAACAACGCCGGCAGGCAACCCAGCTGTACCCAAGAAAGCAATCATTAGTGCCTCGTACGCGCCAGCGCCACCAGGAGTAATAACTATAAAGCCGGCTATAGATGCGATGCCATAGGCAATCGTAATAGCCGCTGGATTAACGCTGTACCCAAGAGCCCAAAAACCTATCATGAACAAGCCGACATCCATTGCGTTATATAGTAAGCCCCATAGATATGGCTTTAGTAGTAGTCTTTTGTCAGCCCGTAGTTCTACAAAATCATCATGAAAATCACTAAAGAACTTTTCGACATTTTCTAGTTCCAATGTATGTTTTTTGCGGCCAAATGTTACCCTACGCACACTATTATTGATTGCGTGTGTAGACCAGTGGGCAAAGCCACGTAGACGGACAGAACTACTGAGGATATAAATACCAAAAACTAAAAAACAAACAATCGTTGATGCCAGTACACTACTAACCAAGATGATGAACCGATCAACACCGCTGTCGAGGGTAATCAGCACTACAGAAATGATTAACAGTGTGAGGAATGATAAAAAGCCTGCTGCATAACGCACGACTTGGGCAATTGTGGCCCGCCCTGGCGAAACTCCGTATTTCCCCAACCTCCAAGTCATATACGAAATACCCGAAACCCCCCCGCTAGGTAAAATATGATTAACAAAGTTTAATTCCAAGGCCATACGTGTGAGCGTTAACCGCGAAACGTTTCGTAACGCCTTTTTATCTCTCAAATATTCGAACATCATTTCACCAGCGGCAAAATAGACAAAAAACTGCGCAGGTATCAGTAGAGCTAATATCCAAATATTAACCTGGCTGATTAATTTCCAAGCTATATATATCTCGTGACGCGCAAAATACAGCACCAAAGCTAGTAGAAATAGTGTAACAAGACTGAGAATACCCCTTCGTGACATAGCTACTATTATAACTGATATTTGGTGATTACACCTGACAACTATAAAATAGATAATGATGATATATATTTTGGGACGTCAACCAGCAATCGGACTGGCTGAATTAGAGAGTTTATACGGTAGCGATAGCTTGCGCCCTATCGGTAATTTTGCTGTAGTTGTCCGGAATGATGACCATGTAGATTTTGCTCATATAGGCGGAGCATTAAAAGCTGCAAAGATACTAACGACTGTAAATTCTACACATTTAACAGATGTGAAACAAGGGCTAGAAAAAGTCATTGTCAAACATATTCAAACCCTGCCCGACGGTAAACTAAAGCTTGGCATCAGCACATATGGGCTCAATCTCACATCACAGCGCATCACGGCATTAGGCTTGAGTCTAAAAAAAATCATCAAAGCCAATAATCGCTCTGTGCGCCTAGTGCCTAACAATGAAAATCACCTAAATAGTGCGCAGGTCCTACATAACAAGCTCATCAGCGAACTGGGGTGCGAATTGTTGCTCATAGGTGACGGCGTGAACACAATAATTGCTCAAACTACTGACGTGCAAGATATCGATGCCTATACTTTGCGGGACCGCGGACGACCAAAGCGAGATGCTCGAGTCGGCATGTTACCGCCAAAATTAGCGCAAACAATCATAAATTTAGCTACTACCGGAGCAAAATCTAATGGCAAAAGACTGCTGGACCCATTTTGCGGAACTGGTGTAGTTCTGCAAGAGGCCGCTTTGATGGGCTACCAAGTGTACGGAACGGATATTGACGAGCGTATGATTAGTTACAGCAAGGATAACCTAGATTGGTTGGCTGAAACGCATAAAGTCAGCGTTAATACACATCTGCACGTTGGTGACGCAACAGAGACTACTTGGCAGCAGCCAATCGATATCGTTGCATGCGAAGGCTACCTAGGGCGACCGTTCACCTCTGTTCCCGACAATGAAATATTGCAAAAAACAATCAATGACTGCGAAACAATTCTAAACATATTCCTACAAAATCTAGCAAAACAAACAAAACCAGGTACTAGAATGTGCCTGGCTGTGCCCTCTTGGTTTGTAAATGATAAAAAATACCACCTCCGTACCCTTGACCATCTGTCGCATCTGGGGTACAATCGTATAAGTTTTGTTCACTCTAATGATAAAGATTTGATCTATCATCGAGAAGGCCAAATAGTCGGCCGTGAACTATTAGTATTAACCAGAAAGTAGCACAATGTCACACGTCAAAGCAGGCGGAACCAGTAAAAACAATCGTAAATCACCCGGACAACGGCTCGGTGTGAAACGTTTTGGTGGCCAAAAAGTCAATGCTGGCGAAGTAATCGTACGACAAGTTGGTGCAACCAAAATTGCTGGTCCTGGTACATATATCTCTAAAAACTTTACTATCCACGCAAAAACAGCCGGTACAGTAGCTTTTAAATCAGTCAAAAAACGCCTATTCACAGGTAAAACAACTCGTCGCACCCAAGTTATAGTCGAATAAAGCTCTAACACGAACAAACTCACAAATAACCAAAGCGAAGCTTCTCGTTTCCCGAGGAGCATATTCACATTGCCCTGGTGAATGTGCGAGCTAAACGTGGTTTTTGTGAGTTAGCTTCGAAAACCACAAAAAGGTTTAAAGTTTTATTTCTAAAAAGTATTATAAAAATATTATGCAGTTGGCTCGGTTGGAGCAGGTGTTTCCGCAGCGGGAGCTGTATCTGATGTAGCTATACCTAGGTGGTGCTTTACACGCTCAACAACGTCACCTATGACAACTTGTGACTTGACTAGGTATTCGTCGGCGCCGAGGTCTTTGGCGCGCTCTTTGTCCTTGTCCTGAGACAAAGCAGTCAGCATGATGACACGTATATTCGTAGTTTCAGGTGTGTTACGTAGTATATCCAGGACATCAAAGCCACTAATCTTTGGCATCATAGCATCTAGTAGTACTAGGTCTGGTTTTTCTTTTACAGCGCTCGATAGTGCTGCTTCACCGTTATTAACTTCTACAACCGTAAAACCTTCTAGCTCTAGCCGGCCTCGATATACAGCTGCCAAGTTAGTGTCGTCTTCGACTAATAGAATTTTCTTCTTTGGTGGTTCCATATGATTTATCCTAACATAACTATTTTATGATATCCAGTGCCTTGTTGAGCTGCGTATCGTTGTCTTTATCATCATTTTTACCAGCAACAACTATAACGTCAGGTGTGATACCTTTTTTGCCAATATTCTTGCCGTTTGGTGTGTACCACCTGGCGACCGTAACTTTGAGCTGTGCACCGTTTCTCAAATCAACAACTGTTTGTACAGAGCCTTTACCAAAGCTCTGTACGCCAACTACCTTGGCAGCGTTATTATCTTGCAAAGCGCCTGCCAATATTTCACTAGCACTGGCGCTACCTTCATCAACTAGTACAACTGTAGGCTTGCCTTTTAGTATGTTATCGCCGCTTGCCTTGTGTGTCTGTGTCACTTGACCACCAGTACGCTCAGTCACAACAATCTGACCATCATTCAACCATATACTAGCGATTTCTTGGGCTGATTCTAAATAACCACCGCCATTACCGCGGAGGTCAACAACAATTCCTTTTTTGTCTTGGAACTTTTCGGCGGCCTTTCTGGCTAGACTAGCCGTGTCATCACCAAAGCGTGAGATACGGATAATACCTATGTCACCTTTTTCTTCTGTTTTGACACTTGGGTCAGTTATGCTGTCACGTGTGATGTCAAAATCGATTATCTGATCGTCGCGGCTCACTGTTAGTTTGACGGTCGTTCCCTTTTCACCCCTGATTTTCGATACAATTTTATCGACAGACCAACCTGTTGTTGCCTCACCGTTCACTTTGGTGATGATATCGTTAGCTAATAGCCCTGCCTTTTGGGCTGGATTGTTATCAAGAGTAGTTATAACTACCAAATTGCCATCCTTTTTGCCTATTTCTGCACCTATACCACTAAACTTGCCACCCAAATCTTTGGCAAATTCCGAGGCCTCTTTTTTGTTGAAAAATACCGTGTATGGGTCACCTGCTGCCTCAACCATGCCGCGGCTAGCACCTTCAATCAGTTTTTGATCATCTAACTTGCCATCATAGTTTGATTTTAATGCTTTGTAGGTTTCCTTTAAGGGAGTTAGGCTGGTATCAGACAAATAAAAGTCATTAACACGCGTACCAGCTAAAAATCCAATCAACAAAGTCACAACTAAACTAGCAGAAAGTGTAAAATATGACACACCTTTACGTTTAATACCCTCTGTTTTTTTGTCAGTTTTTTTAAACATTAACTCCCCTAAAGATTACTGTTAACCATCATAACATGAACGTTATAAAGTGTTATCCACCAAAGTAGATGTAGGTGTCAAACGCGCTCGCAGATACCGTCATTTCCGAGTATTCACCGCGGACGCCCCAGTTGTACTGGCTGACACGAATTGTTCCGCCATTAACTGATTCTACCCAGGCCACGTGGCCATAGTAACCGCCACTCATCACAGCGACTGAACCGACACGAGGAGTACTGCCTGTCGCTATACCAGCTCGACGTGCGTTGCCAGGCCACTGGTTAGCGTTTCCGCTACCACCCCAGTAAGGCATATAACCATAGGCTTGTTGAACTTTCCATGCAGTATAACTCACACATTCGCGGTTATACATTCCCCACGGGTCGACGACTGTGTCTTGTCCCGCATTTGCTAGATAACTAGGATAACCACCTCTGCCTGGGTCCCCTGCTGTTACACTACCACCACCAGATGAACGTAGACGTGAACTGTTAGCTGCAGCCTGTTGAGCACGCAAGCTATTGATTTGACTGTTTTGTTGACCGATTAAACCTTGGAAAGCTGCTTCGTTATTTTGTGTCTGCGCCAATATATTGGCCTGTTCAGCTTGTTTTGCAGCGAGCGCTGACTTTTGAGCTTGCTGGTCGTCTAGAACTTTCTTAGCTTCGTCACGTTTTTGCTCTAGTTGAATTTTGAGCTTTTTAATCTGATTTATAGATGTTTCAACCCGCTCACGAATAGTATTGCGGTATTCTTGTTGGTCTAGGTAATCACCAATGTTTTTGCTGCTGGCAATCATTTCAATTGGAGATGTTTTGTCGTTTACATACAAATCAGTCAGAGTTTCCTTTAGGACACTCTTGTTGCGAGCAATTTTGTCTTCGGTATCTTTGATTTGAGCCACTAGCTGGTCGTATTTTGCCTGCGACAAGTTTATTTGAGCTTGTATAGTATTTTGCTGAGCCTGTAGTTCGTTAACCGTGTTTTGTAAGGTGTCAGCTTGTGCACCTAATTTTGATGCCTCGGCTTGATAACCGCTAATTTGGCTCTTTAGCGCATTAATCTGATCGTCGTATCTATCTGCAAACACCGGTGTTACGCTAGAAAAAGTTATAGCAACAGCACTCGCAACTATCATAGAAGAAGTCGCAAATCGCTTTATGACCGGTGTGGTGGACCGTAGTTTCATATGTCTCCAATCTAGCACATATTAGCATAAGCGTCAACACTTATGCACCTCTGATGCGCTGTTAGTTTATTTTCAAATGCCGATTTACTGCAAAAAACGATGAAGCTAAGCCAATCAGTGCCCCGATAAATATCAGGCCAATTATGATGAATGGCGAAGCCGTTATAACAAAATCATAGGTGTTATCTACCAAAATACCGTAGTCGTGTAGTTTTGACTGCAAACTAACTAGACCTAACAAACCGAATATAAAGGCAAAGATAGCCGCGAAAAAGCCGTACATCATAGACTCGACAATGAACGGACCCTGGATAAAGCTCTTTTCCGCACCTATTAGTTTCATCATTTCGATTTCTTCCTTGCGGTTAAATATAGCCATGCGGATTGTGTTAAAGATTATCAAAATTGAAATACCTATAAAGATTGCACTAGCCGCTAAACCAGCTCTCTCGGCAAAGTACACTCCCCGGCCAATATTTTCGATTGCTTCGCGCTTTGGGCCAGCATATGACGGCTTGTGTTCAGTATCAATTGATTCTTGGAATAGTTTGTCATTGCTGACTAGTTTTTCAATCTCATCCATATTGTTGAGGTCGGTTGGTACAACCCTCAAGGCACCAGGTAAAAAGCCATCTTTATATTCACCTATGAAATCTAGGGTTTGCTGTGACGGATTGTCACTATTGATTAGCTTGTCCTTGGCTTCGTCAGGTGTAATATATGTGACAGCCGATACTTGGTCTAATTTTTCTAGTTTTGTCGTTAATTTGTCGACTGTCGATTGTTTGGTGTCTTTTTCTAGATATATCGATATATCGACTTTTTGTCGCAAATCATTAACTGTGTCGAGTAGTACACTACGAGCTACAAGTGTAGAAAAAATCACTAGCAACGTGATAGTCATGACAATTGTTGCAGCAATTGTGAGCCAAGCGTTACGCGAAAAGTTGTTGACACCATAACGACACATTCGTATGAATGTAATATACCGTCGGCGAAGTTGTTTTTTGCGACGTAGCTCGGCCGAAGTTTTGTTGTTAGCGCTAGTAGATTTTTTGGTCATTGTCGGTAACTCCCGCTGACTTGGTCGCTAGTCACCTTGCCGCCATCAATAGTAATAACTCGGCGCTTTAGCTTGTTCACAATTTCAGCGTTGTGCGTTGTTAGCAATACTGTTGTGCCAAAACGGTTAATTTTCTCGAGCAGTTTTATAATCTCCCAGCTGTGTCGTGGGTCGAGGTTTCCTGTTGGTTCGTCAGCAATCAAGATTTTTGGCTGACGGACAACCGCACGAGCAATCGCCACACGCTGCTGTTCACCACCACTGAGTTGTCGTGGAAATTGTTTTTCTTTGCCCTCTAGCCCAACTAGTTTGATGACTTTTGGTACTGTAGATTTAATTTCGCGGTTAGTCATACCGGCAATTTCTAGAGCAAAGGCAATGTTTTCAAACACAGTTCTCTGTGGCAATAGTTTGAAATCCTGAAAGACCACGCCAATCTTGCGGCGCAATAGTGGAATTTGGTTAGGCTTTAGGCCATCATAGTCGATACCACCGACAACAATCTTGCCACTAGTTGGTTTTTCTTCACACGTTAATAGTTTGAGCAGTGTTGATTTACCTGCCCCACTGGTGCCCACTAAAATAGCAAACTCGCGGGGTTCGATATGTAACGTTACCCTATTGAGCGCTGGTTTAGTGTCTTTAACACCGTAGTTTTTCGTGACCCTATCTAACAAAATCATGTATATACTATTATACCTGACATTGGTGTCACATCAAATCGAGCTTATGATTTATTAGAATGTTGATTTAGCACTCTATGAGTTAACGCCAAGGCGTTGTTTAGACTATGACCATAAATAGCATGGCCCAACCCCCTGTCTTTATTAGTTCGAGTAAACTGTCTACCAGAAATATAAGGTAGTACTGGTAATGCATGGTCTCTTCGACTTATTTTAAAATTAGGGCTAATCGACTTATCTTCATTTCTCATAAAAAGTCCTGAATGTGCTAATGCGAAAAGTAAATCTGCAGATTCTGTAACTGTTTTTGCAATTCTAGGATGTCTCCTTTTTTCAAGAAAACTTGACGCTGCATGTGGAATTGCACGAAAAATAACTTCTTCTTTAACCGGCGCTTTAACCGTAATTAAAAATGCCGCATCAGTTAATGAGCGTTTTACAACTTTTGCAACATTAGGATTCGCGTTGCTCAGATTTATATTGAGGTTCCTATTACCAGCTCGACCTATCGCATACTTTACGGCATAGAAACCAGCCGTTTCTGCAGTAGTTGCTAGTATAGGATGTTTTTCGGCCCAGTTCTCATATCGAACGATTGGGTTTTCTTTAGACATATTGCATATTATAGCATATTTTTAACTATTATACAATATTATAACTTGGCGGGGTCTGGTAGTGCGATTGCACATAGGCTATTGCCCGATGTTGTTTCAGTATATTTAGAGCTAGGTGATGTAGAGGAAAATCCTGTCCATGGGCCGCTAAGTAGTCCTGGTAATGAACATTTACCTACTCCCTTTAATATATATGAGATGTAATAGTAGTGCGGCTGACCATCAATCGTTTTCGATGCGTCATACATATAGCCACCGCCTGCTCTAGTTCCATAGTATGTAAGTTGTTGTGTATTTGGCTGTGGCATAGGGTTCGCATTCCCCATATAAGGACGAATCGCGTTGTTAAAAGCCGAATTTGTAGCGCCCGGCCAGCAGCTACTGTAACTAGGTTCACCAAAACATGCGTTGGTGGTTGCTGGATACGACCCTTTATCTGTCGCATACTGAATGAGCGCTTTTCGATATGCAGTAACTGCAGATTCTGTCTGTTGGTTATTCGCTCTCTCTATTATGCCGTTATATCCAACAACGACTAAAGCAGCTAAAATACCAATAATAACAATCACTATCAATAGCTCTACGATAGTAAACCCGCGGCTGTTTGAAAAAGTGCCCACTTTTTGCATAATTCAATTATACAACATTAAAGCTTTGTTGGGTCTGGTAGCGCTAAAATGCAAAAAGTCATATTGGCACCATCGTCAGAAGACCTACCGTTTGTTGGCGCTGTTGTTGACATAACAGGCCATGCGGTCATTGATAATATACCTGAAATATTACAGCGAACTTTACCCTTCAAGTTATATGCAAGATAGTACGGATACGCCACACCGTCGAGTGTTGCGGATGGATTGTAATAAAATCCTCCTCCAACCCTGTCAGCACCCCAAGTATTCGGTAAACTCTGAAGACTCGCTGCTGGCAATGGGTTCTGATTACCAAGGTATGGCCGTAGGGCATTATTGAGTGTTGTACTAGCAGATGAAGTTGGCCAACAGCCCGTTACATTAGTTTCGTTAAAGCAAGCATTGCTAGAAATCGGATATGAACCACGATCCGTTGCATACTGAATCATAGCTTTGCGCCAAGCACCCATTGCAGACTCTGTTTGCGTATTGTTAGCCCTATCTGTTATACCGTTATATGCCACAATCACGAGCGCAGCTAAAATACCTATAATAACAATGACAATTAGTAGCTCTACGATTGTAAATCCGCGACTGTTGGAAAAGTTGCCCACTTTTTGCATATTTTAATTATACAATATTTGCTTCTAGGTAAGCAGTTATAAAGCCATCGATGTTGCCATCCAAAACTTTTGAAGCATCAGATTCTTCATATTTCGTCCTAGTGTCTTTGACGATTGTATACGGATGCAACACGTAATTACGGATTTGTGAACCCCAGTTAGCCGATTCACCTGCTTGTAAATCAGAAATGCTCTCAGCATGTTGTTCTAGCTGTAATTGTGCTAGTTTAGACCGCAGAATTTTCATGGCGGTTTCTTTATTTTGCGTTTGTGAGCGTTCGTTCTGAATAGCCACTACAATATTAGTAGGAATGTGTGTCACGCGAACTGCACTATCGGTTGTATTCACACTTTGGCCACCATGGCCACCCGCCCGATAGACATCTATTTTCAAATCTTTGTCGTCAATTTTTACGACGTCAGGTGTATCAATTTGCGGCAATATTTCGACAAGTGCAAAACTAGTTTGACGTAGATTATCACTGTTAAATGGGCTGAGTCGTACTAAACGATGGACACCGTTCTCGCTACGTAGTTTGCCGTATGCAAATGGGCCCTCGATTTCTATGACACTAGTTTTCACACCAGCTTCCTCGCCGCTACTGCGTTCGACAACCTTT
Source organism: Candidatus Saccharimonadota bacterium (assembly GCA_030645815.1). Taxonomy (GTDB): domain Bacteria; phylum Patescibacteriota; class Saccharimonadia; order Saccharimonadales; family Saccharimonadaceae; genus JACPYF01. The sequence goes on from JAUSMW010000030.1 coordinate 41,499, forward strand.
GTACTCATACCAGACTTCTCTGCCCAGCGTAGATACATACGTTCTAACATTTCTGTCCAGTCCTGAGCATCCGTACCACCAACACCAGCAGTTAGACGAAGTATTGCATTGTGATTGTCGTATTCACCGTTAAATTGCAAATCTTTTTTTAGATTTGAAAATTTATTTTCAATATTTTCAACTTGCTTTTGCAAATCATCCGTCAGACTTTCGTCGCCTGTTTCTATGAGCTCTGTCGTTTCATCAATTTGTTTCTTTAAGCCTTCCCAGGGCTCAATTTGCTGGTTCAGCTGTGCAAGTTTTTTGCTTTTTTGCTGCGCTGCGTCGCTATCGCTCCAAGCATCTGGTGCAGCCAGTTCGTCTTGTATCTTTTGGGCATCAGTCTTTTTTTCGGCAATAGCTAATTTAGCCAGCGCTGCATCAACAGCCTGGCCCAGTTCATCTACACGTTTTTGTAGTGGTTGCATAAGCATCAGTATAACAAATAAACAGATATGAAATTCGTGGAAGGGTACCCCGAAGCCTTTTGGGCTTCGGGGAAATCCTACCAACTACGTCTTTTTACTTCAGTTCGCCCCTCATGAAAGCGACGAACTCGACCTGAGGTTCTGGAGCTCTGAGGCCCTTGAGAATGTTGAGCGCAAGGCTGCCTTCTTCTCGCGTAATGGCGAGCAGCAGGTGCTTGAGCTCAACAAACTCTGAACCGTCCTGGTATGCCAGTTCGATCGCACGCACAAGCGTACTCTCATAGCACTCACAGCGCGCAAGGTCGTCTTCGACCCTATCGCTGTGCCCGGTAATGAGCACAATTCGGCTCATGACCATTTCGGCTGTCACGCGCACGTGCGGAGTCTGGAGCCAAAGCTCCACCGACTCCTCCTCGATGTACGCGAGTACACCGTACAGGATGTACTCGGCGCCCATCATTGCGTGATGGCCGTTCGTGAATGCTCTTGTCTCGCCCAATGTGAGCGCGCGAGATGCATCTTCGTCAAGCATAGCTACTGCCATTATTCGCAGGTTTCCCTTCGTTGGTAGGATTAATGAGTCCAAAGGATCTCATATCTATCTATTGTAAAAGTTCATTTTCCCGCCGGAAATTAGATAAACTATAGCAATAAAGTATTGTTTTGTCAAATAAACAGATATGAAATTCATGGAAATTCCCCGAGGCGCCGCACATATAGTGAGCGCCTCGGGGACCTATCCAACTGCCGCTAGGCCGCCTGCGCTTCGAATGTTTCGTCGAACAAAGCAGCTTCGATACCCAGATGCGTGAAGACAGTCTGGTTGAGGAGGACACTTGTGCCCTTCTCTCCATCAATCATCGCCCGCAGCAAACTGCGCATCTGCCCTTCGGCAGAATCGTTCTCGTCGACGAGCCGAATGGCCTGCTCGACCTGGACCGAGAACCTCGGCCTCCACTGCTGAGGACAATCCCACTGCGGCTTCTTCTTGAGGAGTGCGTAAGGCGCACCCTGCACGTCCTCGACCGCGAGACCTTCGTTGCGGAGGGACTCGGCGATTTCGAGCTCGTCGCACTCAAGAAGTGCCGTTAGAACGTGCACGGAGTGGGTTGTTTCGTAGCGCTTGTCTCCTGCCTCGACACGAGCACCATTTAGCACGTTCTGAACTTCCGGAGCGAGCATTTCGATTTTCTCGAAAATGTTGAACTTGTGAGCTACTTCTTGAACTGCCAAAATACATCTCCTCGGGGGTTGAGGTCGTTGGATAGGTTAGGTAGAAGTTAACTGATCGCAAAACTTGATGATCAATGAACTTCATATCTATCTATTTTTAAAAGTACGTGTCCACTTAACAATATTATATCATTTTTATTACTATATTGTCAAATAAACAGATATGAAATTCATTGTGTTTTCACCTCCAGACCCGCAGGCCTGGAGGTCGTCCTATCAGCTTGTTCTCATGCCCTGATTTGCTCGACGATTGCCATGAATGGCTTGAGCGCGCTCAAGTCGTCCACGATTTTGCCCCTGTCGATATCGAGAAAATCCAAGATTTTCCTGATTGGCCCTTCGTCGTTACGAAAAAGAGCTATCGCGATATGAACCGGTTCGATATAGCCATCGTCGTAGCTTTGTGCGACCCCATGGGCACGTCGCAGATTTTCGTCAGCCGCCCTCGTAAAAGGCTTCGGAGCGGTGTGCACAAAACTTCCTTTTCCAAAGAGACAAAGAAACCCATGTGTCACTCTTTTGGGTGTTAGCCCGTGTTTACGCAAAACTTGCGCAACTTCATCATCGCCCTTTGTGAGAGCAATGAGCAGGCACTCTGTGCCGATTTTCTCTTTGCGCAAAACGTTGGTCGCTTGTACGCGTGCAATCACAAGTTTTTGTATCGCCGCTTGATTATAGTTATTTTGCATACATCAACGCTCCCTAGAGCGAATTGGCTTGGATAGGATTGAGGTCAATAAATGCACCTCATATCTATTTACTTTGAAAGTACGTTTCCACCACTGGAAATTAGATTTACTATATACCCGATGGTAAATTTTGTAAATAGCGATGCTATACTTGTGATATATGAAGATTGGCGTATTTGATTCTGGTATTGGTGGTGAAGCATTGGCACAAGCACTACAAAAAAGCTTTCCGAGCGCTGAAATGTTCGTGGTTAACGATCGTAACAACGTACCATACGGAGATAAATCAGATATAAAAATTATTGAATTAACAAATCAAGCTATTCAACCTTTACTAGAAAGAGGCTGCGATGTCATTGTGATTGCCTGTAATACTGCAACTGCTGTAGCGATAGAGACTCTGCGAAAAAAATATCCGGACCAACACTTTATCGGTATCGAACCAATGATAAAAACTGCCTCCAACCAAACAAAGACGAATGTTATTGCCGTCTGCGCCACGCCTGCAACCCTAGCTAGCGAACGATATAAAAATCTAGTTAATAAATATGCATCACACCTAACAATTGTAGAGCCAGATTGTAGCAATTGGGCCTACATGATTGAGCACAGCGAAATAAACGAACAAGAAATAGCTAGTGTAATAAATAATGTATGCGAACGCGGAGCGGACGTTATAGTGCTGGGCTGTACGCACTATCATTGGATCAAAGAACGCATAGAAAATCTAACAAATGGGAAAGCCTCAGTGCTGGAACCATCAGAGGCTATTGGTCGTCGTGTTAGTGAACTATTGGGTTAAAGATTTTACAGCAGATATAAACTTATCGCCCCTATCGGCGTAGTTTTTAAACATCCCTATACTAGAGCAAGCTGGGCTGAGTAACACCACTCCGCCACTTTCAACTAATTCACTAGCACGCTTAACGATTGCTTGCATATCAGTATCACTACCTAGATTTTCAAAGTTTGAGAATCCTGCTTGCTGCAAGCTAGCTTGTAGGTTATCGGCTTCGCCGCCAACTAGTATTGCTTTGACATTATCAGTTGTCAGGTAATGAGCCAGTTCAGAAAAATCAGCACCTTTTGAACGTCCTCCTAATATCACTACTTTTGGCTGATGAAATGATTTGAGAGCTGCGATTGTCGATGCTGGGGTTGTTGAAATACTGTCGTCGTAATATTGTACATCACCTACTTGGCTAACAAATGTAAGTCTATGTGGTAGCCCCGTAAAGTTACGTAGAACGCTTGCGATTATTTCCGTATCCTGGGTGTAATGCCAGGCCGCCGTAATAGCAGCATATACATTTTGCAAGTTATGTTTACCTACTAATTTAACATCTCTGATAGAGTGAGCTACAACTTTGCCCTCAATCGTGATATTACCCTCACTCACAAGGGCTGTAAAGGGCACTTTTTTCCCAGGCGCACTCTCACCTATCAATCGCGAAGTTTCGTTGTCATTATAATAAATCGCTATATCATTTGATGTCTGATGAGCGATGATATTACTTTTGGCTTTTATATAATCTTTCAAATCTGCATGGACATCCAAATGCTCAGAATCAATCATTAATAAAACCGCGATATGCGGCGACTTGTCGAGGTCCCATAATTGAAAGCTAGACAGTTCGTAGACCACGATACTATCTGGAGTGACTTGGTCGATGATATCTAATGCAGGAGTGCCGATATTGCCGACTAAAAAGACTTTTTTACCAGCAGCCTTTAAAATCTCGTAGATTAGTGTACATGTTGTACCTTTACCTTTTGTACCGGTCACTCCAATGATTGGCGCCGGGCATTTGTCGAAAAATAGTTTGGTTGCAGTTGTTAATTCTCCGCTAACCTGAACTTTACTAAGCGCAACGCCGGGAGTACGAACACTAATATCAGCTTCTATTCCTTGAAAGTCCTTCAATCCTCCGACAAACTCTACACCGTCCGGTATTTCCCTGGCTGGATTTTCACGTTGGTCATATATAGTAAAACGAGCATCTGGATATTTCAGTTTCAGATACTGGTACGCACTCGCATTTTCAACGTCATAGCCAAGCAATGCAATTTTCATAGATACATTATCGCATTAGTTAAAGATTGTGGCTAGTTTTGCGTGCAGAGTATCGAGTAGTTCACGTTCGTTGTCGGCGACACCTGCCAGTACCCACGTTTGGTGATCAATAAACTCTTGCATCAACTTAGCAATATCGTCACGCTTGGTGGCCTCTATACGAGCAGGAACCTTTTCGTAATCATTAACTACCCCATCAAAGAAATAACGTCCAGAGTAAAATCCTGCAATTTGACCAACCGTTTGAGCGCCCATTTGATAGCGTCCTAATGCGTATTGTTTTGATGCTTCAACTTCGTCTTCAGTTAAACGTTCTGCTAGTACTGCTTTGAGCTCACGTACGATAATATCAAATACTTCTTCGGCGGAATCAGTGTTTACTTCACCACCAATATCCCACAAACTATAGGTTTCAAATGAATTTGTATCAGACCAAATACCATATGCCAGGCCTTTTTTGCGAGCGGCACCCATGATACGCGAGAACATTGTACCTGTCAGTAAGTGGTCTAGGCAGCCCATAGTTGCTATTTCTGGATCTGTGAGCGGACGCGGTAGCACTAGAGCTAAACCAAAGGTCAGGTTTGGTGCCTCTTTGCGTGGAATGAGAGTTGGTTTTGTAATCTGCGGGTGCTCTTCTACCAACATCTTGAAGCGCTCGCCATCTGGTAAGTCCCAACTTTCTAACATTTGTTTTAACTGTGTTTTGCGGCCATGCAATTTACCCGCCACAACAAAACGTAGGTTTTGAGCAGTGTGAGTTCGTTGATAATGCTCGCGGATATCTTTTACGCTGACATTATTTATCGTTTTTAATCGCTGAGGGTATGTCAAAGTATCTTCACCTAGTAATTGCTGAATACGTGGCCACAATATACGGTTGTAATCGCTCAGGTATCCAGTGAGTTCACTTTTGACATTACCTTTTTCTGCAACTAACTCGTCTTCACGAAACTTTGGCGATGTTATTGAAACTTGCTGTAAGTCTAATATTCTGTCCCATTCAAAATCAGCACAACTAGCATAATAATCTAGTGAATAATCTGATGTAGAGGCGTTGTGAAAGGCGCCGTTTCTGGTAAAGTCAGCTTCGAACGCATGTTCGTCTTTGAACCTAGCGTTTGCACCAAAGGCCATATGCTCCATGATATGAGCTGTCTCATATATATCTTTATCACGAGTAAGTCTACTGCCAGCCCGAAAGTTGAACTGAAAACTCATGACAGTGGCATCTGGCACGTCGATTAGTAGTCCGCGGGCCCCGGATTTTAGCTTTACTTCTTCTACTATGTGTTTCAAGTTTCTGCTACCTATCTGCCCACCGGTTAACGATTCTTTTTACGATTTTGACGTTTCTGTTTCTTTTTCTTTCGCGCTGCTGATTTTTTCTTGTTACCATCAGATTGTACACTAAAATTGATTTCTTTTTCACCACTAGTGATTTCATTAACCCCAACTTCTATCGCGCCTTCCGCCGCTCGGGTGAGCTCGGTCTCGTGAAATTCACGATGTGCGATATCACCTTTTGTGACGTGTGTGATAGCTTTTAGAACTTCTGCACGAAGTGTGGCTTGCAAGCTGTCGAACAATTTTTGACTTTCAGCACGATATTCAACCAATGGGTCTCGCTGTCCGACACTGCGCCAGTGAATGCCTTCGCGAAGGTGCTGCATGTTCTCGAGATGCTGCATCCACAGTGTATCTAACACCTGTAGATACACTTCACGCTCGACTGAACGCATATTTTCGCTACCAATTTCTTTTTCTTTTTTGGCATAGAGTTTGTTAACCGTTTTTAAGGCAAGTTCTCGACGAGCTTTGTCATTTTTTTCAACACCAATTTTCAAAATTTCCTTGTCAGTAATCGGATAGACTGCCTCGAAGTTCGCAGCAAAGTTTGGGTTATTTTTGGCTGGCAAATCAGTCAGGTCGGCAACACTGTCGGCAATCAATTTATCAATTTCTGGCTTGATATCTTCGCCCTGCAAAATTTCACGACGGATTATATAGACAACTTTACGGTGACGGTTGATGACGTTGTCGTATTGCACCACGTTTTTACGGGTGTCATAATTGTAACCTTCGACACGCTTTTGAGCAGCCTCTAGAGTCTTGGATACGGCTCTGTTTTGGATTGGCATATCTTCATCCACACCTAGTCTATCCATCAAACCTGCGACACGATCACCTTGGAAAATACGCATCAAATCGTCTTCGGTTGAGACATAAAATTGAGTCACACCAGGATCACCCTGACGTCCACCACGACCACGTAGCTGATTGTCGATACGACGAGCTTCGTGTCGTTCACTGCCGATAACGACTAGTCCGCCGGCTTCTTTTACGTCTTTGTCTAGCACAATGTCTGTACCACGACCAGCAATGTTTGTTGCCAAGGTGACAGCGCCTTTTTGACCGGCTTTGGCGACAATCGCGGCCTCACGTTCGTTGTTTTTGGCGTTTAGTAGTTCGTGCTTGATTTTAGCTTTGGTCAACGCCTTTGATATCAGCTCATTTTTTGCAATAGATGCAGAACCAATCAAAACTGGGCGTCCGTCTTTTTGGTGTTCTTGTATTTCACGAACAATTGCGTTTATTTTAGCTGTCTCTGTCTTGAATATTAGGTCTGTTCGGTCATCGCGAATCAATGGCTTGTTCGATGGTACCTGTACAACATCCAGCTCATAAATCTGCTGGAACTCTTCGGCCTCAGTAAATGCTGTACCTGTCATGCCAGATAGTTTGCCATATAGACGGAAATAGTTTTGGAATGAGATTGTTGCTAGCGTCTGACTTTCCTGTTGCACTGGCACACTTTCCTTTGCTTCGATTGCTTGGTGTAGACCTTCGTTATAACGTCGGCCTTGCATCAAGCGTCCAGTAAACTCGTCGACAATTACAACTTCGCCATCACTGGCCACAACGTAATCTTTGTCACGGCGAAATAGTGTTTGCGCACGTAGTGCTTGATCAATATGGTACACAGAACGCACAGCATCTGGACTGTACAAGTTTTTTATACCCAACATTTTTTCAACTTTTGTGACGCCTGCATCAGTTAGTCCTACACTTTTTCGTTTTTCGTCCAGTGTGTAGTCCTCTGGCGTTAATTTAGCTGCAACTTTTGAAAATTGTATATAACTATCGGTACTTTCCGCGGCCTGAGATGAAATAATCAGAGGAGTTCTAGCCTCGTCAATCAAGATTGAGTCTACTTCGTCAACAATCGCAAAGTTTAAATCACGTTGTCGCAGTAGTTCTACTTCGTTGACCATGTTGTCACGCAGATAGTCAAAACCAAACTCGTTGTTCGTACCATAGGTTATATCAGCTGCGTAAGCTTCTTTGCGTGTTGCAGGACGTAGTTTGCGCACCTTGGGGTCATCGTGAGCTTTGTTGTCGAAATCTTTGTCATACAAAAATGATGCATCGTTGATTATTATACCTGTTGATAGGCCTAGGTAATCATATAGCTCACCCATCCAGCCGGCGTCACGCTGGGCTAGATAGTCATTTACAGTCACAACATGCACGCCTTTTTCAGTTAGGGCGTTTAGGTAAGTTGGCAAAGTGGCAACCAAAGTTTTACCTTCACCAGTCTTCATCTCCGCTACATTACCTTCGTGTAGTACCATTCCACCAACCAATTGCACGTCAAAATGGCGCATCTTTAGTACGCGTGATGATGCTTCGCGAACTAGCGCAAATGCGTCGGGTAAAATATCGTCTAATGTGGTCTTTTTATTTTCTAGACGCTTTTTTAGAATGGCTGTTTGCTTTTTTAGCTCAGCGTCTTTCATAGATGCGTATTTCTCGCCCAACGCATTCACTTCCTCAACCCGTTTGTTGAGTCTTTTTAGTATCCGCTTTTGCGGGTCACCAAACACCTTAGTTAATACTTGTCGCATCGTAGCTCAAAGCCTCCTCGTCTGACAATTTCTGCAATATTAGTATCGATTATACTCTGTTTATCGCTGTAATAAAACCCTTATAGATAACGAAATTAACTCTCTCTTTGAAAGCTTCTCTTGAACTTGCTCAAAAGACCGTGTGGGCCGCGATGATCAATGTGTTGTTCGCGATATTTTCTAGCCTGGGCTATGATTTTTGCCTCGACAATATCAATCGATGCCAATATATTGACCGTAGAATCTTTGGCAACTAATTTGTGTTCGGGAACGTGAATAATAACTTCGGTCTCGTATTTATCCCCCTCGCCCTTGTTAGATTGGCGAATTGTGACCTCGGCCGAGACGCTCTTTGTAGCGTGCCTTGGCAAATATCTATCGACACCACCTATCTTTTTAGTGGCATATTTTTTTGTCTTTTCATCGAGTTCAACTTTGATACCAGTGAGCTTTATATTTCTAATCATATGCCCCCTTTATTTGTATCTTTATTATAGCACTTCGCGGTTGCTCATGTATGGACGCAAGGCCTCGGGAACTTGTAGTTTTCCGTCTTCTTGTTGATAATTCTCGATTATTGCAATCAGTGAACGAGTGGTAGCAACTGCTGTACCATTAAGTGTGTGGAGAGTTTCGACTTTGCCATCATTTTTTCGCACTCGAATGTTCAAATTGCGCGCCTGGAAATCTGTACAGTTTGAACAGCTGGTCAGTTCACGGTATTCATTATCAACACTAGACCAATATTCTAGGTCGTATTTTTTGGCAGCAGGCGCGCCTAGATCGCCAGATGCAATATTAATAACGTGGTATGGAATGCCTAGTGACTGCCATAATTCCTCTTCGATTTCACGGATTTTTTCATGCATCTCACCGCTAGCTTCGGGGGTTGTCAGCGCATACATTTCTAGTTTGTTAAACTGATGTACGCGAAAAAGGCCACGAGTGTGCTTGCCATATGTACCGGCTTCTTTACGATAACAAGGGCTGAGCGCTGTATACAATAGGGGCAAGTTCTTCTCATCAATCACTTCATTGCTATGATATCCGGTCAATGGTATTTCTGATGTTGCTATTAATGATAAATCTTCACCCTCTATATAATATTCGTCACTTTGTTCGCTGCTACGAGGAGCAAAGCCGGTGCCTGTAGCGGTTTTGCTATTCACCATATGTGGCACACTCATGAATGTAAAGCCTTTTTTCCCTACAAAGTCTATTGCATATTGTATTAGTGCTTGCTCGAGTAATGCTAAATCACCTTTGAGGTAGTAGAACTTTGAACCAGCTACTTTGGCACCACGCTCAAAGTCTACCCAATCACGGGCCAGTGCAAAATCCAGGTGATCTTTGCTATCAGATTTATTTTCACCCCATCGTCCCACTTCGACACTTTTTTCTTCGGCACCAATTGGTACCTCATCTTGAACAAAGTTAGGAATCTGCGATATTAATTCAGTAAATTCTTGTTCAGCTAAATTGAGATTTACTTCTATGCTTGAAAGTTTCTCTTTTAGCTCTTTACCTTTTTCAACTAGCTCTACTTCGGGCCTGCCGCCTTTCATTTTGTCTGCAATTTCATTGCGCTTTGCACGCAACTCTTCGGCTTGCTGCTGCAATTTTCGGCGTAGTATGTCGACTTCTAAAACCAAATCAACATCGACGTTATAACCTTTTTTATCTGCCGACTCACGGACAAGCTGAGGGTTTTCGCGTAGAATTTTTATATCAATCATAGAACCTATTATACAACAGTCTTCGCTTTAGTTACTTCTCGAGCTAACTTGCCGACATGTTGTTTTTTCTTTTGTTGATAATTGTATATATAGATTGCCAATGCAGTTACCAGGTATGTGGCACCAAAAGATACCACCGTCCACGCACCAACTGACGTAAAATGCTGGATAGTGTCCTCGGTTAGTTGTGTTTGCTCACCAGGAACGAACTTTGACAAAAAGTGCTGGGCAATCAGCCACTGGGAGCTTGCAGCGTATATAACTAGCAAAAGCCCGGTTGTTAATAATGGGTGTGCAACTAGCGACAAAAAAGTCCTTCGCTCGCGAGTCAAACCATACATTCCAGACACAACCAAGAGCGTCAAAATAATCAATATATAAAACGAGTTTTTCAAAATACTAAAAGTAAAAGGAATTGATACGCCCTGAACATTGTTATCGAGCTCCGCTAAAGCTCCATTATTTTGCATTACATTTGTACCACCAGGTAAATTTGATGAAGCAGCTTGGGTTACGTCAGCAGCCTGAGATGTGCTCGTGGTCAAAGCTTCCTTTAGTACCATGGCGTCTAGATTTGCCGGTCGACAAACTTGCAACAAAGCTGTTGGGTCAATTGATTGCTGTAGTTGCTCTGCGCTGCAAATTGGTTTAGTAAAGGTGGTTTTGACTATTTCATCTGCTAGACCACTCATCAAAACCTGCGTGTTAGCGTTGAAATCAAACTTTATTACTAATTTTTGATGCTTGCCGTTTAACCATGAATAGCTATCATCTATCAAACTCTCGGACTTTTTCTGTACATCGCTAGCCGGAAAAGCTTTTAATGAAATATCCTTGATTGTGTCTGTAGATAAACCATAACTCGCGCCAGTAGGCTCTATTGAGGCCTGAGCAGCACTAGCCGCAGATTTACTTAGGCTAGTATACATACCAGATTCCCTCAAAATATTTTTGACAGTCATTGGCTGTGAAAAAACGAACGTGAATAAAAAAGCAGAAGGCAGTAAAAAGAGGAATAGAACTAATAGAGCCCTACTGATCCACAACCCAGCTTTTTTAAAATACTGTTTCATTGATGTGCATACCCTTTAGCATAAGCACATTATATACTACTCGGGTTTTTCAATTTCTGTGATATTACTAGCATTTGATCTAATGATAAAATTTACTCCCAAGGGTATACCTGCAGTAATATATTTTTGTTCGTATATACCATTTTTTACCTCATGTATATCTGCCACTAGTGCTGGAATAGATACCTCTTTAGAAAAACGAGGTTTTGAACCTTGACCATATATAAATTTGGGAATCATTTTGACATGACTAGGTACAACTAAGGCACTTTCCCAACCATCCACAATGGTAGTTGCTGTAATGTCACCGTCACTATCCATAATATGTATGGGACCCTTTACTAAAGCTGAGTAAGGTATCACTTTATCAAATTCTAGTAGTACATTTGTATACGATTCAACCATATTTCTTTGTGTATCGACATCTTCGACTGGCCCGTGGCTCAAGCCGAAGCCTCCCAATGCATTAAGTGCATCAACTTCATTCTTGGTATTCAATAATCTATCATCTAAATCCTCCAGAACTTCTGGTACATAAGTTTGAAGATACTCTTGTATATCGTACCTATTATCATCACGTGGTTTTATATGAACTTCATCTAATCGCGCCCATCCTATAAATTGAGGTACACTTTTGTTTGCCGGAGGACTAACAAGACCATCTTGCCTCATATCAAAGGAAAAAGTATGACCATATTGCTCCGCCGTATCGTCTCCAAGTGTCATGGCAGCAAAGCCTTTTGCCAAGACTGGGGCCTCGTTAATAGTAACTTGTTTTGCAACTATAGTTTCTTGATCTTCAGGGGTGAATTTAAAATATATTACCTTACCCGACATCGTAACAACACTACCTAAAAACGGTAAAAGACCTTCGCATTCATTAATTAAGGCTCTCAGATGACCCTCTTCGCCGTCAAACCCTCCTTCGATAATAATCTCATTTATATCCCTTACATCCTGAAAGGCCTTGTTGACTTTTTCATCTTCAGGAAAAACGGCATCAATAACTTCTCTTGGGTCAAATTCACTCACTCAGGCATTCATCTTTCTGCCCACCATTACTTTGTTTAATTATAATGAATTAGCTCTTGTTGCGCAAACGGCGTTTGATGGTCTTTGCCACGGCTTTACGCTCATCCTCGTTGTCGCCTACACCATGTTCTTCAAGCGCAATGATTATTTCTTTGTCGAGCGCGAGGTCTTCACGCAGCGCACGCTCCATTGTTTTGTCTTCTTTGATCAAGAGTTCTATCATTTCACTCGATTCTTGAACTAGCCTTGCTGCCTTTTTCGTGACTTTTACTTGGCGTAGTATTGAAACACTTTGTAACGTAGTCATAACAAGTGCAGCAACGCTGATAATAAACGCGATTAGACTAAAGGCAATATCTGTCGGACGTTTGTCCAGATTAGTTATAAACAGTACCATCAGACCAACAATCGCGATGCCAACAAATATCCTCAAGAGTACATAAAAGATTTGTTCGCTTTTGTCGTTCATAGTTTAATGTCCGGGTAAATAGTTTTAGTAACTTCATCTACTTCGCTACGTAATTGCGGGAATGGTACACCTTCACGAGCTGTGACGCCTTCTAGTATCCAGAACAGTCTTTCTGCATGTCCATAGCCACAAGCTGGAGGCATACCGTACTCGAGCATTTCTACAAAGTCAATATCCATCATCATTGCTTCATCATCACCTTCTTCACGCATCTTTTGCTGGTCGGAGAATCTTTGTAACTGGTCTATTGGATTGTTTAGCTCGGAATAGGCCTTAGATGCTTCGGTACCACCGAGTAATAGGTTAAATTGCTCTGTCAAACGCGAATCTTTAGCTTGTAGTTTCGCTAAAGGCTGCAAAAAGTCCGGTACATCGACAAGATACGCAGGGCCGGCTATCTCTACTCGTATCTTTTTCCATAGTTTGTCGATAACTCGTGATTTGTTATCAATCTTTTCAACTTCACCACCTATTTTCTTGAGCTGTTCAACTGCCTGTTCGAGCGTACATTCAAACACGTCCAAGCCGTAGCGTTCTTTTATCTTCTCGACAAAACTAACTCGAGGCCAATCCTCGTTATCTTGACCTAAATCAACTTCTTGGCCATTAGCCAGTGTGAATTTGCGTGTACCCCAAGTCTTATCTGCAATAAAACGAACCATTTCTTGAGTAAATTTCATGCCATCTTCCCAGTCGGCATACGCCCAGTACCATTCCATCGCTACATGCTCTGGTAGATGTTCATCGCTGTAGTTTTCGTTACGAAAACGAGGGCCAATATCAAAAACTTTCTCATAACCACCACCAAGTAGTCTTTTTAGAGGTAGTTCGTGGCTAATTCTCAGATAAAAATCTTGGTCTAGCGCATCCATATGTGTCACGAAAGGGTTAGCATCAGCTCCACCTGTTGTATGTTCAAGAACAGGAATATTAATTTCCAAAAAGTCGTTATCGAGCAAAAATTGCCGAGTAGCTTGCCAAAACTCAGAGCGGCGGACAAAGCGATCGAAAACATCTTGGTTGATGTTTGTGTCGATATAACGTCGACGCATACGTTCCTCTTTGTTTGTGAAACCGTCTTGGCTAACTGGCATTGGTCGCAAGGACTTTGTGAGTAGTCGTAATTTTTTCACGCCTAGTGATATCTCGCCTGTCTGAGTTTTGATTATTTGTCCACTCGCCTGCACAAAATCACCGCTATCGAGTAGGTTGATTTGCTCTAGACCTAACTGAGATTGTTCTGCATCCAAAGGTTCGATCTCGCCGTCACGCAAAAAGAGCTGTAGTGAACCAGATGTATCTTTGATAACTATAAATGCTAGTTTGCCGAATTTTCGTATGCTAATAATGCGCCCTACTAGTGCTGCATCTTGACCTTCAAGCTCAGAAAAATTCTCGGTCACATTAGCCAAGGTATGCGTTCGCTCTGCTTTTGCAGGGTATGCATTAACACCAAGCTGCTTTAGTTCATCAAGCTTGCGTAGTCGCTCGTCACGAAGTTCTTTTAGAGTTGCCATTGCTACATATTATACCCTATTCATAACCGAAATATGATTAGACATTTACAAAAACATGTTATATAATAATTACATATTCTTGGAAACTACTGAGATACGAACCTGGAGGTCGGATGAACGCATACAAGCCAAGCCCACTCAGAAAAATCACGGCAATATTCATCACTCTGATGAATATTGTTCTGTTCTGCATCATCGGGATTGGACTGTCTGTTGTCGTGTTGAAGCTTGCTGGAATGCCCGCATACATCGACACGGCAACCTTGGTTGCACTCAGCATGCCGTTGGGTGTAATCTGGCTCTGTGCATGCATAGTCAGTTATGAATTCCTCGGATTATGGGCTCAGCCGCCCGGTACGAACCGATGGATTGTGCAAAATCTGTTCATGACCGTTCTGCCGCTGGTGCTCTACCTGCGTTGGGTTGCGAACAACAGCGACCCTACGGTGAACAGACCGCCATACTTCTAAAAGTCCAGACCAAGAAGACGCCCACCTGACAACGATGATCAGGTGGGCTTTAAAATTTCCTTCTACTTAATTAGCCTATTTTTTCGATAACGTACTTAGTTTTACCTTTTGGAGTAGTGATTTCTACAGATTCACCAGCTTTTTTACCTAGTAGTGCTTTGCCAATTGGTGATTGGTCGCTAATCTTACCATTAGCTGGGTCGGCTTCAACTGGACCAACTAGTTGATACGATACTTTTTTGCTGTTAACTTTCAGTTCAATCTTTGAACCAACCACAACAGTTGAGCCTTTTTTAGGTGCGATGATTTCAGCATTTAACAGGATGTCTTCTATCTCTGCAATGCGAGTTTCTGCTTGCCCTTGTTCGTCACGAGCAGCATCATAGTCTGCGTTTTCACTGAGGTCACCTAGCTCACGGGCTGCTGCGATTTTTTCGGCAATGGCGCCACGTGATGCTTTGAGCTCTGCTAGTTCAGTCTCTAAATCTTTGCGACCTTCCGTTGTAATCTGGTATTGTTTCTTCATCTATCTCTTCCTCCTGAATTGCTAATGTCAATATAAAAAGCGTCCAAACGGTGGGCGCCCAGTCCTTTTTATTTTTGTATCTTTCTCTTTAGGTACCTAGCTTAGCAAGGAGCGCCTCAATCGTCAACAGCTCACTATCCGAACTAGTTCTGCCTTGGTATTCAACCTGACCATTTAACTTGTCGCTCACGACGACTCGATGAGGTAAGCCAATCAGTTCAGCATCTGCGAACTTTAGACCTGGTCTTTCATCACGGTCGTCCCACAACACTGTGATGCCTTTTTCAATTAATGCGTCGTATACAGATTGAGACTGATTTGATGTATCACCAATCTGCACTAGATAAACACGAAATGGTGCTATATTGTCCGGCCACACCAAGCCTTTGTCATCAGCAAAATGCTCGGCAATAACACCCATCAAACGACTGATGCCTATACCGTAACAACCGGCGATAATTGATTGCTTTTGACCATTTTCATCGTTGAAATATACATCTAATGCGTCGGTATATTTGCTCTCTAGATGAAATGTATTCCCAACCTCTACGCCACGTTTTTCTACCAACGTATTTTTGTCTAAACCTAATTTTTCTAGATTTGCATCTGTCATAATCTCTTTGTTAATAGCGATTTTTTTAGCTTCATCAACAAAAATCGTGTCTTCGCCTACAGGACTGAGTGTCTGAAATTCATCAGAAAAACGCTTTGTAAAAATACCACCATCAGCGTAGGTACGGAGAGTTATGTCGCCAAGTCCAAGGCGATTATAGATACTGTGATATGCACCAACAGTACGTTCGTACTGCTTTTCATGCTCCTCTTGTGTCCTAGAAAAGCTATACATATCTTTCATCAAAAATTCACGGCCACGTAGCAACCCGCTTTTTGCACGCAGCTCGTTACGAAACTTTGCACCTATTTGATATACAGAAAACGGTAGGTCTTT
>JAUSMW010000055.1 GCA_030645815.1 Candidatus Saccharimonadota bacterium
GCGGTTACTTAGACAACACTGACTCTCAGGATCTAACACTAGCTACTAACACTCTTTCACTTAGTGGTGACGGCACAACAGTAGATTTAAGTGCGTATTTAGATAATACAGACAATCAAAACCTATTCCTTACTATTAATGCTGATAATGGTACTGATCCCGTAGCTGATGGAATTACAGATACATTGAATTTAATTTCTGGTAGTGGAGTAACTATAACTGGCGACAGCACAACTGACTCAGTGACTATTGCTGCAGTATTAGGCGATACAATTGATAGTTCTGCAGAAATTGTTAATGGCACTGTTGATAATATTGATCTTGCAAATAGTGCGGTAACTATTTCAGCCGGTAGTGGGCTAACTACTGGTGGCTCAGTAAGTCTGGGAGGTTCGGTGACTTTGGATATTGGTGCCGGCAACGGTATTACCGTAAATGCCAATGATATAGCTG
The DNA here is from genome assembly GCA_030645815.1 of Candidatus Saccharimonadota bacterium. Classification (GTDB taxonomy): domain Bacteria; phylum Patescibacteriota; class Saccharimonadia; order Saccharimonadales; family Saccharimonadaceae; genus JACPYF01. Next base: position 454 of record JAUSMW010000055.1, read on the forward strand.
TTGACTTAACGGTAGCTACTGACGCACTATCTGCTACAACGTCTTCTAGCTCAGGGCTTGAAGTATTAGCAACAGGCGCTACACTACTACAAGGTTGCTCTGACGGACAACTTCTAAAATGGAACGAAGCAACTGATGTTTGGGCTTGTGGTGGCGATAACGATGCTCAAAATATTTTTGCAACGTTTGATGCTCCTTCAGGCACCGACCCTGTTTCAGACTCAACCACAGATACACTTACACTTACCGCAGGTACAGGACTAACGATTACGGGAAACAGCACTACAGATACAATTGATATTGCAGTGACTGCTGATTCATTAAACTTCTCAGAGTTGTCTGACACATTAACAATTGATGCGACCACTACAATTAGTTTGGGGGCTAACAATCTAACAACTAACTTAAATAGTACCGGTGACTTTGCGATTCAGTTTGGCGGAAATACAGTGCTCAGTATTCTAGACACAGGTGCGGTAACAATCGGAAATATTCTTGCAGACCAGACAATCGGCATAGATAACGGAACCGGAGCAATAAATATATCGACTGATGGCGACGCTAACACTACTAACATTGGTACGGGTACTGGTGCCGACACAGTGACCATTGGTGATGCAAATGCCAATGTATCGTTGACAGATGCTCAATGGAGCGTAACAGGGGCAGGTGCTGCTAATTTTGCTTCTGTTGCAGGGGCCGGATTAACAGATTGTGACAATTCTGGCGATGTATTACTTTGGGATACCACCACGAGCTTATTTAGCTGTGGTACTAATAGAGCAACATTCCATAACGTTCTTGATGGTAATTACACAAACGCTACGGCTGGGTTAACCGATGTAGATAATGATGCCGATGCAACTGATGATATGGGCTTTGCTATTGGGGCTAACGAGACATGGGTATTTGAAATGTGGATTCAGTTTACATCTCCTACAGCGGCTGATTCACAATGGCAGATTAATGCTCCAGCAGGCGCAACTTGTGATTTTCAGTATAACAATATAGAAGACGGAGTGTCATTAACGAACCAAGCATGTGGGGCAAGTACAGGTAACCAGCCAACTAATAACTTAGCAGATAATATTTTATATGTAGGTAGCATATCTACCGGCGCTACTGCAGGAAACGTACAGTTACAATTTAGACAAAACATAGCTAGTGGATCATCTACGGTTCATGCAGGTTCGTACGTGACTGCATATAGGGTTAGCGGTGCCGACTATGCTGAAAGTTACTTTACGAACGATACATCTGTAGAACCTGGAATGATAGTAGCTCTTGACGGTAGCGGGCCTAGCCAAGTGTCTAAAGCAAACCAACCATATAGTGATAGACAAATTGGAATAGTAAGCACTAAACCTGGACAAGTTCTGGGGGAGGTGGACGGTAGCGGTAGACCAGTACCTATCGCTTTAAGCGGGCGTGTACCTATTAAATTATCCACAGAGAACGGACTACCAAAAGCAGGTGATATGGTAACTGCAAGTAATACAATGGCTGGGTATGGGATGCTAGCAACTCAGTCAGGAAGTATAGTAGGACAACTCATGGTAGATGCTACCGATAATGGCGACGGAACAGCAAACGGCTTTGTATATGTTAGAAATGGTTTTTGGCAAGCACCCCTAAACATAAATCTAGCAAGTATTTTTGGTGACGATGTTGCTGTTAGCCTTAATCAACCATCAGATGTTCTTGGCCTAACAAGTGTATCAGGTGTTCAATTTAATTCACTAGATCAAGCAGCCATTGACGAAATATTAAGAGGATTTACGATTCA
>JAUSMW010000059.1 GCA_030645815.1 Candidatus Saccharimonadota bacterium
GATCTTCGCAACCTTTTACCTTGAAATTAAGACCAGGTCTATCACCAGCTACACCTGTTTCTACGCCGCCACTTCATTATGTGTTTTCTGTCCGGGGTTTGGCCACAGTTGGAGCATTGTCTGCTTCATCACCACAGGATACAAATAGACTAATTGTTACTGCTTCGATACCTAAACCTTGGATCAAAACTACCGGTGGTACGGTTGGGTCAACAAGCCAACCAATAACGAGCACACCTGCTGGAGGTACGTTCCAATCAGTGATCAATGTTTCTGTGGTGAGTCCAGGTTCTGGATATTCAGGAAGCACAAAAGCTGTCAGTTTCTCAGGTGGAGGTGGCAGTGGGGCTGCTGCCACTGCCTACATGAATGCTGGGGTAGTGGATTATGTTGAGATTACAGCAGCTGGATCCGGTTATACTTCAGTGCCAACTGCTTCAATAACTGGTGCTCCTGGATCTGGGGCGAAGTTTTCAGTCATGATTTCTTCTAATACCGATGAGATGGTAATTGTTGGTAATTCAGCAGCAATAAATTTTAGTTCGGCAAAAAACTGGTTGATTAGTACTTCAGAGGAAATTAATCCCTTCGGAGGTTCTGGCAGTATAGTAAGTTATTATGATTACTTTAAGAATACAATTGGCAAAAATGCTGCGAATTGGACACCAAGTTGCTTTGTAGACGCAACTGTAGTCGGGGGATTGCCGACAAGTTCTTGTGTTTTGCTTAACACAGGACCTTCAAATAGCACTATTGGTAATACTGGCCCTAGTTATAATGGTGTTATGGCAGACAACGGAGTTTTTGTTTACACCGACACTACACCAGGTAATACCAAACCCGATTTACTTTACAATATCCAAGCTAACCTAGACCCCTCACACCAAGCGTATAATACGAGCAACTGGAACGGAGACTATGCTGGTAAAGACCTTCCCATATCTGGTAACCCGACGGTTATTTTTGTTCCCGGCAATCTGCAAATCAATCGGCCGATTCTCACAACCGGAAATAAAAAATTAATCCTTATTGTCAGAGGGGATGTAGAAGTTAATCCGACGGTTAGGGATATAAACGCCACAATTATTACAGATGGTATATTTAAAGATTTTTTCTGGTTAAATTCAAGAAATCAAACCCGTTACAACGATCTGTTAGCAATCGAGGCTCAACTCAAAAAATACTACAGCTACGTCGGTTATTACCCATATCACGCACAAACTGACACCAGTGAAGGCTGTGCATCAGCGTCACCTAGTCCGGGGCAAGGGTGGTGGTGGGAACTTTGGGGTGGAACGCATGGAAACGCACGTGGAGATGGAAATTGGGACGGCACTAAAGCAGGAGTAAACAATTTTCAATACGATTCGTGTCCTGCTACACCCCCAGCTGCAACAGATAAAGCTGGTCTGCGCTGGCATATGAGCGTACGTTCTGATTTACCGGCGGCCTATTACTCACCATCATTTGAACTCAACAATTACTTGGACCCAATCAATGGGAAAAATTGCGGGTCTGCTCCTTACACTAATTGTGGTGGTAAAAATATCGCCACTTCA
>JAUSMW010000074.1 GCA_030645815.1 Candidatus Saccharimonadota bacterium
TAAAAAGGACTTGATTATTTTTATTTCTTGTATCGTAGTTTGAAAAAAAAGCTAGTAACGCACCACTAAAGCACTCTTTGTGCACTCGATATCCACAAGTATAAAAGCTATTTCATGGCTAATAATAATAATTTCTAAAAAGTTATGCACCGTTTAGGTGTGTATTTGTAGGCTGGATTTTCTAAACCTGATATGTATCGGACCTGGTGCTACGGGTGTACGATTGTAGTTAGGTGCAATGATGAAGGGATTCGCTCAAAGTTTATTAAATACTCATCTGTAAAGATGAATTAATAATTAAAATTTAGTTATGAAAAAAATTATTACAAGCGTCGGAATGATTGTGTTCATGGGGGCACTAATCGCCGGTGGAACAGGAGCATTTTTTAGTGATACAGAGACTTCGACCGCCAACTTTTTTACGGCAGGAGCAATTGATTTGAAGGTTGATAGTCAGCAACATTACAATGGTAATGTTTGTACCGATGTCGATACTGGCGAAGGTGTGGATTATGAATGGGTAGGAACTTCAACTTATCCAGTCGCCGGCACCGCTTGTGATGGAACCTGGACCCTGACCGACCTAGGTCCTTCATACAAGTTTTTCAACTTTGGTGATGTGAAGCCAGGAGATGAAGGTGAAAATACAATCTCTCTACATATTGACTCAAACCCAGCTTGGGCTTGTGCCGATGTTTCAATTACATCAAACGATGATATGAGCACTGTTGAGCCAGAATTAGAAGCTGGCGATGCTACCAATACAGCCAGCATAATGGATGGTGAGCTAGCACAAAATCTAATGTTTACAGCTTGGCTTGATAATGCTAGTACCAGTGAAGCAACTCCAGGAGATAATATTCACCAGCCAGGTGAAGTACTATTCTTCACTCCAGGGCCAGCTAGTGGTGTTCTTGCTGGTGGATCACTTACTCTAGCTGATGGTGGCACAGGTACACCATTGCCTGGTGGTTCAACTTCATACATTGGTCTAGCGTGGTGCGCTGGTACTATGACCGCTACTACTGGTGGTGGACAGCCAACTTGTGATGGTTCAACCATGGGTAACGAGGTACAAACTGACTCTATGACCGCTGACCTTACTTTCCGAGTAGAACAAGCCCGAAATAATGAAGAATTCCGTTGCGGCGCAGGCGATAATGGTGAGCCAACACCACGTGAGTCAGTTGGTGCTGTTTTGTCAAGTTACGTATCTCCAGCAATCTGTGATGCTACTGTTACCGGTACTAGTTCTATTCAAACTGCTTTAGATGCTGCAGCTGACAATAGTACAGTTTGTGTTGATCCAACATATGATATGTCTGGTGATAACGTAGCGATTCGTATGGAAAAGCTCGGTGTTACATTGGCGGCTACCGTTCGTGGCGTAAATCTTGATGTGCCAGTAGTCCTAAGTAACAGTAATGTAACTGTAACTGGATTTGATGGATTAATTGGTCAGGCTGAAAGTATAGCTGAACAAACAGCTTTCTACGTCGATGGCGATGCTAATAATTTTAAAATCTCCTACAATACCGTAAATGGTGGTGTTGGTGCCGGCATTCTTACAGAAACTGGTGGTGCTAATGCTGGTGGATTAATCACCAACAACACTCTTAGTGGAGCTACTCAAGGTATCTACATCAATCCTCACACTGGTGTGTTTACTATTGAATTTAACGATATCGACAACAACGTTGCTGGTATTGGTGGACTCAATGGGGCAACTGTTCAATTCAATGAATTTGAACACACCACACCAGGATCCGAGGCAATTGGAGCTGATCCAACTATTGATGCTAATCCAGCAGTAGTGCACTTCAATAATTTCCTAAACGGAATGATGTTTAACACATACGTTGGTCTTGCAGGAAACGTTAATGCAATTAACAACTTCTGGGGTCCAAACGGAGGTGCTGCTCAAACAGGTGGTACCGATCAAGTAAGCTTCGTTCCTGAAGAAGTAAGTGCTTTCCCACACAACTAAATCCTAT
>JAUSMW010000075.1 GCA_030645815.1 Candidatus Saccharimonadota bacterium
TAACTGGCGGATGGACTTACTGAAGGCGATACGGATGGAACACCGGTAAAGGAGATCCATGCCGAGAGGGTGGTTTCGTCTCCGTTTACGTCCAAATCTGCACCATCACCTCCGTAGTACATAGTGCCCGTATAGGTAACGGTGTCTGTGCTGGTTGAATGATAACCCATTTCTACGACCAGTCTGTCTCCTGCCACAGTAGTATAAGTACCTGCACCACCTATGGTTGTTATGGCAACGGCAGTAGAATTCAGCATTTGTCTTCCGGCTATTGTCGTTGTCCATTCGGTAGCACTATTTGCATCGGTAGAGAGATTAGCTGCAGACGAATCACCAACGCCACTTCCCGTCCAAATCCAGATGTAAAATCTATCAAAGTGACTGGCAGCAGCGTTGTTTTCCCCCACACCTATAACAGACTGCCAAGTAGTTGAATTATTGGTAAAGGTAGTTCCCACAGGTAACGCATCGGAAATCCATCTTCCCATGGCAACGTTGTAATCCGCAGAATTTTGGTTTTCAGTAGGGGCGACAGAAGTTGGAGTTGCAGTCTCGGGGGCAGTGAGCAACTTCATGTTAACAGCGGAACCGTTTGCGTTCCAAGTCCCGTGCCAATTTGTTGGCACGGTGGCGTTAGTAGTTTTGGTAAAATAAAATTTTAATGCCATAGGTGATAAATTGGCTTGATAATTCCGCCAATATTCATGTGCTTGCCTGTTTTACTGGTGTCTATTCGCCGGATAAACCAAACATCGCTTCCGTACCAGCTGTTGGGTGAAAGGGGATTAACGTAACCATATCCATTGATGAAACCAAGTTCTGTCAACGCCTTACGGTTAATTAAAGAGATGCCAAGCTGCGCATGGGTTTCATTGGGAATTTCTCTGGAAGGATAGATATGGCTGACCATCCAGTAATCGCTAATTAAATTAACAAGTTTGGATAGGCAATCGGGAGGGGCAATGACGTCGCACTCAAGCGAGAACCATGCTCCATAATTTTTATCCAGAACCTCTCTTCTTATTATTTCCCTTGACCTTGCTAATCTTTCGTCAAGTATTGCATCCTTGCTAACATCGATATGTACCAG
>JAUSMW010000076.1 GCA_030645815.1 Candidatus Saccharimonadota bacterium
GGTGGCGGGACAAATGACTATCGAACAGTTCAATGGGGCGAGCAAAAGAACTGGTACACTCCGGATTACAATAGAGTTCCAGAGCAGAAAAAGAACTGGTATGATCCCGGTTATAATGGGACTCCAGGCGGATCAGATGCGGTTTATTATCATATGTTTGCAACCAGATTCAATGACGCAAATGGAGTCGCAAACTATATGACGAACAATTATGAAAGCCTGTTCAAACGTATTGTGGCATGGCAGGAAGTCGTGTATTCAGAGGAATCTCTACCAGTGTGGCTGCGTGAATCACTTGTGAACATATTGCACCTTATTACAGAAGATGGTTTGTGGGCACAGGCGAAAGCGCCTATTGGTAATTGGTGTCGGTCTGAGGATGGTCTGTTTGCGATGAATGAAAGTCCGAGAGACTGTCCGCAGATGGAGTGCATACCTTGCAGCTTTTATGGTTCTATGCCGTTGAATTACTTCTTCCCTAAGCTGGCAATGTCAACTATGCGAGGCTACATTAATTATATGACGTACGATGGTGCTGCGCCGTGGATTTTCGGCGGTTGTACTTCTCGAAGTGAACCAAGCGGTGCTAGAAACTGCGTATTTAAGCCAACAGCTTCCTGTGCGATGCACCTGCCTGTTCGTGGTTATCAAACCACCACGAATGGAATCAGTTTTGCGGCTATGGCGGATAGGATTTGGATGTGCAGCGGTTACGACAAAGGTGTTCTCAAAGAGCTTTACCCATGGGTCAAGAAAAACACCATCTATACGATGAACCTTCGTACGGAGGATGGTCCTGATGGAATCGTGAGTATGCCTACCGGAAACATAGGTACCGAGTGGTTTGAACACTGCGAATGGCGTGGTATAGTTGCTCATGTTGGCGGCCTACATCTAGCGCAACTCCGCATTGCTGAACGTATGGCCAAAAAATATGGCGACAAGGATTTTGAAAAGCTTTGTCAAAAATGGTTCACTGATGGCAGCAATTCAATGGAGAAATATTTGTGGAATGGGAATTACTATCTGAATTTTGTAGAACCAGGCACCGGCGCAAAATCTGACCTGGTCTTCAGCTATCAACTTGATGGTGAGTGGATAACAGATTTTCATGGTTTACCGTACTGTTTCCCCGAAAAAAATGTCAAAACTGCCTTGGCTACTATCAAAAGAGCCAATTCAAAGCTATCCAGCGTAGGGTTCTTGAGTTTCCTCAAGGCTGACGGCACAGCAGCTTTTGGCGGTGAGGGTGTGATGAAGTCATCGTACGATCCTTATGCTTTCTTCAATGCAGAACTTCTTATGCTTACGATGAACTATATGTATGAGGGGCAGAGGGATTTTGGTCTGAATCTCGCCCGTAATTGTATGGAAAGTATTGTCTGTAAACACTTGTATACATGGGATATGCCTAATATGATTCGTGGTGATACAGGCAAAGTCACATTCGGTAAAGACTACTACCAAATGCTAATGCTATGGTCGTTACCTGCGGCTATAAATAAAGAGGATATGGCTGGTCCGACCCAAAAAGGCGGTCTGGTGAATAAAATGATTAGGGCAGCCAATCCGCAAGACTAATACTTGAAGTAGCCGTGCCAGCCAGTTCTATCCATCACAACAACACGTACTCCATCATCTAAACTCGTATACCATTCTGACAAGAATAAATTCATACACTGTGTGAGCGAGGTCGGCATAATACCAATTGGTATTACACTGTGATTATACTTTCTATTGTTTGTAAATTCCTCTCTCCAGCACAGTATCGAACATGGCTAATACATTTTCAACTGGCGTTTCTTCAAGAATCGTATCGTGGCTGGCACCCGCAATGAATCCACCGC
>JAUSMW010000086.1 GCA_030645815.1 Candidatus Saccharimonadota bacterium
GCCAGAGAATGTGTATGTTTGATCTCCGGTGAGAGCTGCTACGTCTAGAGTACCGTAATCAGTAGGTGTTCCTCCATTCTCAAGGATTCTGAATGAATCATTAGAAGTTACTTGTCCTGTTACACCAAGAGTTCCTGTAACGGTTGTGTTATCTGCAAGAGTGATAGCACTTGATCCAGAATCAATAACAATATTTCCTGTCGTTGAACCTCCGAGAGTTAGAGTTTGCGCATTTGTAGTTCCTAAATTGCCTGAACCTGTTATAAATGTAGCATTATCTCCCGTATTTGCTGATATAGATGCTGTAGGTGTACCGCTATTAATGTTGGTAACTGCAAATTTTGCACTGGCAGTTGAGGTTCCACCTATAAGCAGGTCAACGGTAGTATTTTTTGCACTCAATGCGCCGTTTACCTGATCCCAGTAAACTGTTCCAATAGCAAATCCGCAAGAGAGCGAACCTTGTATACAAATTGTTCCCGTTTCATCAGGAAATGTTATTGTTTTAGGTGTCACTGCAGCACTGGTAAGAGTTATTGGTACAGACTGATTTCCGTAAAAGGAAATATTTCCATTATTAGCAATTGCGAAGCGTGTTGTACCTGATGCTGAAGCAGCCAATATGTCACCGCTGTTTGATTGATTGACAATAAGAGCAGCATTTCCTCCAATACCGCCTGAAATTGAGAGAGGAGCGGGGGTAGTAGCAGTTCCTATAAGTGTTGATGTGTTGAAATCACTTCCAAGAATAATATTACCCGTTCCATTTGGAGATAGACTAAGGTTACCATTAGTTTCAGTCCCTATTGTTGCCGAGGCTCCCGCACCAAGATTAAATTGTGTACTACTTACTCCCAATGTTGCATTTGCAGTAAACGTGGTCAACCCTAAGGCGGAAATGGTTGTGTCGTTGGTTGCTAGGGTAAGGGTGTTTGACCCAGAATCAAGAGTCAGAGCGCCATTTGTAGTAAAGGTTGTTGTTGCTCCATCGAAAAGTATGTCTGTATCTGCAATTGATACATTTATTGAGTTGATATCCAATGTTGAACCGGAGTCTACCTGGAATGTTGTACCTGTAGCAATTGAAAGAACACCTGATGTAAATGAATCTGATGTGTCAGATCTTAGGAATTGATCAGAGTTGAGTCCGTCAAGAAGATCAGCGTCAAGGGT
>JAUSMW010000087.1 GCA_030645815.1 Candidatus Saccharimonadota bacterium
ACCCTTCGGGTTTAGGGGTTTGGAGAGGATCTTTTAACTGTCAGTGTCATAGCATACCTATACATTACTGTCAAGTCATTACAACGTCTGCAAAACGTGCTATTTTTAAGTGGATATTGTTGCATTTGAAATGGCTTTAAATATGGGTTTTTTAAGAATGTAGGACTTACGCGTTTGAATAAAATTTGATATTGGATAATGGAAATGAGATAATGTAAAGGTTGGGTAATTCTCACTTTCATTATGCAGTATCAAAAATGTTCTTTACAATTATACACCAGTTTTTTAATTGGAAACCAAAACCGGTATTCGGGAGTGGAGTTGTCAAAAGTTTTGCCCGAAGAGACGATGAGCCACGACTCTGTCACCCGTTTTCTTTCCGATTCAAAGTACGCGCCGGGAGATTTGTGGAAACATGTAAAACCGTTGGTACGGTTGGGAGAAGGATACCTCGTAGGCGACGACTCTCTGCTATCGAAAAAGTATTCCAGGGAGAATGAGCTGGCAAGAAAGCAATATAGCGGGAATGTTCACGGTCTGGTCAATGGAATATCAATCGTCAATCTTCTCTGGACGGCCGGAGACGAATACATACCCGTTGACTATCGAATCTACGAGAGAGAAAAGGACGGCAAAACCAAAAACGACCACTTTCAAGAAATGCTTACGAAGGCCAAAAAACGAGATTTTAAGCCGTTGTATGTCCTAACCGATTCGTGGTACAGCGGGGTCGAAAATCTCAAACTGATTGTGAAAGAACTGCGCTGGAATTTCATATCAATGTTCAAATCCAATCGCAAGGTTTCCATCACCAAAGGCATCTACATTTCAGTAAGCGACTTGCCTCTTGCCGACAAACAGGTGAGAAAAGTCTGGCTTAAGGAATATGGATACATTTTGGTATGCAAGCTGGTCGCCACAAACGGCGACATTACATATCTGGGAACGAATGACCTCGCGCTTATGGATTACGATTTATTTACGAAACATTTCAACCATCGCTGGAAAATTGAAGAATTTCATCGCGGACTGAAACAAACAACAGGCATTGAGAAATGTTATGCTACCAGAGCCGAATCTCAAAGAACTCACATCTTCGCTTCCTTCGTCGCTTTTGTTAAACTAGAAACCGCAAGAATCAAAGAACAAGTATCGTGGTACGAACAGAAAGCAATTATCAATCGGTGCGCGAATTCCGCTTATTTAGCGGCAAACGCGTAAGTCCTACTAATGTTAAAAAGCGCTGATTAACTCGATTCGTTCGTTTGACAGAGCTGATAGGTTGTGATAATTTGCGGTCAGCAAATTGAACCGCCGTACATTCAAAATACGGCAATCGACAAAAAATCTCGGCAAATGATAGATATTATGAGAAACAAAAAAGGTAACGTTGGGGCCACCGCGCTAGAAACGGCACTC
>JAUSMW010000167.1 GCA_030645815.1 Candidatus Saccharimonadota bacterium
AAGCATCATGCGGTATTAATTGACGAATTCTCCGAAGAACTCGAAACATTCGGTCGTATTTATATGTATCGCTTTCGCCCTGATTACAAAATGTATGCGAGACCAATAGCCGATTATCCAGGAAAATCTAATCAAGCCAAAGCAATAATGTTAATGATTCAGAACAATCTGGATTATGCTGTAGCTCAACATCCGCATGAATTAATTACTTATGGTGGAAACGGTGCTGTTTTTCAAAACTGGGCACAATATTTATTGACCATGCAATATTTGTCTGAAATGACAGATGAGCAAACACTAACGATGTATTCAGGCCACCCGATGGGATTATTTCCTTCGCACCCTGAGGCACCTCGCGTGGTTGTCACTAATGGCATGGTAATTCCTAACTATTCCAAACCTGATGATTGGGAAAAAATGAATGCACTAGGCGTTTCTCAATACGGACAAATGACCGCAGGAAGTTACATGTATATTGGGCCACAAGGAATCGTTCATGGAACTACAATTACCGTTTTGAATGGTTTCAGAAAAATAAAACGAAGCCCAAAAGGAGGTTTATTTGTAACTTCAGGATTAGGAGGCATGAGTGGCGCACAACCAAAAGCTGGAAATATAGCTGGATGCATAACTGTTTGCGCCGAAGTCAATCCAAAAATAACTCATATTCGCCATAGTCAAGGTTGGATAAACGAAGTGATTCAAGATATAGATGAATTAGTACAACGAGTTGCTTTGGCAAAAACCAATCAAGAGGTTGTCTCAATCGCATATCTTGGAAATGTTGTTGATGTCTGGGAACGTTTCCATGAAGAAAACATTCATATCGATTTAGGTTCAGACCAAACTTCACTACATAATCCTTGGGCTGGAGGCTATTATCCTGTTGGGATTTCATTTGAAGAAGCAAATGAAATGATGGCTGAAAATCCTGAATTATTTAAAACAAAAATTCAAGAAACACTACGCCGGCATACTACAGCAATAAACAAACATACTGCTAAAGGGACTTATTTCTTTGATTATGGAAATGCTTTCTTACTGGAAGCTTCTCGTGCTGGTGCAGATGTTATGGCAGAAAACCAAATTGATTTTAGATATCCGAGTTATGTCCAAGATATTATGGGCCCTATGTGCTTTGATTATGGATTTGGTCCTTTCAGATGGGTTTGTGCTTCAGGGAAACCAGAAGATTTAGTAAAAACAGATGCTATTGCATGTCAGGTTTTAGAAGAAATAGCAAAAAGCGCACCTATTGAAATTCAGCAACAAATGCAGGATAATATTCAATGGATAAAAGGCGCTCAAGAAAACAAATTAGTTGTTGGCTCACAAGCTCGAATTCTTTATGCAGATGCTGAAGGGCGGGTGAAAATTGCAGAAGCTTTTAATCAGGCCATTGCCAAAGGTGAAATTGAAACTGTAGTTTTAGGTCGTGATCATCATGATGTTTCTGGGACAGATTCACCTTATAGGGAGACTTCAAATATATATGATGGTTCTCGTTTTACTGCCGATATGGCAATTCATAATGTTATAGGAGATAGCTTTCGTGGTGCTACTTGGGT
>JAUSMW010000097.1 GCA_030645815.1 Candidatus Saccharimonadota bacterium
TAATCCGTACAGTTGAAATGACTCGGCCAGTAATGCCTTTCACAATTTTTTGGAGTGTATTTATTGGCGCAGTGCCCTCTGGAGAGGTGTTAATCTTAATTTCTACGCTTACAAAGCCCATCTGCACATTTTTGGTTTTACCATTCTTGTCAGTGATTTGACGGCTTGTACCAGTTGTAGACTGGGCAGTAAAAGCCGTCTGTGCGCGGCCAATAACCGGTAAACCCTCCTCGGCTTTCATCCCGACGCCAATTATCGGCGACACACTTATTAGGTCTCCGACTTTAATGTCCCCGTTAACTGTCGACACCAATACTGGGGCTGTTCCACCGATAGCAACCTCTACCGTGCCATCCGTAGGGTCGATCACGAGTAACGAGTCGTCCTGCCCCACCACTGCGCCGAGCAAATCAGAACTATTCGTAATATTAGCCAAATGACCCACACCAGACTGCGATGCATCCAGGCTAACCAGGTTACCTTTGCTAGGGCTCCCATCGATGCGATACGAGCGGGATATAGCAGATGCACTCACTCCCACAGGTACCAGTACGAAAAGCAACAGAAATATTATTGCCATACATAGTTTTGATCTATATCGTCTAGTACTTTTGTTCGGCATACCACCTAAATTATAGCAGTAGTAGCGATCAAAACAGATGGCGCTGTCCCAAATAAGCCAGTAGGTGTTCCATTTTAGTACTCAAAAAATACCTATTTATGTCAAAAAGATGCTTAATTTTATGTAGATTTTTTTACATCGTAATGCGTTGATTATCCCCATAATATCGCACAACTTGGCCACTTTTTTACACAAGGGGCATCCATACTTGCGGAATTGCCAGGAATTTTTGCAAATTTGCTACAATAACTTATCCACAAGCAGTCTTGCCGTAGAACCCAATCGTAGCAGTGACACACTGTACAATATAGCCATGGCTCACTGGAAGAGGTTGGTAAAAACGTTCGGTTATAGGTTTATCCTGGCACTTGCTGTGCTAGGTGTAGGCTATCTATTAGTATTTGTAGCGTTACCCAG
>JAUSMW010000105.1 GCA_030645815.1 Candidatus Saccharimonadota bacterium
TAAACAATATTATCGCATAGCGGGTATAAACGCAACGCTTTAATCACAATAAAAAGTGGTTATGTAAATATTGACAAAAAGCATATCCTTTGTTATAATGAAGTTGTAATAATATCATGTGGTGGGACATAATGAGTTTTAACAGAGGAGAATTAATTATGCCAGGAACAGTACAAGGCGGTAAAAAAGCTGCTGACACTAATAAAAAACGTCACGGTAAAGCGTTTTACGCACGTATCGGCGCTATTGGCGGTAAGCGAAGCAACACAGGTGGTTTCGCTGCTAATCCAGAACTAGCTAGTATAGCTGGTCGTTTGGGCGGTACACGTTCACGACGTGGCAAAGCTACTAAAAAAGTAGCCTAAGCACTAACGCGATAGCGCTTGAGTCCACAGATTCGAGCGTCATTCGCACGCCAACTACACCCACATGCAATACATTTGTAGTGGGTGTTTTTGGATTGCAAACCATTTGTACCACAATCTGGGCATTTACTGCGTTGATGTAACCAGTGACGGTAGCTTTCTAGCGACATTTCGGCTTCGTTTTGGTCGATGTCCACCTCATATTTATCTGCTAATTTTACGATAGTTCGGTCCCAGGCTTCAGATTCTTTACGTACCAGCTCGACATCTAAATCAAAATCACGATGGTCCAAGATAGCGTGGGCTAGTTCATGCAGCAAATATGTTCCGTCATCATCATCATGAGGGTTAAAATATATCGTTTTTTCATCAAATGACCATTTAAAATACTCGCCAGATGTAAAATTAATCTGAGGAAAGTCTGATTTTAGAATATTAACTAAGCTTTTGTTCGGCATAGATTTTGCATCCGTATATTACTGCTTCTTCGGGGTGTTTGGCTTGGACTATTTTGGTTTCAGCCATAATAGTAGGTATTTCTTTTTCCAAAAATGCATTTAGATATATACCGTATTTATCAAAATATGTACCGATACTACCGCCAATCACGATAACCTCGGGTTTCAGAGTAGGGGCGAGGACTAGTAACCCGCGAGAAATCTTTTCGGCTATCTGTTCCCATACGGCTTTTGATTTAATATCTCGTGCATAACGACCGTATGTCTCGTAAATTGACCTACCGCTAGCGAAATCTTCCCAGCGACGCAATAGTCCGTCATATTCCAACATCATTTTACCGCCTTCAAAGTAGTCCATTGCTTGTACGAGCCTGCCGTTCCTAGAAAAGCCCAAGCCGATACCTGTACTAACTGTTACATACAGGCAGGATTTTGGTGGGGTTTCAAAGGCATGTGCCTCTGCTAATCCTGCTAGATTTGCGTCATTTTCTAGGTAGATAGGGACAGTTACACCTAGTTTCGATCGTAATTTGTCACCCAATTCAAAATTATCTGGCCAGTCCAGTGCAGGGCTGAGGCAATTTACAAATACATCGCCTCGCGTAAAACCAGGTACTGCAATCGATATAGCTCTGACTTTTTCGAGGTCAAAATGCTCCGTAATAGTTTTTGCGAGCAAATCTAC
>JAUSMW010000111.1 GCA_030645815.1 Candidatus Saccharimonadota bacterium
TACACAGTATAACCATTGCCACTACCAAACTTCCAGCCAAACGTGTCTACCGACAGAATACCTTCCATGCCCTCGATGCTAACTGTTTGATCATACATAGCGCGTATCTCAGCATCCTTGAATAATTTACCTGATTTATCATGTACCGCTGGCTCATTTGGCAAAAGTTCAGCCAGTTTCACTTGCATCATTTTATTACCATACCCTGCAATTGGTGCCGAATAGAAACACCAATCAGATTCAACCCTCGGTGTGTTCGGATTATCAAACTTTCCAAAGCCATAAGCCTCGCCTCGTCGATATGGCGGCCTTTCTATTTCAGGAGACTGAGCTCTTACCTCCGGCGAATTAATTACTGGTACTGCCAAAATTCCTGCAAGCAGCATGCCCTTTGCAATATTTGTCATTCTGTCAATCGGCCCGCGTGCTGGCTCCTGTCCTGGTTGATACCCCAGCTTTTCCATCATCTTCGTCCTTCCTTATTTGCAACTTCCCTATCGGTTTGAGAATTCATCGAGCTCCTGTTCAAGGGTACTAAAGGGGATCCACTGGTAATATTAATCTTCGATGCCTAACAAAATACCAGCCAAGCAGCACTATTGCCAGCAACGTTCCAAAGCCAAGCGCAATCCATGACTTAACATTGGTTGAAGCAGCTGCGACTTCGACTGACACATCCAGCTTTGCACCTGTCTCGTCAGATATTGTAATGACATGTTGACCTGATTCTTTCGGTACTAGTACTCTCAATTGCTGCGCATCTCCTACGATCGGCGTAGTTGTCACGGTCGCACTATCTATAGCTATAACAGCGGTTTTTCCCTTTAAGCCTTCAACTGCAAGAATAACCACACTATCTGGCTCTACCTTATTACTCGCTGCGGACGTGACTATCTGCGCTCCAGTCTCAGAAATCACTGTCGTCACCAAAGTAGCTTTAGGCGTATTAACCACAGAGGGCGAAGCGGGTGCGGGATCCGCGACAACAAACTGAATGGGAATGGTTGATGACCCACCCGCTGTCAATTGTGGTTCAGCTGGTGGCAATCGTCGGCCATCTCTCGCATAACCTGCCGCCGCCAAAACCGAATCGACGGAAGGCATATTTCCACCCAGCGATACCATTTTCTCGGCAAGGATTGCGAGTGGCGTCTCAGAGCCTATTAACTGCCAATATTGATCACTGTCAATCGTCAACCAATCGGCACTGTCCTTAAAACGAATAACTGCCGTGGTGCCATAGGTTTGATAGGGAAGCTGAAGAGTAATTGGTTTACCAGGGGTTACTAACTGCTCGAAACTAAAGGATTGATCGCTGGCCGGTTCATTAATTATTACATTAACAAGCATCGTCAATTCTGATTCGCTCGACCGAACCAATAGCTGCGAGCCTGGTTCCTCTTCGGGCTGATTTCTTGCGGGATATTCGGGAAGCAAACCAATAAAATCAAGCGGACTACTACTACGCTCCATTACTCCGACAGTTTTTAGAGTTCCAAGACTTTCAGTAAAAAATGCAGATGGAACCGGAGCGTAAGCACTTATTTGCTTCTGGGATTTGGCTGGATCAGTATAGTCATACTTACGGATAGAAATAGTTTTACTTATGTCATGGCTAGACACGCCCAATTTACCGCCTTCACCAAAATCCTCTGCATCAAGTCGCCATTGCCGTTCTGAAATTGCTGATTTCTTGTTCGGGAAAAAACCGTATAGACCCAGTAATAAATCAAGCTGGGTTGAGGCAATTGATCCGCCATCAGTCTTTTCAAGATTAACGGTATCTCCCCTATTTAATCGATCTCGCAATTGACCAATCGTATTTGTATTTCCAAGCTTTGCAATCAAGCCATCAACACCTACACCAAGCCACTTAACTGCTTGCTGCTTAAGCGTCGTACTCTTCAGCCAGTATCTATCGTATGGCACAGATGTCCCGCCGAGCGCATTTTCTCCAGTTGGTATTCCGTGAGTCAAACTTCGAAACAACGAAGCAATCACCCAGCTCTCACCATTCGTATTATTGCCAGTTGCTCCACGGCCATCAAAGGTAACAAAATCAGGGTGAATCAAGTTCAAGTTATTCAAGAAGTCATTCGACTCATTGCGATAACACCATTTACAATCGGACTGGTTGGTTATCCCAAGCTGCTGATCTAACTCAAGTGCAAGATAGCTCGCAAAACCTTCAACATACGAGCTCTGCGTATCTTGATTAAGGTAACCGAGATTAAGTGAATTCTGATCTTTAAATAAAACTGATTGAGCATTAAGGCTTTTCCCCACTCCCTTAAGCTTAGGTCCGTCATAGGCTGCATACCCTAGGTAGTCGCCTTCGGTATGGACTACGTCTTTTAGACCCTGACGGGTGAGCTGCACATTGGCACTATTTAGGTATCCAACAGCCTTATTGTTTGCTGCAGCAGAATTATTAATTAAATACACTTGTTCTTTCTCATCATAGCCGACAATGACTACTGTGTGATTTACTGCTCCCGTTATTGATTCTACATGCAACAAAACTGGCGCCCCAAGCTCCAAAGACTTATCAATATGAGTAAAAAAATCCGGATCATTAGGACCAACTCGAAAATCAACATATCTATCAAATCCCTTCGCGGGGTGCCTGGCGCGCAAATTATTATTTATGTTTTCTGCGGTACCCTGCCTAGGTGCATCACATACTTTCTGGTTCTCTGCAAAAACAGTGGGTTTGGCGTCTTGAATATTAAAATAATCCTCGATCATATAACGAGCTACATCTACGCAGTTATCTGGGCCCTGGGTATAAAATGGCACATCCAGCTGAACACCAATATCTGGCACCTTTATCATTGCCATCGCTTTTTCTGGCGTTTCAACACCCATCTGCTTTAGCACCCAATGCCCCAGCTCGTGAAGTTCGGTATGAGGACTGTAGGCAGCTTGTTTTCGAGCCTTCCAAACTGATTGACCGATTTCCAGATTCGATCCTACCATGCGGGAGATAGTTAAGAATCCAGCTGGCAAAAACTTCACATTCAAAATCGCTGACTTTGGTGGACCGCCGAAGTCTATTAACTTCTGCTTAGCCTGATACATGTTGCGCCAGATAACCGAACCCATAATCAACTGTTCGCGCCAGTCTTTCTGTTCATCCGAACCAGTCGGAAACGCCCAGCGATCCTTTGCGTCAAGTGTCTTTCCCTGAAGGTCGATGACAAGCGGGAAGTTGCCAGTAGAATCTTTCACTAACTCTATAGTCGTTCCGCCCTGATCATTTTTACTGGCCACCTTAACTGGTTGAAACACGCCATGCAAAATGTCACCTTCTCCAAATCCTGCTGTGAGAAAAGTTAAATTATCTTCAGCGTTCTTGTAGGCCAGCACTGTTCGCACCTCGCCGACAACTTTCATACATGTCTTCTCCGAGGCAACACCTAGCTTGCCATCAGAGGACAACATATGCTGATCCATATTCAATTCTGCGTTATCACCCTCGCAGCTGACAAGAACTGATTTTGGTTTAATATCTGATTTCCCATAGGTCGAGCTATCTATTACATCTGCAAAGGCGCCCGGAATCGACTTGCCGTGAAAACCAGTTGCGCTGATACTTATCTTAATAATTTGATCGACATTTTTTTCTGGAGCTTTGAGGGATAGTGTTGTTTCTGGTTCCTTAGTGATCGTGTTTAGCGCAATTGTTCCCTGTAACTTTTCATCTTGTTTTGTTTCAACGATTGGCTCGTCAGCTTTTAATGTTAGTATCGGCGCAAGCTGGCCAGCTGCAGCCTCTTTGCCGCCAACCAGCTTATTTGTATCGCAGGTAATCGTAACTGAACCATCCTCATTAGTTGCTTTTTTACATGCTGACTCAACGCTAATGACAGCTTTATCCATTTCTTTCGAAACCGTAAGAGCTGTAGTTAAACCATCGACGTGTTGTTTTTCAAAGCGGGCAGCTACTGTCAGTTCTTCTCCGACCATCGCAACTTTTGTTTCTGCGCCACTTTTATCCAAAAGTACCAACTCGGTTTTCTTCAAATCAGGAACAAGCCGCTGATCAACTTTTGACGCCGAACTAACCACCTCACCGTCTTTATTTAATACCTCGATCACGCTTTCGAGATCTATCTTTGTTCCCCCATCGGCTACTAGCTGCATAAACACATCAAGCGTCCGATGCTGTCCAACGTCGCCCTCGTCAATTTTTTTTGAAACAATCAGACGGCCGTTTTGATACTGGATATTGATTGCTTCGCCAGCTACTTTAGCCTCTAGAATACTGGCGACTGCGCTGACGTTATCAGGGAGTGATTCAAGCTGCTGGTCTGTTAATGTGACTGGTCCGGCTCCAATGGTAAAGTGCACTTCACTCCCGACATCATTCAGGGTGAAAAATGGAAACTCCACTTGTAAGAAGGCCTTTTTTGTAAATTGACCAGTCTGGTCTTGAATACTCTTTAGAAACTCCGTCAATCGAGCTGGAACATACTGTACGGACGGATCGCAACCAGATGGCAAGCTAGGTGATTTAATACCTTGAGGCTGGCTTTGGCTAGGCGCCAAATCTTGGGCGTGTGCTGATTCCACCCCTGGAATCAAACTAATGGGTTTTGAATTTGTTATCGGACAGATTCCGAGCGAGGTCTTTACTGTCATTTCGCTCGCCTTGATCGTCACCGGAAAATCCTGAGTCGCGTCGACTGTTGCAAGAGGCTTGGCTTCAGAAACAGCCAGGCGTAACTTAAATGGACCATTTTCCAGTGGAGCTTGGGTTGTCCTGCGAATCTCAAGTGGTTGTTTAAATTTAACAGTGTCAATTGGAAGAGTAATGTTTTCGCCAGCTGGTGAGAACACAAAGCCAGGAACCTCTTTATTGTCTTTATCGTATATCGTTGCAGTAAATACGCGTGTATTAAAATAATTTTGAAAATCGGTTTTTTGCGTTTCATCGGTAATCATTTCCCAACCATCTATGCCAATTTCTGCAGTAGTTTTACTATTTTCCTCGCTAGGAATACTTAATTTATCTGGCTCAGAAACCTTAAGACGATAAGCATTAATGGTCACACTAGCATTTGCATTACTAGTATCGTTAGTGGCAAGGGCAGAAATCTTAGTTGAACCAGGCACAAGTCCCGTCACTTTAAACTTTCTAGAATCACCTTTACTAAACTTATAGGGTGATTGATTTGCACCATCAACTGGAACGATAGCTTGACCATCGTTAAATGTCACATTGGCATCTTCAGTAACGTTAACTGTAAATTCAGCATCCTTCACATCACCACCGACAAAGACTGGATCCGGTGAAGTTTTCGTGATTGTCATTTCAACTGGTGACTTCTGAGATGTTGATACGCAAAAGTAGGTCAGACTATCTATTTGTCCTGCAATAGGATTCAGTCTAGGCATAAGCCCCGTAACCGTGATCCATCCTTTTGGAAAATTACCGTCAGGATTTTGTAATTTGAACGAAGCAGTCACTGGCGTAGCATCGAGATAATAAGTTTGCGCAGTATGATCACCCATTTGTAGACGAAGAAAATTACCCGTTCTCATACCCATTTGAGACCACCAGGCATAAAAATAATGATGATCAACGTCATAGAAAAAGCCTTTGAATCCAAAATTTGCCATTTGCTCGGGCGTAGGCCCATATTTTAGAGTGGGCAAGGTGGGATCTGTAGGTGAACTTACGGTGTATGGCGGAACTGTATAATCAACTGGATCAGTTTTGTTTTCACCACCAGTTACATATTGCTGAGGAAGAACAATGCCTGGCTGCGCACCACCACCCATGACAACTGGATAATTAACTGGATAAACTTGTCCATTTGGTGCAGTCGTTTGGACTACAGTTCCTGTCTTTGGTACGTATTTGACAGTCACCATTGCGGGCAACTCACTAACACTAATACGCTTTGGGCTAACTGTTATCGTACCAGCGGAATCAATATTTTCAGGTTCTGGAGCCATACATGGATCTTGTGAAATGCTCTGCGGGATTGTAGAAGCACTTGGCCTGCGCTGTGCTAGAAAGGCCACCGTTCCGCCCGAAATTGAAATTAAGATTAAGGCTAATAGGATCCAGGTTCGCTTTGACATTCACCCCTCCAGGCGTTCAGCGGCAACTCAGTTAATTTGATACACTATCTCATATGGCAGGAGGGAAAAACAACATCGTGATTGTGGGTGGTGGGTTTGCCGGAGTTCGGGCTGCCCTCGATTTGTGTGCGCTATTAGGTGATTTGCCGAAACATCGAATCGTGCTTATTGATCGCAATACTTATCATTTGTATACCCCCTGGATGTACGAACACGCTGCCACGGCGACTGTCTCGCGCAAGCTACTTAAGTTTCCCTATAGTGCTATCTTTCGCAATAAACCGGTCGAGGTGATTCGCGGCGAGGTTGAAAAAATTGACCGTCATACCAAAAAGATCAGCCTAAAATCCAAGCAAATCATTCCGTACGATATATTAATTATGGCTTGCGGCAGTGTTACTAATGATTTTGGGATCCCGGGCGTCAAGCGTCATGGCCTATTACTTAAAACTATCGAAGATGCCGAGCGAATCCGGACAACCATTCGGGAACGCTTTCTGCGTTTTCTGGAAGGTCATAAAGAAGGCAAAGTCTTTCAGGTACTAGTGGGTGGAGGAGGCGTGACTGGTTCGGAATTTACCGCTCAACTACATAGCTATCTAAAAGACATCGCGCGCACTGTTGCTCATGACGAAGGCACATTTTTAATCAAAATTGTTGAATCATCGCCAAAACTCCTTGGTGGTATGAGCGACTGGGAATCCCGGCAAGCCCAAGAGCGAATTGGCTCGTATCGACGCATCGAAATTCTTTTACAGCATCGTATTGCCCGCGTTAATGCGGCCAGCATCTCTATCGCAAATGGCGACTCGCTCACATACGATGTCTTTATCTGGACGGGTGGCATTCAGGCTAATCCACTGGTTACTACTGCCGACTTAGTGACAACTAAAAAGGGCCGGGCCGAGGTGAATATGTCGCTGCAATCAGTCTGCGACCCAAGTGTCTTTGTTATTGGCGACAGTGCTTCATGCATCAACCCTGAAACGCACGAACAGTCCCGCGAGACGGTTGAAAGCGCCTACAAACAAGGTGTTTTAGCGGCCGCGAACACCTGGCGACTATTAACCAAGCGCGAGCTACTTGCGTTTGATCACAAATTAACGGGCAACCTAATCCCCCTCAAGAGCAATTGGGCAATTTCGACACTCTTTGGCATACGTCTACAGGGCCTGCTCGCCTATTGGCTTGTTCGCGTTGTTAATCTACGTTATTTGCTCTGGATATTACCTACAAAAGATGCGATTAATCGCTGGCTTTCCTAAACAAAAACGACTCACCATACGGCAAGTCGTTTTTGTTACTAACTGCGTTCTTTTTTTAGGCTTTGATTTCGATGCCAACACCGGCTGGCAAATCAAGACTCATCAAGGCATCGATGGTTTTTGAGGTCGGCTCTAAGACATCGATAAGACGCTTATGAATCCGGGTCTCGAACTGTTC
>JAUSMW010000117.1 GCA_030645815.1 Candidatus Saccharimonadota bacterium
ATAGACGCGAATTTGGTTATCATGAGCTGTACTAGATCAGACCTGATCTGACAGTTACCGAATTTTTAGGATGTCTGTCAGATTAAATTTGGTTTAGATTTTTTCACTCCAAATTTGTTTCGCACTGAGTAACGTTTCCAACGGCATTCTGCCATTACAAACTTTTCCCTAATGAGTCCTTTTATAATTGTAATAATTAAGACATTCGTCTAGGTCTCTCTGCAAGGTTTCCACATTGTCATAAAGTTTTTTTCGAAATGTAACCTGGTAATATTCCTGCAAAACGGTTTTGTGGAAACGCTTGCATATACCGTTAGTCTGTGGTGACATCCCCTGGATTTTAGTATGGTCAATATCATTGATAGCAAGATAAAGTTGGTAGTCATGTTGTTCTACTTGCCACAATATTCCGTACGGCGATCCGTTGAGATACGTAGCATAGGCAGGGTGTGGCTGGTATAAAATGGCAATACTTATCGTTCAGCAGGTCAGCTGCTCTAATCGGTGTTTTAGTCGTGTACAGCTTGCATTGAACGGTCTTGCTATAGGTATCATAAACGTCTGCTGGTAAATGCGACCACGCCTTTTAGATTGCCTACGTAGAAGGTATTTTGTGCACCCAGGTAGTCGGGATGAGCCGTTTCAATTTCACCGCAGGGCCACATCATGCTGGTGCTTACATTCAAGTGCGGCAATTTGCACATCGCTGAGTACAAGGCCCTCATTCGAAACTTGGCTTCCAGTGCGCTCAAGCGGTCTTTGAAATTCTCAAGTTTGTGCCGCATCCAGATAGAGCGGACGCCACTGCCTGAAACAAATTGACCGTGTACGTAATTCAATAGTGGTGCGGTGCTGACCATGTGCAGGAAAGTCTACTGCATAACCGATGACAGCTTGTTCTGTACAGTCGTCAACACGATTCTAAATATTAGGTACACGGCTCTCGCGATTGATGAGTCCTTCTAAACCCTCGGTTTCAACGAGTTCTTGATAACGATATAAAAGTGTCTCTCGATACGCCCATAATCTTGCAGGCTTTGGAGACGTTTTGAAGTTCTGAAGCAAGATTGAGCAATCTACTTTATGTTTAATGATTGGGTTGCTAGTGTAAAACATGAGCGTTACCTTTCTTTAAGTTTGAGGACGGATTCGACACGTATCAAACTCGGTAACACTGACATTAACAAGTGCATTATCAGATCATATAGAAACTAATTCACTGTGCCGTGGACGGCACCGACCAAAATCTCTCCATAATCGCCATTGTGAGCAAACAGATCGCTATTCCTTTTTCGTTAACACCCACGTTTGCTCTTTTTGATCTGTGCAAGAATCACAACTCGCTGAATCCGTAGCCCCAACTTTGGATTCCCACCCTGCCTCATTTAGCGTGATCACCGTCACTTTGTCAGGAGGGCCAGAATGGCATATGAGCTTTCCAGGTATTGAAGTACTATCCACAAAACCGCTATTCACCGTTAGCTTGTCGGAAAGAGCGATATCGTTCCATGTATTAGCAGATACCAAAAATTTCTCTAGAACAAGGTTTGCGCCGCATGGGCTGATCTCAAATGTATATTTAGTCGACATAATCAAGCTCCTATTGTTTACAACTCAATGATAAATACAATGTTGACAACTGTTTCCAAAAACCTTCAAGCTGTAGACTGGCGTTGAGCCATTTACGTATAACTTGTTACTCAACTTGACCCAAAGTGAGCGGGGTTCAGCTTTCTGGACGGGCAA
>JAUSMW010000121.1 GCA_030645815.1 Candidatus Saccharimonadota bacterium
CCCAACAACTCAACTGTTGATTTTGCAATTGGAGGAAATGCAACAACCAGCGCTCAATTTGCAATTACTGGCATTGCAAATGGAGCTCCAACTGCAACAATATCTGCAACAACCAATAATAATGGATTGAGTTTTACGGCAGCTACCTCTACTCTTCAATCCTTAAGAAACAACAGCCTAACTATCGGAGGAAATACAACAGGAAACATTGTCCTCTCTCCTCTAAATGGAGCTGCAGGAAGCTTACTTACAGCCAACACTCAAACATTCACTCTCTCAGGTACGGCAACCCTCAATGGAACCTCTCTTACCGCGATCAACGGCGGAGCAACTGCAATTAACTTTACAGAGTTTGACGTTGCTGCGGGAACTGGATCAATTACTATTGATGACGATGGGAATCTTGGGAATATTACGGTCGATGGAACAGCTCTTGATATTAACTCTCTTGATTTTGTCGCTGCAGGAACAATTACTTCAGGTGGAGCAAATACTCTTACTCTTGATTCAGGAAATGCCACAATAACACTTGCTGCAGATGACACTACTCTTGCTGCTTCCGGACTCACAACAATTACAGCAGGAAATCTTGCAACCATTACCTCAGCAGTAACTCTTGGAGTATCGGCAACTACCCTTAACTTAGGTGCAGGATCAGCTGCTACTATCGGTACAATCAGTGATGACAACCTAACACTAACCCCTAACGGTACAGGAAACCTTCTCTTATCCTCAGACTTTGACTCATCTGTATTTGTAGGCAATGCAACAACCCCCGCTCCCCTTTCTATCAGTGGAGGGATCGGTGGTAATGCTACACTCGTTGTCAATCAAACAAATAGTGGAGATATACTCTCTGCCAGCTCATCAGGTACTACAAGATTTAGAGTACAAAATACAGGAGAGCTAACATTTGCAGATAACAACTCTTCGTTCTTTGGAACTCTTGATCTGACAACACTTACAGCCAATAGAACCTTTAATTTCCCCAATGCAACAGGAACTGTTTGTCTTGAAGGTTCACTTTCATGCGGATTTGCGTTGGGAACCAATTACTTCCAACTCAACAGTAACCTTCTCTCTCCAATCAACTCTACCTTTGATTTTGCAGTTGGTGGCTCTTCAACA
Source organism: Candidatus Saccharimonadota bacterium (assembly GCA_030645815.1). Lineage (GTDB taxonomy): Bacteria > Patescibacteriota > Saccharimonadia > Saccharimonadales > Saccharimonadaceae > JACPYF01. The sequence continues at coordinate 1,129 of JAUSMW010000121.1, forward strand.
GTATCTGCTGCATTTGCAGTAACTAACGTTGCTGCCGGAACACCGGTTGCTACTCTTTCTGCATCAACCAACAGTAATGGTCTCTCTCTTGATGCAGCGAATGCAAGGATTCAATCTCAAAGATACAACACGCTTAATATCGGTGGAGACACCACAGGAAATATTGTCATTAGCTCCAAAGGTTCGGATGCTTTGTCTATCCAGGGGACAGCAGTTACAAATGCAGGAACGTTCACATCAAATGGTCTTATAAGCGCAAATGCTGGAGTAACTCTTGCAGGTGGCCAAAATTTGACTCTTACCGGATTTGCTCAAGGATCTGTCCTTTATACAAACGGTTCGGCTATTGTGACAAGCGGGGTAACCGGTACGGCAAACCAAGTCCTTCACGGAGGAACAGTCCCTTCTTTCTCGGCTGTTGATTTGGCAGCAGATGTGTCAGGAATTCTCCCAATTGCAAATGGAGGCTCTCCATTTGAGCAAGGAAGCGGTGCAATATATGAAAGAATAATTACTCAGGACTTCTTGCTTGGTGGAATTTCTACGGGTAGTGCTAAATTTGCCGTTCTCAATATCGCAGGCGGAACACCCACAGCCTCAATTTCAGCCAATTCCGGAAATGGTGCCGCGTACCTGACAGGAGCAGGAATTTTGGGTACTACAAATGCTCAAACTTTAACACTTGGTTCGTCCACAACTGGAAATATTAATATCTCACCATTTGGTACGAGTAGGGTTGGTATAGGGTTCAATACTTCTCCTTTGGGCATGATTGATATAAGAAGCAGTCTAGGTACACTTCCAATAGCGGCTTTGAGCGGAACAACATCTTATGCCGGATTGTCGGTAAATAATTCCGGCACAGGAGACATAATAACAGCTTCATCATCTGGCACTCCTGTCTTTGCGGTTACAAATAACGGAGGTCTTCAATTTGCTGGAGGATCAGGTATCCTTCATACTCTGACAAATAGCTCAAATGATTCAAAGTCTTACGATTTTCCTGACTTTGTAGGCACAACTGCTGAGGTTTGTCTCGATACTGGTAACTGTGCAGGTGCGGGATCCGGCATCACTGGGTCAGGAGTTGCAACCAGAATTGCATTTTTTGATGGAGCTCAAAATATAACATCTGACTCCGATCTTTACTTTGATCAAACTAATACGCGATTGGGGCTCGGAACATCATCTCCTTTTGCAGCCCTAGATATAAGAAATTACTCAGGAACGTTACCAATAGCAACATTTTCCGGTACAACTTCATTTGCCGGACTTGTTGTCGATAATGGTGGGGTTGGAGATTTGATAACGGCTTCGACGTCAGGAGCCACAAGGTTCAATGTCACCAATCTCGGAAACGTTCAATTTAGCGGGGGGACTACTTATCTTGGCACTCTCACAACAACTATTGCTGCGAATAAAACATTTACTCTTCCTAATTTTGTCGGTTCGGCTGCGGATATCTGTCTCTCAACAGGTAACTGTGCGGGTGCGGGATCAAGCATTACAGGATCGGGAGTTGCGACAAGGATTGCATTCTTTGACGCTGTGCAAAATATCACTTCAGACTCAAATTTGTATTTTGATGCTACCAACAAGAGACTCGGACTTGGAGTTTCCTCACCGCTAGCTACTCTTGACGTAAGAACAACATCGGGGACTTCCCCCATTGCAACAATTTCGGGTAGTACATCTTTTGCTGGTCTAGTTGTTGATAATTCGGGTGTTGGAGATCTGTTTACTGCATCCAAATCGGGAGCTACAAAATTTGTTGTGTACAATAACGGAACCCTCGGGATTGCGGGAGCCAACAATGCCTTAAGTCTCTTAAATTCCGATGCCACCTCGTCACAAGTCTTTACCTTACCTAACGCTTCAGGTACTCTTTGTTTGAGTTCAAATAACTGTGGATTTGCAACCACCGGCGAAAATTATTGGCAACTTAATTCAGGGCTTGTTTCAACCAATAATTCGACATACGATTTTGCACTTGGAGGAATATCAACTGCAAGTGCGCAATTTGCAGTTGTCGGTATTGCTGCGGGAACCCCGGTTGCTACAATTTCGGCTACGAGTAACAACAATGGGCTAAGTATTGATGCCGCTACCTCAAGCATTCAATCCCTCAGGAAAAATACTCTTACTATTGGAGGTTCAACCACTGGAAATATTGTCCTAGATTCAGGTTCGGGAGTTGTGCAACTAGCGGATAGTTCAATTCAGTTTACGGGGACTTCTCCTGTTATTTCTTCCACAAGCACACTTACAATCAATGCCTTCACTCTTGGCGGATCTATTGCCGGAGGAGGCAATAACATAACAAATTTAACCAACCTTGATTTGGGTACAAACAACCTTTCATTTAACGGGAATACAATTACAAATGGGGCAAATAATTCCATTACGATTACTCCATCCGGAACGGGGGATCTTTTAATCTCTGCAGACGATAATACAGGTGTGTCAATTGGGTCAGTCACAACGCCCGCTCCTCTTTCCATTTCAAGCCATATCGGTGGAAATGCTGCTCTTATTGTAAATCAAACAGGAGGAGGGGATCTTATCACCGCTTCAGCGTCAGGAACAACTAGATTTAGGGTAACCAATACCGGTGAGATTGTCCTTTCGGATAATAATTCCTCTTTCTTTGGCACATTGGATCTGGCGACACTAACAGCTGACAGATCATACTCATTGCCAAATGAGAACGGCACTATATGTATTCTAG
>JAUSMW010000125.1 GCA_030645815.1 Candidatus Saccharimonadota bacterium
TTAGAAGCTTGGGCTGCTGACAGCAGTGCTGGTAGTGGTGCTGGTAATGGTACTTACCCATTAACTGCAGCCGCAGTAACCGCTATGGGTGGTAGTGCAGATCTACCTTCGGATGTGAATGTCAGTAGGGTTGATCCAACCAGTGCAACATCAGGTACAAATGCAGGTACGACAACAGTCGGTTACAAAGTATGTACCACATCTACTGGTGCGGGCTACCAGGTAGTATACTATGACTATAGTACTGGTCTTGTTAACTCTACTATAACTGGTGGTACTCAGACCGGTTGTGGATACCCAGCCACATAAAATAAAGGTGTATATTCTATTAAAAGTGGGTCTCTAGGGGCCTATTTTTAATAGAAATAATTAGCTGATTAAGTCTTGTTTTAACACCATAAATGATATATCATAATAACAATGAAAGACACCACCTATAAAGCGAGAATAGGGCATCTGATACAGCAGTCACGCCTGTCAAAAGGTCTAACCCAACAGCAATTAGCTGACAGCCTACATACCTCACAGAGCGCTGTTAATCGTATAGAAAAAGGTAACCAAAATATCAGCCTTGAGATGTTGGCTAGAATTAGCGAAGTATTATCAAGCGATATTGTACATCTGAATGAGTCTGGGTCGGTTAATTTTCGAGTCCACGGTAAAAGAAAACTGAGCGGCGAAATAACTGTAAAAACTAGCAAGAATGCTACTGTAGCCCTACTTTGCGGTTCATTAATAAACCGCGGCACGACAACACTGCGAAACGTCCCTAGGATAGAAGAAGTAAATAGAATAATTGAGGTACTGACTAGTATAGGGGTGAGGGTTCGTTGGTTTGGCAAGAATGATCTGGAACTCACACCACCTGCTCAATTAAAGCTAGATAATATTGATATAGAGGCCGCAAAACGTACGCGTAGTATCATTATGTTCCTAGGACCACTATTGCATCGTTACAAAAAATTCAAAATACCATATGCAGGTGGTTGTAACTTGGGCAAACGGACGGTAGAACCCCACCTCGACGGTCTTCGCCATTTTGGGTTGAGCGTAAAGGCTCATGACGAGTTTTACCAAGTAACATCTGATAAAACCAAGCCGAAACGAACAGTTGTATTAGGAGAGCGTGGTGATACTGTAACAGAAAATCTATTGTTTGCTGCTGCTATGACTGATAGCGAGGTAGTTATACGCAATGCGAGTCCTAATTATATGGTTCAAGACATATGTCTATTTCTACAAGCTTTGGGTGTAAAAATAGAAGGAATAGGTACAACTACACTGCGCGTAACTGGTCTAAAAAACATTAACAAGAATGTTGAATATCATCCTAGTGAAGACCCAATAGAAGGAATGAGCTTTATAACTGCAGCAATAGCTACCAGGTCAGAGATAACTATCAAACGTGCACCGATAGAGTTTTTAGAAATTGAGCTAGACCTACTCGAGAGAATGGGATTTAATTACGAAATGACCAAGGAGTATAAGGCTAATAACAAATTCACCAGACTGGTGGATATAACTACAAAGGTTAGTACTTTACACGCACCTATGGACAAGATTCATGCCCTACCCTTTCCAGGTATAAATATGGATAACCTGCCGTTTTTTGCCGTTATCGCAGCTTCGGCAAAAGGTAGAACTTTGCTACATGATTGGTCTTTCGAAAATCGGGCAATATATTTAACCGAACTCAACAAACTCAATGCTAATATCGAGCTTTTAGACCCTCATCGTGTGTATATAGAAGGCACAACCGATTGGAAGCCTGCAGAAATCGTAACTCCACCCGCGCTGCGTCCAGCAGTTGTTATACTGCTTGCAATGCTAGCAGCTCCGGGCACCTCAACACTACGTAATATTTATTCGATAGCGCGTGGGTATGAAGATTTCGCTAATAGGTTAAACTCTATTGGTGCAAAGATAGAGTCGTTCAGAGAAGTTTAGAAACTCTCCAAATTAGGTTTACCACTACTCCAGTCTAATGTTCCTACTGTTTTTGCGACTACGGTATTGTTACTCGTTTTAATAGTTAATTTTGTGTCGTCTTCGCTAACTGAGCCTTTAGTTACTTTGTATACATACCTAGTGCCCTGATTGTCCAAAAATATTTCGTCACCAGCTTTTAACATTTCTAGGTTATAAAATGGTGATGCCTGCCTGATACTAGCAGGTGTCACACCAAAGCCAATAGTCGAGCCAGATACAATAACGTCGCTATATGATGGATCGCCTTTTATTTTTATAGAGCCGGCATCGGCCACTACATTTATAGCTGGTATATATATCTTGCCCGTAGTTGGCTTTACGGTTTTTACAACCTTGGCTGCTGTGTCTATGCCTGAAACTGGCCAACCATTGAGATCTAGGACTGTAAATAACAAACCGCTATATGCGACTACGGTCATGGCAACAAAAAAGCCTAGCCACCCTTTTTTATGACCTTTTTTGTCTTTTTCTACTATGCCTTTTTGATAATGATATTTCATATATTTCTACTTGGGGCGAATGATGGGAATTGAACCCACGACCTCCTGAACCACAACCAGGCGCTCTAACCAACTGAGCTACATCCGCCATGAATTAACTCCCCCTAGTATATGCTATTCTATCACAACTTTGGTCGGAAATCAGGTTGGAATGACGTTTCTACATTACCCGAAAAACCTTCAGGTTGTGGCGGTATTGGATTAACTATTATTGGCTTGTCTTTGTTTTGTGTTTCAAATCTATTGTTGATTTTTTCTCTTTCACGATTTGCTGCTCTGGCTAAATCTCCTCGAGCCCTTGTGGCTGATGTTCCGATTCTAGAATCGCTATATCTAGCAATTGTTTTTCGCTCTCTGTCTATCTGACGTCTTTCACGAAACGTCTCGCGTGAAGTTGAACCAAAACGTGCCTGCCGCGTTTCATCCTTGTCCATCCAGGTATGTGACGCTTGCTTGGCGTCTAAATCAGTTGTCAGTTTGATAACCTGACTGACTATATTTTTAGGCTTTCGGCTAAACATAAGCTTATTATATCATTTAGAGCTCGGCGTTACTGCTAACATTAACTACATCATCAAGATCGTCAATGAGTCCTAAAAGTTTCAGTGTTTTTTCTACTTTTTCATCGTCTAGTGCAACTGTATTTTTAGGTACATACTCTAGTCCTGCCTCGATAACCTTTAAGCCACTGGTAGTTATAGAATCACGTACCCTAGCTAAATCTTTAGCGCTAGCATACACAACTATCTCGCCCTCCTCTTCAATTGCGTCGTCTGCACCAGCATCGAGTACTTGTAATAATGCATCCTCGCCACTACCCGCAACTCTTATCACGCCTTTTCTATCAAACTGAAATGCGACACTACCAGGCTCGGCTATTCGACCACCGTTTTTTGTTAATGCGTTTCTGACTTCTGGAAATGTGCGATTTTTATTATCAGTTGCAGCTTCGATTATTAGACCTACTCCACCTGGTCCATAGCCTTCGTAGGTAACTTCTTCTAATTGCGCAGCGCTTTTATCTTTTACGCGATCGATACTACGTTGAATATTGGCATTTGGCATATTGGCGGCTTTAGCCTTTTCAATAACCATCGCGAGGGCAGAGTTTGTCGTTGGATCGGTGCCACTACGAGCCGCAATAGCGATTTGATTGCCTATTTTTGTAAATACAGCACCACGTTTTGCATCTGCTGCACCTTTTTGACGCTTGATTGTTGACCATTTAGAATGTCCTGACATATAGACTATTGTACCATATTCAATCTGTTAAATTGTAATTATTTAGACTAGAAATACCTCTTCTTTGGTTCCAGTGACTAGTCCAGCAACTCCAGTATTAGGAATCAGCTGGAGTATCCATGCAGATCTATCATCTCTTAGTGCGCACACACATACTTCCTCAAAATTGAACTCTTGTTTATTTAGCCAATGTATAACCGGTTCAGGATCTAGTTCACCGGCGTTTTCCATATAGATTAACAATGTACCTTTATTTTTGGGATATTTTTTCATTATTTTATTCTCTAAGTAATCTATAAGTTGGTATGCAAGATTTTTTCGTGAGCTGCCTTTACCAAATCTTTTAATTTGAACAGGGCGTACATCTGCGTCCTCGTTTTTATTTTTACGCACGAAATAAACATCATAAAGTGTATACTGCTCACTATTTTTTGTTAGAAACTCAATAAAATCTTTCGTATGGAGTGTCGTCCCGATTGAATCAAGTAATTCTTTTTGCTTACCTTCTTTAGGTTCAAAATAAATAAAATAGTCTTTCCAGCCAAGCTCTTTTTCAAATGTAATTCTATATATTAGCGCAGTAGCAATTTCATGAGTAGTACTGTTATCTATAGGGTTTGTGGATTCTGCATTATACCTCATGAACTTAGTAAGATCTTCAGGAGTAAAACAGAGTGCTGGATTAATTTTGAAGTCGCTCATCAGCTTAATCATATCAATTATCTAGAATGGCTGTCGAATAATTGTCTTTAGCTTTTCTGGAGCTGTTCGACGTGGATTACCTAGATATATTTCGTGATGATGTTTGTTGGTGCCCTGTAGCTTGCCACCTTGTTCGTGTATAAATTGGTGCAAGCTCTGAATAGTTGGACCTTCGTCGGAATACGGACCGACATACATCACCTGCGCTGCGCGGCCTTCTTCGTACGCTTCAAAACGTAACTTGTCCAACGCTTTGGGTGATTTCTTTTGTCGGACTTGTTCGACCGCTTGATCAAACAATTCCTTGGTAACTACGTCGGGCTGCATGATCATTGCTGTCCACAACCAATTGCTTTTGTCATCAGTACTGAAATCTGCCATATTTTCAGTCCACCATAAGCCCTCGAGTGGCATGACACCGAAATCTTTGCTGTGCAGATTTTTGCTAGTAAATTTGATCGTATAGGCAACAGGATATAAAGCTTCTATAGCATCGGCATATTCCTGGCTTGTATTCGGATCGCCTTTGCCATCTATCATGATATAGTTCATTTTTGGAACCTGCACAACTACTGATTTGCCAACTTTTGCTGCATAGAATTCTTTTAGTTCTTTTTTATAATCAGTCTTGCTCATAATAATTACCTTTCTCTACCTCTATTTTATACCTATGCGCATGACATGTACACGGACGACTGTTGTGAGTATATACAAAAGAGACCTCGCGTGAGGTCTCTTGAAATATAATCAAATTTGGAGGACCAGGTGAGACTTGAACTCACGACACCCTGCTTAAAAGGCAGGTGCTCTAACCAACTGAGCTACTGGTCCATAATTGATTAACAGATAAGACTATACCAAATTATAGGTGTTGCGTCTAGTGCGGTTTCTTGCGTGGACGATGCGTTAGCAAGATATTTGTTAGTGCAGTGACTAGTGCTACGACTGTGATAATCTTTGCATACTGTTCAACCGAAACCAATATCTTGTCGCTATTTGTTCCTAGCGCTGTCACTAACAATGACGCAGCTAGTAGGCCAAAAACTAATGCCTCAAATAGGCGTGTTATCTTGCCATGCTCTTTGCCGCTAACACTCATTAATAACACTGCTGGTAGTATTATCAAAACTGTTATAACAACATTTGATAAGGGTGGGGCGATTAATTGTATGCCTTGGTCTTGTAAAAACACAGTCACATAACTAGACCACTGTTGCGATATCAATGCACCGGCAGCCAGCCCTAATGACGGCAGCCCTAATCGTTTTTTTGAAAAGTACCCAAACACTGCTAGTAAAACTGCGATTGCGAGAATGATGGTGCTTATGCTCATACGTAAGATTATTATACCAATTTGTGGCTACTTTTGTATCTAGTTAAAAATACTTTTCTTTTTGCTACTGCGTAATTTTTCAAACAATTCTTTTTGCTGTTTACTCAGTTTTGCGGGTGTATCAACAATAATTGTCACAATATGTGCGCCACGTTTACCACCTCGCAGATGTGGTACACCATGATTACTGAGTTTAAAATCAGTACCACTCTGCGTGCCTGCTGGTATTTTCATTGTTATCTCACCATCAACTGTTTCTACATCAATCTCGGTACCTAGTGCGGCGTCACTAAAACTAATATGTTCGTCGCTCAGTATCAAATCACCTTCACGAGTGAATTTTTTGTGTGGTTTGACCCGAATATTTACAAACAAATCACCTTTTGGGCCATTAGCTATAGCTTCACCGTGTTCACGCAGGCGAATAGTTGCACCATCGTCTATACCGGCAGGAATCTTGAGTTTTGTTTCTACTTTTTTACGCTTTGTACCTTTTCCATGACAGACTGTACATTCTTTTTCTGGTATTCGACCGCGACCTCTACAGGTAGGACAAAGCTCGTCTTGTTGAATCTGCCCAAATATCGTGTTCATGATACGTGTCTGACGGCCAGAACCTTTACAGGTTGTACATGTTTTCATACCGTGACCAGGTTCTGCGCGCTCACCTTTACAGTGTTCACAAGTATCTTCTAGATTTAGGCTTATTTTTTCCTCTACTCCGAAAATTGCTTCTTCGAACGTTAGTGTCAGTTCGGTCTCTACATCACGGCCGCGTCGGCTACGAGTTTGCTGTTGTTGCCCTCCGCCAAAAAAGCTGCCAAAGATATCGCCCAGTCCGCCGTCACCAAAATCAAAGTTAACATTCTGCCCCTGAAAGCCACCAAATCCTTCGAAAGGATTACCCGCACCACCGCCACTGGAACCTCCGACACCGGCATGACCAAATTGATCATATCGCTGACGCTTGGATGAGTCTTTTAGGACTTCATAGGCCTCGTTAGCCTCTTTGAACTTTGCTTCATCACCACCTTCCTTGTCAGGATGGTGTTTAACAGCAAGCTTTCGAAAAGCCTTTTTAATCTCGTCAGCACTGGCACCTTTTTGTATACCCAGTACTTCGTAATAATCACGTTTACTCATTACATATAATAATACCAATTTAGCACTTGCATGTCTAGAGTGCCAAGTAATTTATGCTGCAGTATTGTGCTATACTAGCGTCTGATATGAAATACTTTCTACATCGAGCACTTGGTGCTGTTGGTATGGTTCGCGTTGGTATGCGCCAAGTGTATGGAAGGTATCTTGGAAAAATCGAACATATAGATGGCGATGCACGCCAAGTTTGTGCTGAAATAGTCAGACGCCTTTGGAATGGTACGTTCTATCGTACTAGTCTGGGACATTATGACTTTTTCTGGATGAGGGATTTTGGTACAGTAGCAGAATCTCTCACAAAATTAGGGCATGGTGAGGAAGTTCGACATACGTTGCGCTGGGCTCTGCAACACTTTGAAAAAGCTGACCATGTGGCACTTTGTATAGACAAGGCTGGTCGGACATTTAATGCACCGGACGAGCACAGCATAGACGCACTGCCCTGGCTACTACATTCGCTAGAGGTTAGTCACTATGAGCTCACACAAAAAGAAACAGCATTTTTAAACCGTCGGCTCAAAAAATACGCTGATAGATACATCGATCCACTGACTGGTCATCTAACAAAAAGCCTATACGCAGAACTACGTGACGCTGTATTTTATGACCGCAGTGCATATTCATACGCACTAGTGGGCAGGCTGGCTGCAGCTGCACACGATTTAGGTTTGAATTTTCCTTTCAAAAAAAGTAGATACGAAGAAGCGCTCACTAGATACTATTGGAATGGTGATTTCTTTAAAGCTGATAGTAAACTAAATGTCTTTAGCGCTGAATGTGCTATGATGCCGTTCTTTTTGAAAGTCGTTGAAGACGAAAAGCTAGCGAACAAAACATTTGATTATATTAATAAAGAAAAACTGAACCGCCCCTACCCATTAAAATACAGCAAAATTGGTGGCAAAATACGATATCGTTTCGGTATGGGCCCAATCGCTATGCCAAACTACACAGGCAACAGTATTTGGACATGGCATGCAACATTTTATTTACACTTACTGAGGCATTATAAACGTGATGAGTACGCCGAAGAATACGAAAGATTTGCATCACTGATTGAACGTCATGGCAACTACCCCGAATTAGTGAACCCCGATGGCTCATGGTACTATGCGCCGTATTACCGTAGTGACCCTGGAATGGTATGGGCTGCGCTTTTCCTAGAATTACCTAAGCCTCAGACTAAAAATAATTAGCTAACGTATGATGTCCATACGCCACCGTTGTATATCCACAGCCACCCAGATGGCGATGCGACACCGGTTGCCGGACAAGCTACAGCACCACCAACTCCCGCTATAGCTTGGGTGGTTGAGGTAGGACTTTTTACTACGTTATTAACATAAAACCTGTTGGTTGACGAGCTAGCTGCAAACGCACTGTACGAAGTCCCATTTGCACTAAAGCAATAAATCAAATTATTTGTTGCACCAGCATTAGTTTGATACGAGGACTTGGACACCTTTAATCCCAAAAGTGTAATATCGGTAGCCGTAGCTGGGTAATAACCTTTATCGGTATAAAACAATTCAGATTTTTGCGATATATTGCGTAAATCAGACTGTACACTAGTATCATTAGCCCGAGCAGTTATGCCGTTGTAAGCAACGATGACTAGGGCTGCCAAAATTCCTATTATCACTATAACTATTAGTAACTCAACGATAGTAAAGCCACTTTGTCTCGAAACAACATGTGAATTGTTATTCATACTATTTATATTTTAGCATAAGCTTTAATCTAAAAAGACCCCTAGTCAGAGGTCTTTTTAGATTTTAAGTATCTTATTTTTCTTTTTTGTCGTCTTTTTCGTCGACTACTTCGCCTTCAACAGGTTCATCTGGTTTTTTCTCTTCGCCTTCACTAGCTGCTTTTTCATCAGCTGCGACAGCTTCATACAATTTTGCACCGATTGGCATGATTTTGTCGTTGAGCGCTTTGGCTGCAGCTTCTAGCGCATCTTTGTCAGCAGCCTCGTCGCCTAGGACTTTTTTAGCTGCTTCGACTGCTTCTTCGATGACTTTTTTATCCTCGTCAGAAATCTTATCCTTATTTTCATTTGGCAATTTTTCAGACTGATATATTGCATTCTCTAGTGTATTACGAGCATCGATAGATTCACGTTTTTTCTTGTCCTCGTCGGCATGAGCTTCGGCTTCTTTTTGAGCTTTTTCGATATCGTCTTTGCTCATATTACCGCTACCAGAAATAGTAATAGATTGTTCTTTACCTGTTCCTTTGTCTTTGGCAGTTACGTTCAAGATACCGTTTGCATCGATGTTAAAGGTTACTTCGATTTGTGGCACACCGCGAGGTGCTGGCGCGATGCCATCTAGCGTAAATCGGCCGAGTGATTTGTTGTCTGCAGACATTTCACGCTCACCCTGCAATACATTTATTTCAACTTGTGGCTGATTATCAGCAGCAGTTGAATATGTTTCGGATTTGCTGGTCGGGACGGTTGTGTTTCGCTCA
>JAUSMW010000126.1 GCA_030645815.1 Candidatus Saccharimonadota bacterium
ATGGCGGTGCAATGTTGTATCCCTTGAAATCAGTGATACTATGATACTCTTGCCAGTCTTCTGAAGTTGGAGCAATCAAGCCAGCACGAGTTACGATCATATCGGTCCATTCTCTGAGCGAGCCAGCCAAATTATAGATTACATTACCATTACTTAAAGTAAACTCAGTTGAACTTGCTGTTGATAATTGTAATCCAGCAGTATTCGCGTCAATATCATTTTCGCTAACTCGGATAATATTTTCCGCGATCGTTAACCATTCATTTTCATTGATCAAGTGATAATTATCACCCATCGTCTGACAAGCCAATTGCGCTTCACCCTGGCTGACATTTGCCCAGAGCATATTTCCTGCGTCGATTGATGGAATATTATTTTCCCCATTTCGAGCTTCGTTGTCCATCACACAGAAACCTGGCATTGTGCCATATTTCGCGCTACCCGGCACCCAAACAAAACCTTCATCACAAACACTTTCAAACGCACCCGCAACTACTTTTCCTTCAACTCCCATATCGCCCATTGTGCCATCAACTGCATCATCCAAAGCCGAACCACAACCAGCACCTGAACAAACCATCAATCTACCATCAACCGACATTTCACCAACCACAGAAACTTTTCCATTGTCAGCAATATTTACAATACTAATTCCGTCAGCTTGGAAATCTACCACATCGCCATTACCGAGTTGATTGACTACAAAAGCAGTTTTTTCAGTAGTTGTTGCAGTTTCGATTTCAACCACGGAAACAGTTGGCTCGTTCATATCACGATATTCATTATCGGTAATGACTAGTCCGCTATTAGCGTCCACTTTGATTATTTCCAAATTATAATTACCCGCTTCCATCAAAATCAATCTTTCATTCAAGTCTGAAATTTGACTATCAGCTCTAAGTTGCGCTTGACCGATTGAGGTAATTCCGCTTTCAACCAAGCCCATTCGAGCTGACAAACTATCGATACTAGCAGCGATTGTAGTTAAACGGTTATCGTATGAATCAAATTCTACTGTCAATCTCTGATCAAACAAGTTAATTTGCTCATCTACAATCGGTTGAATTTCATTACCTAAATCCAAATTATTTACAGCATTCGCAATCAAAATTTGTACTTCGTCTTCAATTTCCATATCAGCAATATGTTCAGTAATCGTCGATTCTACCATCTCAACCGTCAAACTCTTATTTCGGCGAGAAATCAAAACTTTAATTTCACCAGTCGAAACGACACTTGGTGTACCACTAGCCGTCTGATTTCCAAACGTCTCCAATGCTACACCGACAGTTGAGTCACCCGCATTAGCTTTCATTATGTATCCAGCCAAACTTGCGCTCGTCAACGAATCACCGGGACGGATTGAACCATTTTCATCAGAAACTTTTGCTGGTACCTGACCAAGCATACCGACAATTGCATAATTTTTATTTTTAGCATATCCAGGTCGAGCATTACCAATAATCGCTGGCTGTGTTGAGACTATACCCATAACATTTCCATCACTAGCTCTTTCACAACGTCTCACCGCATTATTTTCAGTCACATCAACACAAACAACTTCACCGGCCGACAAATTATTATCATTAGTAAAGAAATATTCAGCATAATCAGCGCCAGTATCGATAAATGAACCATCAGCGTAAACATCTCCGCCTCCTGTCACTCGGAAAACATCACTACTACTTGCAATCACAAAGATGTTATCCGCGTCTCCAGCAGTGCTATTAACTACATATAGTTTTGCTGTTGGGGTTGTTGTGCCAATGCCAACATTTCCTTTTAGAGCAGTTGTTACAATACTATCATTTCCCAGAACTACACTGTCGCTACCTAGCCCAGTCGCATCATAACCAATGACTATTTCATTCTGATCGTCATCCGCTAATGCCTTAGCTAATGCGCCAATGTAAATTGAATAATCCGAAGTCGTGTTTGAAATTGAACCACCAGCAATATACATTCCAGAATTATAACCTTCAGCAATATTATAGTTTCCACTGACATTATTGAACAACGCAAACCTTCCGCTGGCCGTATTATTTATACCAGAAACATTACTATACATTGCCCCTGTTCCAAGTGCAGTATTATATCCGCCACTTGTAGTAAAGTACATTGCTCCAGCACCAACCGCTGTATTACCAGCCGCGGTGTCATTTGTAAACAAAGCCAAAGAACCAAGGGCTGTATTTCCATAACCAGTAGTAATAGAAGTAAGCGTTGAATTACCAAATCCAGTATTTTGACTTGAGTGATAAGAAAGTGTCGCCGTAGAACCTGAAGTAAAATTTCCAGAATTTATACCAACAAAAGTATTTGCGCCATCAGTCGTTACTAAACTATTACTTCCGTAGTTAAAATCATGGATAAATCGACTACCATTTTTGAATGTTATGCCATAAGGTGAGGCAAAAGTCGTATTTGTCATTTGAACATTTCTACCAATATCCAAACTACCCACAAAAGTTGAAGTCGCTACACCATCAACATACAAAATATTATCAATCTCCACCGAACCTTCAACATAAGCATTTTCACCACTACCAACCTTGTCTGGATTTGCCGAACCAACGTGCAAGAAGGTATCTGGCGTATTTGTGTTCAAGCCTAGCCAACCATCTTTATTTACAAACATAAACACTTCACCAGTCGAAGTTGCGAATTCCAAGAATGGAATACCTTGAGAAGTTTGAACCAAAATTGAGGATGACGCCCTTCCTGAAGTTTCCGACAAGGTCAATCTGGCGCCACCAATATAAGCATAACCACCTAAAGTTAAGGTTCCAGAAGAATTAATCGAGGCAGTTGGCTCTAATCCGTACGGACCAAAAGTTACACCACTACCATTATCAGTTTCTCCAGTATTAAGTTTAATACTCGACACGCCTACCCCGCCAAACTGATGAGTTGCATCATTGCCCCAGGTGATCATTGAATTGTTTGAATTGTTAAATCGCAAACCATAACCATAGGTACTACCAACATCCAGCCGACCAATTTCTGTGATATCATGATTGTTCATATCAATGTTTCCACCCAGCGCCAATTGACTAGTCGGATTAGTAACACCAATTCCGACATATCCTGCATTACTAATATACATAGTGGAGGTTGCCTCTAAATAGTTTGTATTACCATAGTATCTTGGTACCCAGCCAGTATTACCAGTGCCAATCAAAGCAACATTAGTCCATTCTGTACCAGAATTTTTAATCTGTAAAGTTCCACTATTATCACGGATACCATAACCACTCGTACCGACAACAGTACCAAAATTTACATATCGGGAATCACCTTCGATAAAGACATCACCATACACCGACAAGGCCGAAGTCGGTGAAGAAGTTCCGACACCCAATTTCGAAGTCGGATCAATATATACGTCACCCGGTTCATTACTTTCGATGGTAAACAAACCAGCCGAATCAACCGTAAATGTAGCTGCATGAGAACTACCAGTATATTCAAGTTTTAGTTGTGCGCCAGAATCTGAAGAAATATTCAAAGCCGAATCAGGCACATTAGTGCCGATTCCGATCTTGCCATAAGCATCGATGAAGAAAATTGAGGATCCGGTTGACGAAGCAATGCTAAACACTGATTGTCCAGCTGTTCCTTGTAGTGATAAAGTCGACAACGGATTTGTTGTGCCGATTCCGACATATCCAGTATTCGCAATTGTCATTCCCAGTGTACTGTTTGTCCTAAACGCCATTGAATTATTGGCATGATTATACATAATCGAACCAATATTTCTGGTGTCATTATCAGAGAAACCTATTCCTGAAGAACGAGTATTTCCAGCTAATATTTGAATAATTGAATCATAAGTCGCTGTATTTTCAAATAACGCCACATCATAAGAACTCCAAACTGGTCTAGTTGCGCCTACGTTTCCCTTATGAACATGTAATGCAACTTCAGGGTTTGTCGATGTACCTATGCCAACATTACCATTTCCCGATACAGCTAGAGGTGTGGTACCACTAGCATTAAATGTCATCATATAAGCTGACGGAATATATCCTATTGAACCAGCACCGTTTGAATATTCGTTTGAAAAAGCAATATTTGACGAAGTGTTAAATGAAGACAAGAGATTAATAGTTGTTGCCTTGTCTGCTGAGTTCTCTATCAATAAAACATCGCTAGTATTCATTGCTGGTCTGGTAACTAGGTCGCCACCAACCACATGCAACTTTGTAAGCGGTGTAGAAGTACCGATGCCAACATTTCCGTTTAACATTGTTGTGGTAATACTATTGCTACCCAAAACTGCAGTATTACTGCCAATACCTACCGCGTTATATCCAATCACGATTTCATTTGAAACGCCAGAAGATAAAGATCTAGTATTATAACCTAAATATACTGAGTTATTTGAAGCCGAATTAGACGCTGTTGCACTTGTATAGTAGCCCGCCATAACTCCTAGTGCTATATTCCCCGCGCCCGAGGTATTTGCACCCAGCGCCAAATGACCTATTGCAGTATTATAGTTTCCAATACTGTTTTGATAAAGAGCTGCGTAACCTACAGCGCTATTTCCTGCACCCGTAGTATTACCGGACAAAGTTGTATTACCTAAAGCAGAGTTATAATTACCGGTTGTTAGGCCGTTTAAAGAAAAATACCCAACGCCTGTGTTGTAACTAGCCTGTACGGCTGCTGTCGCAGTAGATCCGGAAGTAAAGTTTCCAGAATTAATACCTACAAAAGTATTATTACCATTTGTCGTTACCGTCCCATTATTTCCATAATTAAAATCATGAATAAACCGACTACCATTTTTATAAATTACACCATACTGCGCAGCAAAAGTCGTATTTGATAATTGCAGATTGCCAGTTAATGATAACTGGTGTGCCGGGGTTGTCGTTCCCATGCCAATATATCCATTATTAGCCATATACATACTAGAAGTAGCTTCCAAGGCAGTACCACCAGTTCCGATCAAGAAATATCCATCATTTACATTTGTCAATCCAGTTCCACCATAAGCAACCGTAATTTCACTACCGTTCCAAGAACCAGAAGTCACCAAGCCACTGTTTGAAACACTAAATACTCCACCATTATATTCATAATTAATTGTAAAGTCATGCAAATATGGCGTCTTTGCGATATCAGTCGTACTCAAATATGCCTGCAACTGGATATAGCGATCACTGTCATGAATACTGTTAATCGCTTCACCACTCGTCGTATAATAATCACTTGTTCCGGTCGGACCATACCAGGTTGCGCTAGTCAAACCAGCCGTCGTATCAGCCGAACGCAAACGGAATTGAATATTAGTCACTCCTGTTTCTTCGGTAATATTCAAACTTAGAGTTGTAAAGTCTGGTGTCGTCTGACCAGAATCAATTGCTGAGCTGGTGAAGGTTCCGGAGCTCAAATAACCCCCGCCAGTAGTTTCATACCAACGAATTGTATCGTCTGAACCTGAAGCAGACAAAATATCATTATCACCGTCGCCATCTAAATCGGATACATAGACTGCCTGCGCACCAGTCGCAGTTGTATAAACTGAGTGAGAAGTAAAAAGCTCCGCACCGTTATTTTCATACCAGCGTATTGCATTGTCAGTCACCGAGGCCGACAAAATATCTACATCACCATCACCATCCATGTCAGCTGCATATACAGAACGTGCTCCGCCCGCAGACGCATAAACCGTATAGGCAGTAAACACTTCGGAGCCATTATTCTTATACCAACGTATTGTATTGTCATTTGAAGACGCTGAGAGAACATCCATGTTTCCATCGCTATCTACATCTGCGGCATATACTGAAAAGGCGTAGGAAGCTGAACCAAATATTGTGTGAACAGTAAATGCTTCCGCACCATTATTCTCATACCAACGAATATCTCCATCACTAAAAGAAGCTGATAAAATGTCCATATCAAGATCTCCATCAATATCAGCAGCATAAACAGAGGTTACAATAAGCGCAGCACTATAAACTGAATATGTAGTAAAAGAACCAGTCCCATTATTTGAATGCCAACGGACTGTATTATCGCTCTGAGCGCCTGACACGATATCGATATCACCATCGCTATCAATATCAGCTGCATAAACCGTATCCGCGCCATCCGCCGCCGCATATACTATGCGCGCAGTGAAACTTTCTGATCCATTATTTTCATACCAGCGAATCGTATCATCACCATAAGAAGCGGAAATAATATCAATATCCCCATCACCATCAAAGTCAGCCGCGCCTACCGAATAAACTCCGGCTGTCCCCACATAAACATTATGCGCTGTGAAACTTTCTGATCCGTTATTTTCGTACCACCGAACTGTAAAATCACTTGTCGAACCAGAAATAATATCCATGTCACCATCGCTATCTACGTCCACTGTAAATACCGAAGATGCTCCATCTGCTGTGTTATAAACAGTATGTGCGCTTGCGCCAACATTAAGCGCATCTAACCCCAAAACAACATCCCCACTCAAAACTTGCGTCGAAGAATTAGTCCCGGTCGAAAAGTCTCCATCTGATGTTTGAGAATTATTGCCGTCAAAAATATCTTTTGAAGCCACTCTTAAATCGCCGTTCACATCCAGTGTAGCTAACGGTGTTGAATTACCAATTCCCAAATTTCCACTAGCTGCCAAAAACAAACTTGAAGTCGCCGTCAAAGTATCGCCACTAGCTGCATAATACGGGAATTGTCCTGCGAGTCCCGCACTAACTGCCCCCTCGCTTGCCGTTCCCCATTCCAGATCTCCATTAGCATTAACCATCAGCGCCTGCCCTAATGTTCCCGCTGTCGTCGGTAAAGTCCAGATTAAATCACTCGTCAAAGTACTGCTTGCCCGAAAGCCAACATAGTTAGTGCCATTCGCTGACAGCTCATACAAACGCAAATCGTTCTGATCTCTAATACCGATGTCGCCAACGATGTCCAATTTATTTACCGGAGTCGAAGTCCCGATTCCCACTTCTCCAGTTCCAATTATCGTAAATACTTCTTGCCCCAGATTTCCAATCAGATTAATAATATCGCCAGTTCCACTCTGGGTAATCGAAAGGGCGGTTTCACTGCTACTCGTTGCGACCGAGAGAATATTCGAGAAAGTCCATTCGCCAGTAACGATTGAATCATCAGCCAGATTGGCAAATTCACTGGCGTGATAACCATCGAGCATGTCCGCGTTAAAGGCTTGCGCTACAGAGGTTAAAATCTTTCGAGGTTGCATCACTTCACCATTGAAAGTAATTTCGAGGTACAACGGCTGACCAAAATCAACTACGCCCAAGTCACTTACCGAACCAAGATTTACATCAATCACACCACCTTCAACATAAGGACGAGTATTAATCGCTTGTCCTACGCTCCAGGTCGGTGCACCGTCAACTACCGTGATTGTTTTTGCATCAGTGTCAAAAGCGGTAATCAAAACAGCTTGCCCAGTAACAGCATTAGTTAAGTGTTGTCCGATTCGCAGTGTGCTACTTGCAGTTTCGCCAGTGTAAGTATAAGTAAATGTTCCACTATCATAACTACCGATCGTCGCTGAGAAAACATTGGCCGCATTCAAAGTTTCTGTCCACAAAGCCGTTCCGCCACTTGATACATTGTATATGCTATATACAAAATCATAATTTCCATCAGTCACTTCCGACCCATCAACATTTGTCACCTTACCTGCAAAATTTAACATATTAGAAATTGCCGCTTGGGATTTGTGTTGTTTCACAAACATAGCAAAACCAGCCATCAATATCACTATTGCGACTAATCCGATTCTCTGAATTGTCTTGCTATACAATTTCATTTTTATTATCTTTCCCCCGGGTATTGGGGGTCGGGGAATTACAATCCCCAATTATTATATTTGTAAATTTGTAACGATTTGTAATTTGTAACTCTTTACTGCGGTAATAATTTAGTTACCCAACTAAAGGTATTTGCCAGAATGTTCAAAATAATTGTTATAATCGATTCTTTCTTTTTCGCCGTCATAAAGGTATTTGCTTTTGACATTGATGTATTACCACCCGAGTCAATGCTTTCGACACGGAAAGTGTAAACTTTTCCTGGATCAAAATTACTTATCACCACCACATGCTCTTTCGTAAAACTATTATTCAATGCTGTACTTTCTTTAAGTAAGGTTTCACCTGCCTGAACTCCTTCTTGATAATAAACTCGCGATGATGATGGTTCATTTGTCAGCCAGGAAATAATTGTTTGAATCTTGTCAGCTCTATCGACAAACACGGTTGAATCTGTTTTGATGTGCGAAATCACTGGTGGCAAATCTTCTTCACTGGTTGAAAACTTTGGTAAAGTTTCCGAAGCAATGTTTCCCTCTTCATCCATGCTTACCAATTCAACTTGATAAAATACTCCTCCCTGAAAATCTTCTACTCTAATTTCATGAATCACTGACTGCGTATTATCTTTCACTATTTTTTGTTCATCCACTGCTACGACATTTCCGTGATAGGGTGAGAATCTTACTGCCGAATCAGCCGATTTATTTGTTACCCATTTAAACACCGCCGTCTGATCATCCACTATCGAGACAAAGAAACTAGTAATTTCCAATCGCTCCAGTGAAGTTCGAAAAGTAAAATCTCTTGAACTTATCATTGGCCCGAATCGACTCTTGCTTCTGAGTTGATAGTGGTACAGTGTATCCGGTTTCAAATTGTAAATTGTTACTTCATGCTCATTAACATAATTTTCCGTATTCCCCACGATCTGTTGATATGGTTCTGCCGCCCCTGCCCGGTACTGATCCTCGGGCGCTATCGCTACTGTCGAATATGCGTTTCTATCGGTTGACCAAAATATTGTTGCCTGATCAGGACCGATTTCAATCCTCGGCGAACCGGAAAGAATCGGAATCGGAATTACATTTGATAAATCATCCAAAGTATTTATTTCCAATATTCTTTGTTTGTCAGTAAAATCAGGTAATATTTTTTTAAAGAAATCAAAGACAGTCGGTGCTTCTGCCGGAATCTCTTCCACAGGAATTTCTTCACCCGGTTCAGTTACTACACCATCCCTGGTATTGAAAATGATATTTTCCGAATAACCGACATTTCCATTAGCATCACTCGACAACACTCGAAAATTATATGTCGCTCCGAATAATAAATTTTCTAATAACACGGTATGAGTTTTTACATACTCCCATTGACCATAGCTATGTCCATAATTAATCGTTGTGCCATATTCCAAAAAACTAGTCGCATCCTCATTTGTGTCCCAGGTCACTCTGACAGAATTATCATCAACCAATTGCAAAGTGACGTTTGAAACTATCGGTGCTACCTTATCATTTTTATCGATAACAATTATTCCTCCGCCCCCACTTGTCGTCGTTGTCGGTGGAGTTACAGTCGCGTCTGGTCCGCTCACAAAAGTTCCAGTTGCTCCTTCCGTGGTTCCACCATTTATTCTGGTTGATTTTGTTTTGTAATAATAAGTCGTATCACCAGTCAAGCCAGTTAAAACTACACTATGACTTGTTACATTCTGTGCGCTTGTTCCCTGCTCTTTACTAGTCGCGAATCCTGCGTCTGTAGAATAAACCACAAATGAATCTGCCAATACATTAGTTGTCCAGGTTACAGTTACACTTGTTCCGCTGACTGTTGCTGAACCAGCAGTAATTGTCGGACCATCAAAAGTGTGATGAATATTTTCGTAAATCACATACGAGCTACTTTGGAAAGAGGCTTGCGCTGAAACAGAAAACGGCATCAATAAAAGCATTGAACCAATCAGCAATTTTTTAAATTTTCCATTACAAAATCTCATATAACTTAACTTATATGTTTACGTAAAAACTTTCTTAAATCAGATTCAAAAACCCGGTAAGTCTTACGACCTATCCGGGCTACTTTTAAGTCTCCACTATCAATCCAACGATAAATAGTCCTCTTGGAAACCTTAAGGATCTTTGAAACTTCTTCAATTGTGAGAATATCGTCTCGTTTAAACACTTAGCTTAATAATTTAGATTAATTAGGCTTAAATGTAACGATACGACAATCATTTTGTTTGTCATATATTAGACTGATTTCAGTCAGTTTTATGCAAGCTCTTGCTTACATATTATATTATAAAAATAATGTCTTCCATTGTCAACCAAAGTTATACACATCCTATCATTGTC
>JAUSMW010000128.1 GCA_030645815.1 Candidatus Saccharimonadota bacterium
TTGGGCAAATTCTGATAATGTTAAGTAGAATAAGGAGTGCGAAGCACGACTATATTATACTTATGCAGGCATAGTGTTAGTTTCGACCCCACAGGGAGAAAATAATACATATGGCCTGCAGGCGCCTCTTCTTGCTGCCAACTGTAGGTTGGTATCCTAAACAAAACACCCGGACTAGTGTCCGGGTGTTTTGTTTAGGAGTATTAAAAACTTAATGTTGGCGCCTACCTACTCTTCCCCCGAAGGAGTACCATCGGCGATGAAAGGCTTAACTTCCGTGTTCGGAATGAGAACGGGTGTACCCCCTTCGCTAAAGCACCAACATTAAATTTTCAATAACTATGATATTCCATGCATATACTGCGTGAGATGATCCCTACTTTAAGTAGGGACAGAAGTATACAAAACCTTTATATACTATCCAATCATTTCACGCAATACATGCTTCGCATATTCTATTTATAGGTATGAGTTTAGCAGCTTACGCCACAAACTCGCACAAAACTAACACTTCAAAATCATACAGCTTTTGTAAAACATGTAGGATAATTACAGATCTCCATAATAAATTATGGGTGCGATATGCAATGTTCCTTACAGGAAATACGTCCTATTAGTACACCTCGGCTCCATACATTGCTGTACTTCCACCTAGTGCCTATCAACCTGATCATCTCTCAGGGGACTTAATGATTCCTAATCTTGGAGTTGGCTTCCCGCTTAGATGCTTTCAGCGGTTATCCATTCCGAACATAGCTACTCGGCGGTGCCACTGGCGTGACAGCCGATAGACCAGAGGTTCGTTCATTCCGGTCCTCTCGTACTAGGAACAACTCTCCTCAAGAATCGACGCCTGCAGTAGATAGGAGACCAACCTGTCTCACGCATTTTGTTTACTCACATTACTATGAGGATCGGACTATAGCTTTTCGTGCACTCAAAACTTGAGTACGTACGAATTCAACGTGTAGTCTCTACGGGTGGAAATTATGAATTTCAAAGGGGACAGGATGTATTTCTACATCCCGAGAGGACGTTATGGGTGAAGAATCGAACTTCTAACCAGCTCATATCTTTACGATATTGAGACCAGACCTATCACTTGACCACAACATATTACGCTTCCTCTTTGAAATTCACAACGACCTTCCCTCGGTATTGCCCCTTATTTATTATAAGTAGGGTTTCACCGATATTAGTTGACTTCTCATGCTGTATTTCTACAACACGCCGCCGTGTTTGGTTGGTTCTTTTCTTGGTTCAATAAACGAATACTCAATGGGGTTTAGACTGTACAAGTACCGATTCAAATACAAATAATTAAATTACGTATATCAGAACCTGTACGGTCTAAACCCAGCTCACGTGACTTTTTAATTGGCGAACAGCCAAACCCTTGGGACCTGCTCCAGCCCCAGGATAAGTCGAGCCGACATCGAGGTGCCGAACCGTGCCGTCGCTATGGACGCTTGGGCACGACTAGCCTGTTATCCCCAGGGTTACTTTTATCGGGTAATCTCCGGCCGCATCTAACGCGTACCATCGGTTCACTATGCTCCGCTTTCGCGTCTGTTTGGTATCTACACCTCACAGTCAAGCTGGTTTATGCCATTACACTATCGATACGGTTTCCATTCGCACCTAACCAACCTTGAGACCCCTCCGTTACTTTTTGGGAGGGTAGCGCCCCACTAAAACTGCCTGCCACGCACTGTCTCCACGGGATTTTTATTCCGCGGGTTAGGAACTGCCCAATTAAAGAGTGGTATTTCATATTTCGAGTCCACGACAACCAAGATCATCGCTTCAACCTCTGCCACCTATGCTACGCATTA
>JAUSMW010000140.1 GCA_030645815.1 Candidatus Saccharimonadota bacterium
CGATGGCCTGAATGGACTTGATAATATTAAGTTGCTTTATGAGTTTGATACTAATGCTCCCTACGACTGTGAAGGTGAATCATATATTGGTTCTGAAACCCAGTTCGGTAGTACTGATACTACTGGTTTTTCGTCTGCTGACGGAACATCAGTCTTTACTGATTCGGTTGGTATCTCCACCACGCAAGCGCTGTGTGTGTATGTTGTGTTGGATGTTTTAAAAGCTGCTAGTGGTGGCTCTACTATCGATGTCGGAATTGCACAGGCAGCAACTGACGTTCTGATTTCTGGTAGTGCTAGTACAACACCGAGGGCATCGGTGGCTGTAGCCGGCGCAACCTCAGTTAAACTCAATACTGATTTTAAGATTCAACGTGGTGTTTCTACCTTAACTGGCGATACTCTCACTCTTACGGCTGGTGTAGATTACGAAGCCCCGATAAGTGCCTCTTCCTCTTTTATTAGAATTACTAATACTGGCTACACTGGCGCTGGTCGCAATACTGGAGGTGGTACTAGTAATGCTAAGGATGTAACGGTTTACATTACTAATCCCTCAAATATAGCTTCCAGCATCACTTTTCAGCGTGGACCGACAGCAGTAAATAATACCCGTGTTTCTTGGGAGATTATTGAATATCAAGGCGTTGCTGGCGGAGAAAATGAAATGATTGTTCGCAGTCAGCAGCCCTTAACATATGTTTCAGGGAATACTACTGTTAATAGCGCGGCTATACCAACGGTGGCTGATGATACCGACGCGGTTGTTTTTATTACTAGTCAATTTAACCCAGATACAGCCGCCGCTAGTTATCATTTAGGTATTTCTACTGCCGCTTGGAATGGCGTCACTGACCTTGTGACCTTGACTCGAGGGGCGAGTGGCAATGCTGCTATCGCTTCTTACGCACTGGTTGAATTTACTGGCAGTAATTGGAAAGTACAGCGAGCTGAACATTTGTATTCGGCGGTTGGAAGCGCACAAACGGAAGCGATTACGGCGGTTAATAGTTTGGGTCGAACTTTT
>JAUSMW010000177.1 GCA_030645815.1 Candidatus Saccharimonadota bacterium
GCCACCACATAAACAGTATTAGCGCCTTTGTTAACGTTTGGTAGAGCAGAAGCGTCGACGGTTATATTTGTACCATTATCGATATAAGTAGAGCTGTTACTTTGTAGGGTTGAGAGGGTTGATGGTGGGGTCGTATTTACCATGTAGTAGTAATGAGTAACGGTTTCACCAAAAGTAGGTGTCGCCGCCAACCAACTGAGAGCAAACGAATTTGTGGTCGAAGTAGAGGGAGTAACTGTAACTGTTTCACCATTGGCAAAGCTTGGAGCTTCACCACCAAACTGAAGATTACAGGTGCGGATAGTGGCATCGGTTGAGAGGTTACTGGCATAATCGGCAGTGCGGAAATAGACAACGTTTGTACCATTGACGATTGACGCACTATCTTGCCCAGTTGTTAATGTCCGGGTGGCAGAGCCTGTTGCAATGTAATTTAGTCCCAGATCAGTTGAGGTGCCAAGCCAAGTACCACTGGTGGAGTTGATTTGATATTGCCAGCCTAAGACCTGTGAGTCGGCATCAGCAGACATAGCGCTTCCTGTCACTGGCCAAGTAAAGCTCATATCAGCCACATTGGAAAATGATCCAGATGCACAGGAGATATAACTGACGTTAGTTGGTCTAGTATTATCATATTTGAAAGAAAAACTAGCAGCATCAGTATTATATGTATTGCCTGCGTTATCTATGGCTTTGATTCTTAAGTAGTATGTCTCGCCATTGACAAAGGCGCTAGATAAATAGCTGGCACTCCCCAAATCAAGGCTAGTAGCTGTGGTGACAAACAGACAATCAGTACCAGCTACCGTTGCTGGAGAATTAGTTAACATTCCTGCCGTCCCTGTCAGAGTTACTGAGTTACCAGGATCGGCCGTAGCATTTGTACCAAGATATAGACAATATCCGCGAAGTCCTGAACCCCCAATATTGTCGGAACCAACTCCCCAAGAAAAAGTCGAGACACTGCTATTAGTCCAACCTCCGTCTGTTACAGCATAGCCTCCAGTATTGTCAGTTAGCATGGAAAGTACTGTGGCGTTAGTAGCAGGCTCTACT
>JAUSMW010000166.1 GCA_030645815.1 Candidatus Saccharimonadota bacterium
AAAGTTGATTTTGAAAAGGAGCAACTTCATCAATTCGGCGACAAGAAGTTTGATTTTGTTGTCTGTACTGAGGTGCTTGAACATCTCGATAATCTACACGCCATGACTCAAGAGCTCTTGCGCGTCTCGAATCGGTACGTACTCGTATCTCTTCCAAACTCATTAAGTATTTTTACCAAGTGGAATATCATGTTTAATGGGCATGCTGGTAAGTTCTACGGACTGCCACTCGAACAGCCAGAAGATCGACATCGATGGTTATTTGGCTATAAAGATATCGATCATTATTTTAAAGCAATTTGCGATCGTGAACCATTCCGAATTAATCGGAAGTTTTTGCATATGAACTTTGGACACACTTGGAAAGGTGAATCACTGAAGAACTTCGTGCGTTTATTTCAAATTGATAATGCCTGCCAAAGCTATTGGATTTTGTTGGAAAGGACGGATAAATGAAGCCGGACGCCCATGAGGATGCCCGATATCGAAAGGGCGATTACAATGCTATCGACACCGAAGAGCGATTAATGTTTCAGTTGCTTCGCCGCTCCATTCAAGCCATGCAGCTTTCGCCAAGTGCTGTGCAGATACTCGATCTTGGCTGCGGGAATGGAAATACGGCAAAGCGATTGCTAGCACAAGGCTATCAGGTGAAGGGTTTAGATTTCTCGGCAGTCGCCGTTGCAAAGGCAAAACAAAACGGTATCGATGCTGAAGTCTGTAATTTAGATGAAGGTATACCGGCGTCGAATGGCACATATCATATTGCTTGGGCCGGTGACGTACTTGAACATGTTTTTGATCCAATTGGCCTATTAACTGAAGTTCAACGAGTCTTACGACCAGGTGGTTACCTATTAGTAACTATTCCGAGTGATGTCGGAATTATTTCGAGGCTCAAGATGTTGTTTGGTATTTCACACCAGGAACAAATGTATCGCACCTCGGGTTTTTACAAGCATCACACATTTTTTAGTCCAAGCTTAATTCGCTATATGCTTACAAAAGCAGGCTTGCGCGAGATTGATTTTCAGCGGGTTCTGATTCTTGGATCACGCCATCGAGTTATGCCGTCTGTGCCAGCTCCATTTTTTAATGAGATGGTGATTCGAGCTCAGAAGGTATGAAGTACGAGGTTGTCCTCTTTCAGCCATACCTTCGTCAATTTGTTTTGAATTTTGGGAAGCATTTGCGCCGTGGCAGTTTTCGCCTAATTGCAAATCCTCCAAAACAAACAGGGTACGCAAGTCTGCCGGGCTTTGATCAAGAAATTAAACGCACAAAATTGACGTTGCAAAATAGAATACGTCGATTCTTTGGAATACCAAATGTTCGACTTTGGTTTCGATCCGAAGGCGATATTCTATTTACTTATGCCTGCTTAATTATTACCAACAAACCCTACTGTACTTATCTAGAAACAGGCTTGGCGCTCTATAATTACGATCTTGGCATTGCTAAAAATCCTATCGCGAGATTTATAGTGATACTGCTAGCCACACGTCGGAATTGTAAAAAATTGATTTTTTTGAGCGAGGCATCTCGAAAAAGTTTTTTTGCGACAATTCAATATCCAGCCTGGGTCCGTAGGAATTTCGAGGCAAAAAGCGTCGTTATTTATCCAGTCCCGACCGACCGACAACGAGTTTTGTCAAAGAAGTTTTCGGGTAGTCTTAAATTACTGTTTCCAGGAACTTTTTATATTAAAGGTGGTCTGGAAGTGGCTCATGCGTATGAGCGTTTACGCAAGAGTCATACTAAAGTTGAACTAACAATTGTAACTGCGCTACACATGATTAGCCAAGAAGATCGTAGGTATTTGGAGTCGTTGCCAGGATTGACGTTGCTTGATGCAAAGCTAAAGTCCGATGAAATGGCTGATCTATATCGAACTCACGATCTCTTTTTGCTGCCTACTTATCGAGATGGTTTTGGACTGGTTGTTATTGAAGCATTGGCTTATGGCATGCCGGTAATTGTGACCGACCAGTATGCAGTTCCCGAAATGGTTCAAGAGCAGGTCAACGGCTTTGTATTTCACGGCCATCCTCTAAAGGATTATGACTCACAAACATATAAGTTGCTCGGCAAATACTATAATCCAAGCGATTTCTATCGAGATTTATTTCAATTACAGCGCGAGAAAAAACTCCGTCCAATCGAGGATTTTCTTGTTGAGTCAGTCGAAAAGTTTATTAAGAAACCAGAGCTATTGAGCCAGTATTCCCAGGCTTCGTTAGATCTGTATCATCGGGTATTTGATGAAGTAGTACTTGGCGACAAGCTCGAGGCGGTATTTGCAGAGGCGCTTAGATAACTGCCGTTGGTAGAAAGTTGCAGTGAGGGAAATAGTCGCTTGAGCGTGGTACGAATTTGATCTCCGTTTCCATCAGTGACGATGCTTTCTTGTAGCTCGGCAATTACTTGATGAATGTCAAACAGAGAGGCCTTGTCACCTTCCAGGGAAAACATACGATTATCCTTTGTTGGCGTAAGATGAGCCGATTCGGTTTCAGTGTAGAGTTCTTCAATAAGCTTTTCTCCTTTGCGGAGCCCAGTTATCTGCACATTAACATCTATATTGGGTAGAAGATTTTTTGATCGAATGAGTGAAATCGCAACATCGTGAACATTGATGAGCTCACCCATGTTTAGAAGATGAACTGCGTTATCTCGTTCTTCGATAGTGCTTTCGATAACTAGCTGTGCAGCTTCGCGAATCGACATAAAGAATCGTTGCATGCCCGCATGCGTAACTGTTACGTAGCGATGCTGAGCAATTTGACGCTCAAATAGAGGCAAAACAGAACCATTGGAGTTGATAACGTTTCCGAAACGAACAATATTGCAGGTAGTCGTTGGGGTCCGCGTGGCATCGATGTAGTATTCACATAGTTTTTTGGTAGCGCCCATAACACTGGTTGGATTGACAACCTTATCAGTCGAGATAAAGGTAAAGCGAGGAATATTATGCCTAGCAACACTGTCGAATAGTTGCTTTGTGCCAAGTACGTTGTTAGTGATTGCCTCGTCGATGTTGTCTTGCATTAAGTGAACGTGTTTATAGGCGGCAGCGTGAAAAACTATATTCGGTCGATA
>JAUSMW010000175.1 GCA_030645815.1 Candidatus Saccharimonadota bacterium
CAATTGCAGTCGTTCGTGACAGACAGCTATCGGTGAGTCCATTGCCGATTGCTGCCATTCGCGACAGGCAGCAATCGGCCAAAAGCAGACGCTCAAAGAAATCTATGAATCCAGGGGCAATTCATAGCCCTAATAGTGGCCATACGCTATTCTCGGATACCCATAGCTTCAAACAGATTACTAACCGCTCGATTAAAGTCACGCAGTATCAGGCTCGACTAAAGAAAAAGGATGTTCTGATGAACCTAACGCCGAGTTCGAAACCATTAGCAGTTTCGACAGCAAATAATATTACCCCCCTAACCGTTCTGAACGCCGTAACTGCAGATCTGTTTAGAGATAGAGAGAGTAACTCTCCGTTTTACGCTGCAAGAATAGGTGAAAATTGGGACTTGAATAGCACCACAGCAAATGAATTCGTAAGCGTAATAGAGCGGAAATTTGCAAAAAATAATAAATACCATGGCTTTTTTGATCCTAACAGCTATCACATGGCCCCAAGGACTTTGAGCAAGTTTGTCGAAGATTCGATCAGTTTCGACGATATGGTTAAAGCGTTCGTCAAAAACGCATGCGCTGAAGCGAATGAAGTAGGTCGAGGAACGCTGACGCTAGGGCATCTAGTTATGGTTCATTATAAGACCGTAGATGATGATGAAGACGTCGGGAGGTTCTTGGCAGTACTGGTTGGGGATCAAAGCGGATTTGAGTTCGATAAAAATCTTCAGCCAGCAGATCTTAAGAGCATCAATACAAACGAGCTTAGGCATGCAGCCATGTTCGACCTGACCTTGTTCAAGGAGATATATCCAGCTAACGATGGCGATGCATATCTGAAATTTATTGCTGGCAAGTCTAAAAGCGCGTTTTTACAGGATGCATTCGGATGTGGCGACTACATTCCGAATAAGTATAGCGTAGAGCAAGTTAATGCTGCGGTCTTAGATTTTCTTGACGACCCGATTATTCCGCCAGAGCGCCGCTTAACAATTCTGAAAGAAGTCACCTCTCACTTGGAGTCTGCAGCTAAAAGACAAGTTTCTGTCTCCATTATTCAGATACAGCAGGTCATAAATAAATTCCTGCCTGTGGGTTCAGAAAAAATAGATGGATTCAACGAGTTTGTTAATTTGGGCGCGTACACAATTAGTGAGAGATTTCAGCCCACTCGTCAGAGCGCCGCTATGCTTAGCCATGTTGAAATTTCTGATCCAAACGGAGACTTTAAGTGCAGCGTGAGCATTGAAGCCATAGGGTTCGGGGGCGATGAAGGTAAAATTATTAAAGTAGACGATGAGATGGAAAGCATTACGTTGCCACTGACACTAAAAGCCAAGGCGGTCATACGACAGATTCTTGGTGATAGAGATCAGAGAAAAGATTAAGCATCTTGGAGATGCAACATGCATAGCATACATTTAATTGTTAATGTGAATTTAAAATGAAATTGATTCACGTGTACATAGCTGCGCATAAGTCTGTAAGAGATCTGAATGTATCTCTTGCGGGATCTGCAAAATGTTTCGTTGAAAATAACTATTTAGAAATTCGAAGGCGTCGAGATACGTCCGATTATTACCATGGATATCACTGCTCTGCGATTATTGGAGCAAATGGTGTTGGTAAAAGTTCAGTGCTTGACTTTATAGAGTCATGTTATTTCCTTACAGATTCCAGCGGGCTTTTGGTTTTTTTCAGCGAGGCTCATGAAAGCCTCCATGTTTGCACGATTAATTTAGAGCTCCGCGGATATTCGGAGGATGTAATCCTTAGCGCAGATTATGAAAGCTTTGCATATAGCAACTGTATTGAGCTG
>JAUSMW010000178.1 GCA_030645815.1 Candidatus Saccharimonadota bacterium
CTACCCTGGCGGTAGCGAGTCAATAACGATTTATTGCTCTTAGATGCGCCAAGCAGACCCAACTGGTCCTTAACTGGCAGCTTCCAATGAGCAAAGAGCGCGACTAACATTTTACTCATGCGACAACGGTTGTGCTCAGAGATAGTCATAATATTTTTCACCAATTAGGAAACTAGGCAGCAGGAGCATTAATCCAAGCATAGGTCTGCAGGCGATTCGTGACCAAAAATATCCTCTCTATTTTAAACCGACAATTGGCCCACCACGTGGTCAGTTTTAAGCACCAATCAACAAATAGGCCATAAACGGCCATAAGCGGACACTCAATGCCAGGCATCTTCACCTCGATTTTTGGAGTGAAGCGATTGAGCACCACCGAGCAATCGACATTGTTAGTGGATTGGGTGAAGGGAAAAGATAGGTGGTAAAAAAAATAAACACTTCTGGTTACGTCAGTAAGACTAATTCTCGTTGGTGCGGTCCACAAAAAGTTTCCCAGTGAAAAATATACTGCGCCATTATCTCCCGTGGAGAGCTTTCACGATTCACGCCCTATCACTACAATTTATTTCCACTTTTTTTGCCGTATAACTTGGATTTTTTAAACCTATTGTTAAGTGATGCGGCGGATGATCACCCAGGGATTGCACAGCGACTTACCAAGCCAGGAATTTTTTGCTGACTTAACGATCAAGCCAGTGAAAATATTTATAGGCGAAGCTGCTACAGGACCTACGGAATATTTAAGCCCTGATTAATCATTAAAGATTTTGCGGTTGGTGCCAAGCAGTGCAAGCTAATATTTACTACATCGGTTCAATTAGAAATCAAAAGTTGAGATTTGAAAGCCTCCTTCATTATTGGGAGTTGCCACAATCAATCCATTAGTATGGGTCAAGAAATTGGCGTTAGAAGTTTCAAATTTCATATATGCTCCAGTGGAGCTACATTGGAGGGCGTGTGGCTCCCCAAAATCCAACACCGTCTGATATACATCTAAAGCTTCACATGTCGGATGCGAATATCTCTCTCCCGCACTGTAGATAACCGCTTCTGGTGAAGTTGCATCCGCCCATTTTTTGTTATTGCTTCCATTTGTGCTCGCACCGTGATGCGCGCCGAATAACAGATCAGTATCGGCGAGCTGAAAATGGGCGGAATCGCCTAGCAGCGCTAAATTTGAAAATATCTGTGCTTCCGTTTTTCCTGTCATATCACCTGTGAATATAACTTGTGATGCGCCTAATTTGGAAAGAACTACCATGGATTTATCATTAGGTTCGACGCCACTATTTACCGTTAGTATATAACTGGCAAATCCATCTACCGGGCAGCTCAGTGAAGACTCGGGTTCAATTGATGAGTAATAATCAGCCTCATAAGTTTCTACTCCATGTACATTTTCATTAAGCCAATCTTGTGTTTCAGGATTATATTCTTCAATGGTTTGCGCTATAACTATTTTTTCGATTGATTGGGAATGAGAGATATGCTCCATTAAATACGGCAAGTAGTTAGTGTGGTCATCATCCTTATGGCTTATCGACACTACAATTTCGGTTTGATCATCACTCAAATTATCGACGAAGCTAACAATGTCATCCTTTGTCATTTTGGAATATCCAGACGAACCACAATCAAAAATAATCAATTTATTTTGATTAGGGCACTGAACAATCTGACAGCTACCAGCCCCTATAGGTAACGTATAAATATTGACCGCATCATTTACGAAACCCTTCGAATATAGAGCTACTTGAGCTGTGGGTAAGCGTATTTCTGAGGGTGTAGTGGTACACGAGGAAAAAAAAGGAATAAACAATAGTCCAATAATACAGCGGAATTTCTCATTCATTTCGATCACGCTCCGTTAACTAAAACTCATAAGAAGTACGATTAACTATATAAAAACATATAACCTCATTTCAACGAGCAATCAAAAGAATAAGGATCCAATAAAGGCGCCGCAGCTGAAAAGTCAAAGCTCTCTCCCGCCATTAATGCTCCATCAAACTTCTCCTCCTGCTCTACCAATATTGGTGCATGAAGCTGGCTTTGGCCCCCTCCTGATCTCTGTTTTTCAAGCTTTATATTTTTTTGCGAGACAAAGACTGAAATATTTCTCCAATTGTGAACCGCGAAATCGAAATCGTGCCAATCTACTGTGCAGTCGCCGTCGATAGATTCTCTTACAGCTTTTTCTGCACTTTCAAAGCGCGCCGCCTCAGCAAAAACAAACGCGAACATTTTTAATATTCTCTGCTGTTTAATCTGCTGTTTTTTGTCAGCGTAGGTTACTGCTGATTTTTGATCTGGAAATTTACTGAAATCTTCCTCAATGGCCTGCCCAATTACTTTAGAGAAACTGGTATTGTTTATCTCCAAGGCTAATCTATTATTGTAATCCGCGATATGTTTCGGAATATTTTTGTTATTAATTCCAAGAATATAAAAATTCAATGTGGACATTTTCAGTGTTATAACTTCATCGGGTTTTTGCCCACAACTACTCGTTATCTCAATGTATATTGCTTTATCCTCATTCCTTAACTCAGGTCTTATTTCAGATATTACGAAGTCTGTGACGCTCCCCTCATTGTAAGCCTTCCCACCATTTTTTTTAATTGAATAGCTGCAATCAGCGGCGAAGCTACCTGAGCAGAAAAAAAATAAAGCGAATTTAAAAAGGTTTAGTAATGGAGTGCTCATGGTGTTATCCCTGTCCACATTTGTTTGATGTTTAATTAAGTTAATGAGGTGTCCCTCGGCGGCCGTTCGTGGAAGGGTACCACCGAAACGCCAAAAACCACAAAGGCTCACTGCTAAAAAGCAAAGCCGATAAGTTGATCGGCACGGTGCGAGCGAATCGCCATCATGGCTCGAGCAAATAGCTCATCAAAAAAGCCGAATATATGGTTGCAGTCTTATCCTGAAAAATCAAAAACGGATGTTGCCAAACTGGAGGGGTCCATATATGTGGTTTTATGGAATTTTTTGCGCAGCAAAACCATAAAACTGCAACTTAATAACGATCCATTGTATGTGCATAGCGCTGTAACCAGGCTAGAACGAATTTTTTGGCTAATATTTTTTAACTAATACATTCATTTTGAAAAATATTAATAGCTTTCGTTTAAATGCCGGGCATTACTGCCCAGCTAATATACTAAGGATTTGTTTTATCGTTTAACCCAGCGCCACTAGTTTTAGATGAATCCGTTGTATCTGTTGACTTTGTATTCGGATCGTCCTTACCTGGACCCTTGGTTTGATTATGAGCTTTAGCAGCAGAAGCCTTACATGAATCATATGATGCCTGCGCAGCCTTACAATCAGCTTGGCCTTCACAGCTCCGTTTTTCACAATCAGCTTGAGCACCATAAGCAATAAAAGCAATAGAAGCAAAAGCAAATAACATTTTGTAAAGTTTCATATTGTTTCTCCGAAGCATCCGTGAAAGAGAAACCGTCAATTGCCGGATGCGAATGCGATTAACAGCTTTCCGATAACTACATTATTGGCATTACAACTAGAGATGGGACTTCATGAGGCTAACTGAAATATCGGGCGCACCAAAATCTTGACTAGCAACTCTAATTAAGCTGGAGGTTTTCAGTTAGCTAATTCGAGGATATATAGCCCCAATCTCAACGCTTCCGCTTCGGGCACAATGATGATTTCGGTAGAGTCGAAGACTGGCGCGCCGAGTTTAGGTAGTGGCTTCCTACTCCTGCTCTTTCGATTTAATGCAGGTGACACTCCTTCTACCTTGCTCACGTTTCCAGTCCCCGCTCATCGAACCGGACGTGCAGATTTCCCGCATCCGGCTCTCGGACAAAACATCACGCTTTCACCCACGACTCACCGCGACCCAATTGCGTTAAACGTACGAGCCCAAAATGCCCGTAGAGATGGGATTGAGGAAATACCCCACCTCGACGTCCTCTAACTTTGTATTTGTGTCGCAGCCACTTACGCAACCGCATAGCGGTATAACTATCAATCGCACGATAAGCTTGCAGATGAGTTCCTACTGAAAAGTAGTTCGCCCATCCCACCAGTGTGCGATTTAATTGTTTTACCATTTCTGTGGTGTCCATGCACGAATAAGAGTTTGTCGTCATTCCATGAAGCCTTTGCACCATAGTCTTGATGCTCTTCTTCGACGGTCGCATACCCAATCTAGCCTTCCCCGTTTTCTGTGAGTAAAGCCTGCCAAAGGTATAACCCAGAAAATCGAAAGACTCTTCTGGTATTCGGCAAATTCGCGTCTTTTCTTCGTTCACTGTCAGCTTGAGTTTCTCCATGATTTTCCGCATCCATGAAGATGCTTCATCAGCTTTTCCGCGCCGACATAAAATCACAAGATCATCTGCATAAGTGACGATACAACTTCTAAGGCGCTTATCTAAGTCGAATTGTTTCCAGGCCATCACAAACCGACGCATGTATAAATTGGCAAGTAGTGGTGACACCGGCGAACCTTGAGGTATCCCTCGCCGCTGATCTTTAGCTTCCGTTGTTTTCGTTGTACGGCCTTTTGAATCTCTTTCTTCGACAGGAGATTCCAACCATCGCTTAAGTAAGCTCAATACACGTCGATCAACAACACGACGCGCAAGTGATTTCAACATTTCAACGTGGGGAATACTGCCAAAGTAATCGGATAGGTCGGCATCGATAACATCCGGGCGACCCCGATACATTTGTTCTTGCACCTCGACTATCGCCTGCTGAGCATTACGTCTTGGACGATAGGCGTACATCTGCGGTGGAAGATCTGCTTCGAATATCGGTTCTAACACCAGCATTGCTGCTGTCATACAAACTCGATCTCTTAGCGTCGAGATGCCCAGCGGTCTAAGTTTGCCATTGGCTTTAGGAATGTAGACTCGCCTGATTGCATCAGGTCGGTAACTCTCATCTTGTAGTGCTTGCGCAAGTTCCGATAACGATCGCTCAACACCGTATGCTTCTATATCCGAGAAATCTTGTCGGTCTACACCCGGAGCCCCACGGTTAGCGCGGCACTTGGCGTAGGCATGAGCCAGAACATCTTGTCGATACAATTTGTCATAGAGGGCGTAGAAACGGTAGCTATCTTTAGTCTTCGCTTTTACGTGTAATGCTCTCTGTAGTTTCCGAACGCTAATTGGAGTTGCTAGGTTGCCCAATCTTCTGATCCTTTCCTACTTTAAACATTGGTTTTGAACTGAGGCCCCTTTCCTCCACCGGCATTACCCGGCTTCTGCGGTACTACGAGCCTCTCCGCCACCCCAATACGCCCGAACGCTCCCTCACGGGTGTTCGGTTGATCTCCCCAGATCACGCAGAGGGGCTTCCCGTGTTGCGCGCGCCTCCCTTGTGTACATGCTGTCGCCACTACCCCGGCACAGCAACTGGGATCAACCCTGCTCAAGTCCCCCAGTTGTATCAGCCTTCCCCGATATGGCGGTCAGGTCGGCCTGTGCAACGTCCTTTTCGAGGATTGCTCGGCGTTCACTCGCGTTACGGCCTGCACACTCGCGCTGCCACCGTATTTCGTGGCACGCTTCACCGAAGGCTTCAACTATTTCGTTGCCTCCATAATTGCTCCGGTTGCTTTCGGCTGGAGCGATAGCCGAGTGGGATTTTCACCCACGGGGAAAAAGCGCCGCCTTATCACGGCGCACGCCAAAAGCGGACGTTGAGATTAATTAAAGCCGTTAATCAGAAAAGACGGTTTCGATTTCGGGAATTATCCACTGCAATCGCTTGTTAGATTGCTCTTAGAAACCCCAAGTGGCTTCGCAACTTACTTTTCCAGAAGTGTCAGCTTTACAACTCACAGAACCTCCGCGTGGGCGAGGCCCACCCTGCGCATGAACCGTTTGCTCGTTTAATGAAGTAAGTGCACCAGCACAGGAGCCGTCATCAAAGTAAGAGATAACTCTTGCTCTGATTGCGTCTGTGTCCATGAGGTCAACTTCGCCAACTGGAAATGAAATTCGTAGATCAGTTACTTTAGCCATGTTTTTCTCCATCAAGGATTGGTAGTACAAGTGACGCCAGTCTAAGATAAGAACTGGCTTTGAAATCTCATATTGCTTCCCAGTAAATCAGGATGCTGGGGAAACTTCTGAGAAACTTTTTGCTTGGTTGCATCAATAAGCTCTCGAAATGTTAAGTTCGGATTATTGGCAAGCGCGCGCGTTGCATGGAATGTAAAAACACCATGTCTATTTCCGTCCTCCATCCTCGCATCCCAGGCCGATTCAACATCAAGTGCAGCAGCGCAAATAACATGCTTAACGTCTACGTTTGCAAGTTCACCAATGCGCCTAGTGGTCAAGTTGATTGCTGATAATTCCCGAAAGGAAACATCTGGCGGGATTTCGATTGCGCGAGGTAATGGCGCATCGCCACCAAGAACATCACGAAGCATGCCTCCAGAGTGACAAGAATCAAATATTAAAGAGATAGCAGCTTTAGATTCGCCAGAGTAACGATTAACGATATCGCATAGATCGTCATCGTAGATTAAGTGCTTTTGAATATCTTCATCTTTAGAAGCAGGATATGCGACAAGGGCTTCGTCCAATTGGTCAGCTAAGTCGCCCGTATCGTAGTCTCTGCGACGAATTCTGGCGCCGTGACCTGCGAAGCAGAAAACCAAATGTGTGGCCAATTTATCGGAGAATAACCATTCTAAACGGCTCAGTATTTCTGATTTGGTTGCTCTATTGTTTGATAGTAATCTGACATTTTCTGGTTTGAAATCATATTTATTTGTAAGAATATCACTCCACTCTTGCATGTCAGTGACGCACCCAGGAAGCGAGCCATATTTCCCGTTGTAATCCGTAATTCCGACTATTATCGCCTTCTTCATTGTTTCGACTCCTTTTGATCGATGATCGTGGATAAGTAATCTAATGTCGTGTTCACCTGCGGTGACCAACTGCGATAAATTCAGTGCAGCGATATTGTATAAGCGCTACTTGCAGTTCGTCTGGTGCAATGCCTTGTTACAAATGATTGCCATATCAAATATGGATGGACTAGAAAAGTCGGCAGATAAACATTTGATCAAACAATAATAGTTGGAAAAAATTGTATCTTTTCGACATGAGTTTCCCGTATTCAAAAAATTTAATATTTTTTGTGACAACGAGAATTCTAAATATTAAAAAAGTTAAAACGTTGACTATAAACCATTCTTTGATCGGCAATTTTTTGCGTGAACGATATTCTCGGCAAATTCCAGCTCATCTTTGTGAAGCCTATGTTAGTGCATGCTAACTTGCCTATTTCTGCCAGAGAACCATTAATCACTCAGTAAAAATTTTGGTGCCACCCGGTGATTTTGGCGCCAGAATTTATATGTGCACCGATTGCCCATGCCTCTTGCACGAAAAATGCTTTAGACTTTTACAATGCATGTTGATTTTTTTTGTTCAGGAAGACACTATCTTCATTTCTAACGACAAAGAAAAGCGACGGATTCTAATAGAGGTTATTAGTTTTCATCGCCAGCATCACGTAACTTCATATACTCAGAAGGAGCGTCAAATGGCTCTTAAGGTAAAACACGAAGATAATTTCGATGGCCCCGAATTATCGCTATTCTGGACAGGAGGGCACTTTAATCGCAGCGACGAAGTTAGAATGGAAATAAACAAGGGACTTATAATAGATTTTGAACAAGGCGCTCAGTACGCTTCAGCTGGAGTAGTTTCAAAAAAAGCAATCGATGGGGACTTTGAAGCAGAGCTGAAGTTTATTGTAAAAAATCCAGTCCATGGTTCTACCTTCGAACTGGCTGCAATCCAAGTAGCCCCACCTTTAAAAACCACCATCCCTTCTCTCATAATCACCGACGCTCATCGTGTATATAACGTTCACGGTTCTCCACCATATATAAGCAGTGAATTTGATGAGTGCGACGGGTGGCGTATCGGATGGAACTACGGAAATAAACAAGGCGGTTGGGACGCCAATGGAGAATGGCTATCTGACAATTCAGACAACGAATACGGCGAGTCAAAATTGGGCCCGGTAACGGGAGAAACAAGTGGATGGCTAAAACTGTCTCGAAAGAATGGAACAGAGTGGCGAGTCAGTTGCCGCAAATTTGATACTGATGATTGGATTGAGGTTGACTCACAGATTACAGAGCTGCTCTCAGGTCCAATATATTTGCGGTTGGTTGCGAAGCATTGGGTAAAGCATCGAATTGGGGCAACGATTGCTCCTGCGAACTCCGTACTTTTTTCTGATTTTAAACTGTGGAATTAAATCGGAGTTATCTACTATGCGCTGGAATGCAAGTGACTTTGAGCGATTAGATCCAAAACTTTTCCGTTCGTTTTTGGCAGTAGTTCGTACACAAAGTTTTTCTCAGGCCGCATTCGCAGCATCTCTAACACAAGGTGCAATTAGTCAACAAGTAGCTAAGCTTGAAGATCGATTAAATGCCCAGCTTTTCGTAAGACAGGGGAATCGAGTTATCACTACGATGGCGGGCAGAATGCTGAGCGAATATGCTGAAGCATATATGGATCACGCAGCAATATTTTTGGAGCAATTAAACGAAGAGTTTGAGTCTCTAAGAGGAGTCGTTCACTACGCAATGCCGGAGAGCTGCGTTCATGCTCCACACTTTGGATGGCTACTTGAGAAACGCAAAACCTATCCTGAGTTAACAATAAAGATTGAGCTTAAACCAACTGCTGATGTTATCCAGAGCCTTCTAGCAAGTGATGTAGATTTTGGCTTTATAAATCGCTCGGTGGAATTATCGAGCGTTCAAGCCTACCCATTTTGCATAGAAGAATATGTTTTAGTTTGCTCAAAGGACTGTCAGTTGCGTACAGCTCCTTTGTCGCTGGATGAGCTGCTTGCTTTACCAATGATTTTGTATTCGGGCATGACAGAAAATCTAAATATCTGGATCGCGAGTAATTTTGGAGAAATTGACCCTATTAGCTCTATTGCACTACGGACGGTTGGGCACTTTAACGACATGCGCGGTGTATTGGCGATGGTGGCTGGCGACCTAGGCATAACAGTGTTACCTAAGCATGTCGCAGCAAGTTCAATTGAAACCGGTCAGATTCGAATTCTAGATTTCCAGTGCAATATTAGAGATTTTTTAAATAGACCTGCCATGCAGCAGATTTGGATAGTAAGACTTAAAGAACGGCGAATGCCGGCAAGAGTTAAACGAGTGATTCGTTGGTTTCTTGAAATGCACACGGAACTACAACCCATTCCGGAGGAGTTTGTCTGTGATTAATGAATTACCGGTTCGCTTATGGCTAGGTTGGCGCAGATTGAAATCCATCCCCACTGAATCCGATTGGGAAGATTTCAAAGCAAATCTCTCTGAAACTTTTATTCCTGCAACCTGGGAATTCATGAAGGAATATAAACTACAAACTTATGTGCCTAGCATATTTCATGCATCTGGAGATAGAGGAAACCCAGAAGAGGTGGCCTTATTGTGCTATCTCTCAAAGGAAGACTATGACAAATCTAAGATGCACTTCATGGGTCGCTCTTATCGAATAATGCATCAAGCGATTTTCAATTTTGATGGGGCAGATCGCGTTTCAACTGCAAAATGGTGCGGACCTGTAGGCAGTGAAGGGCCACAAATTAAAAAGGCGAAAAATGGCTGCATACGTTTCAGCGACCCAAACGCTTCTATTCATGTATTAATGCTATCCACACCTACAAATTGTCTGTCATCCAATCAATTATTCGATGCGCTATCCAACCATCACGGGGACGTTGCGATTTGGCAGAAAGAAAATTTCATAATAGTTTGGATTGCCTCCCCTAGAATTTTTAATGAAAGTGAGATTGGTGAACAATTTTATCAATTATTAATTTATAGTTGTGCAACACTAGTTGCATTTCATAGTGCCGAGAAGTTCTCTTTTCCAGTAGATCCCCATATCGGAATACCAAAAAAGGAAAATAAAAGCTGGCACTTTTTCAGGCGCCTAGACCAAAACTAAACTAAACAAGCAGTTATAAATCACTACTATTAATAATTACAGATGCATCAAACAACCGTAAGAATATAATTCAATTCTTGTTTCACAGGTGGATGTTATGTCGCAATTAAAAAGGTGTGCAATTTTCTTTATATTGCTAATCGCAAGCTGCACGAGCACTATCACGACAACGCCACCTTCTTCGCCAACTCCCACAACTTCACTCGATGGGGAGAAAAATTCCGATCCAACATCGAATTCTAATAGCAACGAGCCAAATCACCCAAAGAACTTATCAAAAGGCAATTTGGCTGAATGTGAAAAGCTTATATCCTCTGCTAGCTGGCAGACCGTATCCCTCTACGAACTTACCTATCAATGCCAACCTTCAGGTTGGCAAGAGTTTTTTGAAAAGCCAGAGGTCAGATTGGAGCTAAAAAGAATTTCTTCCGAACTCGAAAGCTTCATAACACAAGGTGAAGATATCAATCCTGGAGTCGGTAGTGTTTTTCGTGCTCTTTATGCGGTAGCCCCATCTGAAATCAAGTCAGTAATTATTGGTCAGGACCCAACGCCTGCAAAGGGACAAGCAACTGGTCTGGCATTTTCTTTACGGCCAGGTACGCCTGCTAATGTGGTCCCATCCGTACAGAGAGTTATGCTCGAAGCCATAAATGAAGGACATTGCATGAATATGGAGGATGGTGATTTATCGAGCTGGGCCAATCAAGGGGTGCTTCTTCTAAATACTGCACTCACCATTCCATGCTCCAATTCAGAGCAATTTTGCACAGCAAATGGGCACAAGCAAGTCTGGTCAAAGTTTACCGGGATGTTGATAACCCACATCGATGCAATAGACTCCCATTTTTCATACATTTTATGGGGGGGGCAAGCAGGAGGTTATGCTACGACAATTAACAATTCAAACCACAAAGTGCTAAGAGGGGGGCACCCTTCCCCCAACGCGAATGGGGCCAAATTCTTCTGCAAAAATTATTTCAATTGTGCGAACAAGTGGCTCGTCACCAATGGAAAAAACGCTATCAGTTGGGAAACGCAAAAGCAATGCTATCCCCAAGAGCCCTGCGTTTGGAACAATGATGATTCCGTGCAATGCGAGACCTCATGCGTAATGTCTGAATGCGAGTAACTCGTCTATTGAACTCACTTAAATTAAGAATTTTCCTCTTAGAAAAATAAAGCCTAGGGAAGCAATTACCTACTGTATTATTACAGGAGGAATGTAACCCTCGAATCTCAAAGTTGCTGATTTCAGACAATCCATTCATATGTTAGTTAAATAAAATATTTTGGCTTAGGCCAGCTCCCTTTTTTTAATAAGGGCTGTGAAATTGCCACGGTAACATCTCTTCGCATGGCCGCATCGGCAAGCGCATACCCCCAATTAATTAACTGGCCTTGCTCTTTTTCAGAAAATGAGTTTAAGCGCGTACGAATATTTTTCAGGTTACCATTTTCTTTATTATCAGTTGTCATTGCGTCTAATATTTTATATTCATTTATTTTGGTCGTGATACCAAAATATGTCCCCCCGTAACTATTTTGTGCCCCATTTTCGTCAACGTCCTGAAATGAATTTATAATTTGCCGCTTACGCAGTGCGCGTTGCTGATTCGTCATAATATCAGTCATACGCAGTAACTGGCCTGCCCAATTTGTGTTAACGTTATCAGTTACAGTCAACGGTGCTCCGGCATCACAAACCAGTAAATGAGAGTATTCACCCTCGTTTTTCCAAACCCTTTCTACTCCCAAATTATCGTACAGCCCTCCATCAGTAAGTACCAAACGCTTTTTCAATTCGCGGTTTTCGAAATGCGTTGAATATTTTCCTTTTACCCATTTTTCTGGGTCGGTATCTAAATGAACAGGCGACAGAATTGGAGGGAATGCGCTGGAAATAGCAACAACTTTTGCCAATAAAATATCAGGATTAGCATAATCTCCGATTTGGTAATCATGCAATTTCGCTTTTGAAATCTGAAACCCTGAACCAGTTTGTAAATTAGTTCCATAAAACACAAACTCGGGCCCAGTGTCTGGTAAAGATGATATTTTTGCGTCCTTAAATAAATGCTCGTTGTAAGCATTCGCGATTTTGTCACCAATACTGTCCTTAAACGAAAACAAACCAGTTATTCCTGCTTTGATGTCAATACCTTGACTGCAAAAAATTT
Organism: Candidatus Saccharimonadota bacterium; assembly: GCA_030645815.1. GTDB lineage: Bacteria > Patescibacteriota > Saccharimonadia > Saccharimonadales > Saccharimonadaceae > JACPYF01. The sequence goes on from JAUSMW010000178.1 coordinate 12,185, forward strand.
CTATTGGTGAGGCGATGACCTCGGTGAAGTTTGAAGCAACACCAGTGTTGTCAAAGGCAAGTTTTGTCCAATTGTGAGCAAGCCAAGCTGATACAATGCTACCGCCAGAGACGCTAGTAATAGTTTTAAGTTTAGGTAAGACACCCAATTCGTTCAAACGCCAAAGAGCTCCTAGCGCATACAGCGTCGCACGATAGCCCCCACCGGAAATGGCTAGCGCAATTTTTTTAGTGCTGTAAGACTCGTTTATTCCAATAATATTTTCCATTTATATAATCCTTTAATGACTAATGAAGTGTCTCTTCAACAAACGAAATATTATTTTCTTTAAATCGCTTACGTATGGGGCGGAGTGGATCGCTTGCAATACCACAGTATATTACCGATCAAACGTAATGTACATTCAACATTGGGTGAACAAAGAATCAACCTAACTTTTCGGTGAGCATCATCTGATTAGTTTTTATCTAATCATTTCTCAATTTGCATGCTATTCACTATTGTGAACTTATGGGTCTCAATTCGGCCAAGAGCGGACGTTGAACTAAGCCCTATATAAAACGATGGCTGGTTCACAAGCTATTCCACCAAACTCTAAACGGGTGCTCTTAAAAACAATGAGAATCCACAAATTGCCTGACCTCTTCATTTTCAATTTGCCATTGCCTAAAGTGAGAGAACAAGCCTGGTATTCCTGGAAAAATCCCTTTTGCCTGCATAATTAACTTATGTGGGATATAGAAGTCCGAAGCTACATCGTGGCAATATTTTATCAATCGCGTAGATAGGTGTTCAGGACCACCTTTATCGCTTGCATAGATGAGGGTTACATTCTCGGGAAGATAACAATTGTCATAAATGGGTTTTTGACGACTATTGAATAAATCGTGGTTCCCGAGATCAGAATCGACAACCAACCCAATCGTACCGAAAAAATCTGGACGATACTCCAATGATTTAAGTAACTGCCACCAGCCTAAATTTTCCGGTTTTTCTTTTACGTTCCACATCTCAAGCACAGCCAGTATTGCTGCACTACACGAAATATTTTTCGATCCCCGACTTTCTGGCTTTAGATGAAACGCGACTGTTATTGAGACATCCGATCCGTTTAAGCGGTGTGTATTAGTGTCGATAGCAATTAAATGATCGTAAGAAAATAATTGGCGGTTGGAGTCAATAAATGTATCGCTAGTAGAGCTAGTACTTCGATGAAGTACTTTTGGAATTCCCTTTTCACGCGCTCGCTGATACAGAAGCTTGGTCTTACCGACCAACGGATGAATGTTACCGTTTCGAACTCCATGAATAGTTTGAGTATTTAGATTGAACAACACCCCATCAAGCTCATAGTAGTTACGTGGGTCCAGTTCAAGCACCAACGTGCGCTTTTTTCTCAAATCAAACTTTTTCATCCTAAGATCTCATATCCGTCAATGCATAATGGATAACTTCCTTCACCTGAATTAAGACTGAACAATCGACACGCCAAACACAGGCTGCTGGTTCCATAGCCTATCGTTGCTTACAAATAAAATCCAAGTTTATGTTCCTACTGGATCTAGTAGGAAAATACAAACAAATGTTACCTTTATCGGCCAAGAACGGACATTAACGCCGCGCTCAGTTGCGGCTGGGACGATGTCACTTTGTGTTAATGTTTGAGCGCCAGAAGTAACACTGGAGCGGCTAGTTAAATTATTTATTGAGAATGTGTAAGAACTCAACCAACTCTGGATACTCAACCCCTTTTAGCAAATCTACGTCACCTTTACTCGCTACCATATAACTATTCCTGGCTTTATTGAGGCGCTCCAGAAGAGGAAGAACTAGACTGTTTACCCGCTCTACAAAGTCAAAGAGATCTGAATAGCTACTAGGTATTTTGTAACCCTGATTACAGCTGGCTATTATCACATCCTTATCCCTTAATTTTGCTACGATCTGGGATCTAATAGCTTGCTCAGACACACCGCTGAAGCCACAGTTTTCTAAATGCTCTAGCAAGCTCTTAGTTGCTATATAGCCGTCATCAGACGATAGTCGACTATTGAACACTAGATGACTTAAAACACATACTTGCAGCCTTGTTTCTTCGTCATTATATTCACGGTGCTTTTCTATATATATTTCAGCTTTAGAAAGAGCGTGAGAGTGAATGAAGCGATCATACTCTTTACTAGTTTTATCGGGTTCAAAATATGTCTGATGCTTAGTTGGCCATTCTTTTAGATCCAATGCCTTCGTCTTAAGTAATGCTCTATAACTCTCCAGGAGAGCCGGATTGAACTTACTTTCGTATACTTTAGCAATCGTACCAACAAGAAAATCAGCCAACTGAACCAATAAATTATCGTGACTTGATACCAAGTTTAACTCAGAGTCCCAAAATAGATCTGGCTTGTGGTTATTTTCTATATATTGCTGAAAGCTTAGTTTGAATTCATCCCCACCATGCTCGTCAGCGAAAACCGTAATGCTCGGATAATTTTCAAACAATTGTCTATATAGTAGGCCATTTATAAATTTTAAAAATGACCTTTTATACGGGAATCCACCATCACGCCTTAAAGCATCCTTCTCCACAGCCACTGCGTAAAACTTGAAATCCAATTCCAATATACGTTCAAGTATTTTTATACGGCGGGCATGATTATCTCTATCCTTAACGCTATTCGATTTAATTTCCCCATTTTGGAAATATTTTTTTCGAATGGTCTCAACTTCATGCCATAACGTATCAAATTGGCAATCATCTATAATCACTGCACACACGATGAAATACTTAGACACATCCATTTTGGATGTATCTAAGTCCGTGTTTCCCGATTCATCAATGAACGCTAATGTTTTGATAATACATCGACTCCATGTTGTAATTTAACAATGTCATTAACTAAACTTTCGCCAGATATAATTAAGGAACAGATATCCGCCTACAAATTCACTCCCCTTCCAACTTCCGCCTCGGGCACAACTACCACCTTCCGCCATAAGCGGAAATTTATACTTTTACGCGCACCATTTAAATTTAAAAGTCAGAATTAATTAATGCTTGATACATTGCAAACTGCCAATGATTTATAAATGTAGCGCCTTCCATGCCGGGCACAAGTAGATCATTTATGATTTCGTCTTTAGAAACCCCATGAGATTGCATACGATCAATCTGAGATAATATAACTCTCAGTTGTTTAGCTGCTTGCTTAGAGTATCGACGTGCAATATTAAAATCATCGAAGTGCTTTTTGGCTCTTTTCTTATCAAGCTCTTTCCAGTGTGGTGGTGGATTAACAAAGTACTCAAACTGACCAGGTTCATTGCCATCACCAATTTCGAATTTAGCATAAACCCATTGTTCAGAGAAAAAATGTGGTTGGTCCAAATATGGTTGGATGATTTGATCTTCTGGTCTAGAGGAATATGCGTGCTTTTTTTCAGCCAAATTGCAGTCAAGGCATGAAGGTACTAAATTCGCAGGTAAAATCGAAAATTGAGGGAAATGAGCTTTTGGTAAAAAATGATCTAGATTCCGGGGAGTACCTATTCCCCCGCAAAACGGACAGTCCTCTTGAGCGGAGTTTAATAATGCATCATATATTTTACGTGCAGGCTTTTTTTCTGGAACAAAATAGTTGGTGTAAAATTTATTCAGCTCGGACTTTAATAAGTTTCCAACTACCACAGGATCTTGACCTAGTTCGGGATCTAACGCTGGAATAGTATAAAGCTCTCCCGTATTTGCAGAGCGCAGATAGACATTCTCGCAAGAACCAAGATCATTCATATGCTGTGCGAGCTTTGCATGTAAATTGGGATTTCCAGTGATCCCCTCATGACAAAGCTCGATGGCCTGAATATGTGTATAGGCGATAGCATCAATTTTCATCATTGGTATCACCTCTTTCTCGATCAGCAATCATGGCTTTGAGAATTGCTCTTCCCTCAAAACCAAGGTTGTTGTTATAGTCACTCAATATTTCATGATAGTTTTTTCCGCTAGCTACGGATGCGGCGAGTAGGCTATGGAAGCCAGACCTCTCAACTTCTAAACTGAAAACCTCACTCGTCAGAACTCCTACGTTTTCAGCAAACGTTTCAATTTTTGGTCTTTCATTCTGAACATTTTTACCCTTTCTAAATATTTTCCAAACACATAATTTTGGTATTTCTTGAAGTACCACTGGCGAGTGAGTCGCTATGATTGCTACACCATTTCGATCATGCAGTAAATCTCCAAGAGCGCGAATAAATGCAGAAAGAAGCGGAGGGTGTAAATGGCTTTCAGGTTCATCAAGTAAAACAAGTGTCTTTTCTTCAACTTTTGAAACCAACTCAGTTATAGTCAACAATACAATCGCATGACCGGAACTCATTTCCGATAAGAGCGGTTTGACTAACGAATAATATTTTTGTTTTGCGTCAACATAGTCGAAAGAATTGTAATCATCCTGAATCCTTTCTAGAAAATAGGATTGTAGGCGTTCAAGCCTCATAGAGGAAAAGTTATCGTCAGATCCAAGCTTTTCAATTGCAGACAACCATCTTTTTGATTTTTCACCTTCTTGGAAACACTTTAAAAGTGCAGAAGCACAATCAAGATGAAGCTCATCGATTGCTTTGTGAGAATTAATATTCTTTTGATTCTTGAGCCCTACATAAAAATAGCACGTACCTTTTGCTGGGTCAGATTGCTCTGGTGGTGGTGGAAAAGGATCAAATGCACTAAACGAAACTGATACAAGGCTACTAAAATAATCCGTGCCTATATCTTGGTCTCCATACCATGCAGTTTCATAAAACTTACCTTGTGAGTTAGCCTTATTGGTTATGGCTTGAATCATTCCGTTTAATAGAGTTGTCTTCCCCGCACCATTTCTACCAATGATGGCATGAATGTTAGTGCTAGGAATGGATTCGGCATCCACATTAAAATTTAAATCCAATCCTCCAAATGTATCCGTAGCCGGTCGAACAAATTTAAAATTAAAATCAGTTAGTTCAACGCCCCCTTTCAGTACTCTCGAATACTGCCCTTTCACTATTGAGAGACTCTGACTGCGAAGAAGTGAAGTTCCAAATACACTTTCTTCAGATATGGTCTCTATTATTGCAGGGTTTTGTACAATATCTCTAAGGGCAAGCAACATAGCTTTCGAATCGGGAATATCTCTCATTTTTTTGTAAAATTCGAGCCCGTCTCCGAGAGAGAAGTAGCTTTCATCTAAATCTTCAAATGTATTTGGCAGTTTTTTATATGTAGGGATGTCTTCCGTTTGACCTTTAAACCCGATTTTGACATCTCCAATTTTATGAAGTACCCCTTCACGGTCATGAAATGAAAGGGAAAACATTGTGACAAATGAAAAATCATTCCATCGATCTATTTTTAAGTATGCTGTATCACGTCCTGTATCGGGCACCCAGCTATCGTGATTCAATACTCTAAACTGCATATACAGGTATCCTTAAATTTATACAGCGAAAGAACAGACATTTTATTTTCTATTGGCTCATTGCCAATGTATCTCCCGTTGTTAAGCTTAGGAGCAACTGTTTAATTACGAATGAGGTATTAAGCTGCTTTGCAGAAGGTCAAGTAGAGGAGCCACTTCATTGTAACTTTCAACGTACTCGTCATTATCCAATAATTTAAGCTTGGTCACTGGAGAGATAGTGTTTCCCTTGTAATCAACGCCGTGTAAATCTACGGTTCCTAATATTAGTTGACAATCATCAGGCGTATTTTCAAAAATAAAATTGATAATTCTGTTCCGGTTACTGGCATCTTGATCCTGTTGGTTAGGGGAATCAATGATCAGAGGAAATAGCGGCAAAGTTGTAAACTCTTTATAAGTGAAAAGAATTGCGTAGTAATATGCCAGAAGTGCTCGTGGGGTGTCGCTGCCTTGTGATTTTACTGATAATGGAATATCACTAAACCCTTCCGAATTAAGAGTATGAACATTTAGTTTAATCAAAAAAATGTCGATAAGAGAATTAAACCTGCTAAGAATTGAGTCTTTGCGGTCCTTGTTATTCAATTTTGAACGACTCACCTCAAGATCTGATTTTTGATCTTCAGCTTCACTAATTTGAGCGCTGTAACTACTTTGGCTTCGATTAAAAATTTCTTTAATCTGCTTAGAGCTTTCATTTTGAATTAGATCTTTTAAATGAACTTTACCTTGCTTCACGTTTAACAGGTTTGTTATTTCGCCGACCTTAGCAACTTGTAGATTTAGTTGCCCTTCCAATTTGGCGACGTTCTTGGCGATTGTCTTTTTTTCTTCTAAATAGTCAGAAAGGAGATCGCGACAAGTGTCAATGTCATCCAATAATCCAAATCTTGAAACCATTGAATTCTCATAGGTTGCACTACAAGTCGGGCAGGTTATTTCGCGATCAAGTTCGTTAAGTGAATACTCATAATCTTTATTGATTTCACGTATAGATTTGCTAACAAGGGCTATCTCATTGTCAACAAAAACCTCTTTATTTTTTTGCTTAATAAGATCTTTTCGGTATTCATTTTCTTTGTTTTTCAGCACTTCAAACTTAATAAGCAGCTGGTCTATATCTTTCTTGAAAGCCTTGATGTCAATGTTGAATGAGGCATTGGGAATATGCTTTTCTACTTCTTTTTTAGCAGAGTTAAGTACACCTGACTCATTCCTGAGTGTGATGAGCTTTGTCGAAAGCTCATCTATTCGTTCAGACAAAAGAAAATATTCATTGGGTCGAATACCAGTTACAAAGTTTATTAGGTCTCGTTTGAAGGAGCTGAATATACCCAGACCTTGGAATGAATCCCATGGTTTTGTCCAACTCTTATCCTGATCTATATAAAAAGGCAGAAACTGAATAGCCGGTGAAACGGGTATTCTTTGGTTGGTTTGTGATTGCTTGAGCTGTAACTTGTTATTAAACAATTTGGCTAAGTGAGGTGAAAGTCCTTTGATAATGCTGTCAAAAGATTGAAGAAGGTTACCTTGAACGTCAAAGAGGCCAAAATGATTCCTAGAACGCAAGATCTTGTAATCGCGGCTATCGTATGAAAATGCCAATAAGCTAATAGCATCAGCCCTCTCCCAAACATCATCAAAGTGAACATCAGCACCTAGCGAGTGATAGATAGACTTTATAATGGAAGATTTACCTACGTCATTCTCTCCTGTTATCAGGTTTCGCTGAGGGTGGAAGTTGACTGTTTTTGCGGATTTCTCCCGGATTGACAGAATGGTTAGTTTTTTTATCAGTAACTGGTTGCGTTCCATTTTTTCGCAAATTCCTTACAAGTTTTTTAAAATTATAGTTGTTCACAATATTGCCATAGGATGATGGAGTCAATGTAGTAACTGTCAAAAATACTCTCCATTTGGGACAGTTTCTTTGCCGTATTTTTCCTAACAGTCGAAATCACTTCTTTCAAAAATGGAGTATCTCCCAGTGAACCATTACTCACCGCATTAGCTATATCGCGCTCAAGAGACATGAGAGCATCATTATCGTAATCCAGTCGGTCTGTTGTGTATTTTTGCCAGCTGCGTTGAAGTTTGACTAACTCTTGCAGGACAATCCCCTCAGACTTCAACTGGGCCTTGATAATATCCCAATTGTCACTGCTATTATGTGAGCGGTTCACGCGTCGAACGAAATCATCTACTTCAGTTTTCGTTATACATTTATTACGAATCAAATCGTCAAACGTTTTTATCTGATCAGATGGATAATTGTTTTTAACTTTAATCTGGTCAGATATTGTTTGATACCAAGGCGATACAGGAATGTTGTGTTCGCTTCCAAATAGTTCTTCAAAGAAGTTGTGTAGGATTCCTCGAATGTGCTTTTCATGATCATCGACGCTCAGGGAGCTCTGCTCTAGCTTGAAGCAGCTTAAATCGACTTCACTAATTCCAAGCTGTGCTTGAACTGCTTTAGCTATTTTATCTTGCTCATTCTTGCCTAATTGATCTGCAATAATCGATGGAGCAGGACTAACGAATGAAAAATAGGCATTCGTAACAAAGCGCAACTGGCTACTGTGTGCAGCGAAATTTTTCTTATTTTCGTAGAGCTTACCAATAATTGAAAGCTTGTCTGGATTTCCTTTTTTCCCTTTTTCAGACTTGGTGAGCTCATGGACAGACCACTTTTCGCCGGTGGTTTTGGTTTTTACTTGCACGAATTGCAGGTTAGATGGGTCTTCTTCAGAGTCGAGGATTAATATGTCATCGTGGAACTCAAAGGCAAATACATAATCCTTACCCTTAAGGTGATATTCAATCAGTTCCGCCAGCGCCCAATTTCTTTGATACGCAAACCTCGCAGGGCTACGAGCTCCTGCGGTTTCAGTTTGAGAAATGTTAATCAGGTCCGACTGGATTGTACTAGGCATTATATGAATCCGATTTGTACTAAACGATTTACTGGTTGTCGAGGCGACGCTGATCGCGACGGCCACGTCATTCCCTCATTATCACCAATCTTAAAAACCGATTTTTTCTGAGGCTCGCCGTCCCCTTTGGGCACAACTCAGACAAAGCGACCAGCCCCAATCACATAGCAGTCTTATCATGCGGCAGACAGTGGCGTCAATTACGCCATCTTACAGACTGGAATAGCCCGTACCGCTCTCACGCGTTATTTGTAGATGAGCTGGTCGCAGAGTTGCGACTGATTGATACACGGGAGTTTGGACTGAGTTTTTTCCAATCTTCGCGTTGAGTCGGAATTACTTACGAAGGGTTTAATACTCTTGGTGATATTGCCATGTCGGTATCTTTAATTTGAGCAGCGGTATGACATTTTTGGTGTCTTCAAGTACAGGCGGGTTATTTATCAGCTCGATAGCATTTTCGCAGTCATCAAAGCAGCCGATACCAATATCTGGCTTTTGTACCACCTGAAAAAATGCTGTGATTAACCTGCCGTCATCGGGCCGTAAGAACTCGAAGTATCGTATTTCGTGGGTGTATGTAGATGCGAGACAGGTGATTTTCAAATCGAAATCCTTTTGATTCGGTGAGTAACCTGATGTGTGCTCAGGGTACGCAGTTATTATTAGATTTATGTAAAGGCGGTTTCTGGTAATACATTACTTATCTGAAGTTGCTGATGACAGCCGCCAGATCACGAGCATTGAAATCAAGGTAATCACTAAAAGTCCCATATCTCCTCCTAGAGTAATATCATCCGATGGACGAACTTCCGACTCGGAGTCGGACTCATATTAGTAAACCTTGTCATTTTATTTGATTAGCAGCCAAGCTCTCTAGTCGATTAGAGATAAGTTTCGTGTGAGATATGTCTTACACGGTTCTTCTGCAAAAAGCACCCAGTAGGCATTTTTAAGTACGACTTCATCACAGAGGCATGTTGTATTTCGCGTTTCGATCTAACACCATGTCACTTTTTTGTCCCCGTGGTATGGCACGGCGAGTCCGGCAGATATTAAAGCTTGTCCGATACTCCTGCCGTCAGCAAAAACCTCTGCGTCTATTCGAAAGTACTTGTCACGACGCATCTGTCTTAATTCAATTTTTTTTGCAGACCGAATGATTTCAACGGTCTTTTTCTTAGCCATTCTTGCAAGTTCGATTTCTCTTTTGCACTTGCCGCGCATCTCCGGTGTATCAATTCCAGATATGCGTATGCCTATATTTTTTCCAGCGATGCCAGGCCAGCTATCTATCGTGGCGGTAAACGTATCTCCATCGTAAATTGTGGTTACTCTACTTACTTTGACGTCGCCATAAGTTGGTTGGCCTGCTTGTACTACTAACGATGCACCCATGATTGCAACAAATACTATACTTCTAAACATATGCTTCCTTAATGAAAATCCCGTGATTTCAACGCGAGACTATAGAGTCTATCAGTAACGTCTAGGATGTGACCTGCAATCACGTGAACTACGGGCACACTCACACCTTCCGTTAAAATCTCAACTGTGCCTTTGATAACAAGCAATTTCCCCGTGAGTATTTCTGCCCTGAAATACTCTTGGGTTGAATTCCAGATAACAACATTACTGGTCCCCGTTTCATCTTCAAGAGACAAAAACATCACGCCGCTCGCAGTACCCGGACGTTGCTTGCCGGTAACTATCCCGGCAATTTTCACATGGCTTTTATGCCTCAAGCCAACCAAATCCACGAAACGCTTGCATTTATCGAAAGGAACTTCTGACCTCAAAATTTTCATTGGGTGGGCGCGCAATGTTAGGCCAATCGATTCGTAATCTTCCATCACATTTTCTTCGAGTGTCGGGCCTGACATCAATAAATTGTCATCATCCGCATCACTTCCTTCTAATAATTCCGAGTGGGGCATTAACCCAGAGGCTTGCCAACGTGCATTGAATCGATTTCCCGCGAGTTCGCGAAAAGCATCCGACGACGCAAGGCATTCCATTGCAGAGTCACTTACTGATGTACGCATCGCAACTTCCTTGATCGTATCAAATGGAAAATCTCCGCGCGCAACCTCAATTGACATCGCATCATCTCTATTTAGATTTTTTACTGAAATAAATCCCAAGCGAATTCCCCGATTTCCGTTTTCATCTATCTCTAACCTGTTCTCATAACAACTACGATTAATATTAACGGGCTTAACTGTGATTTTATAACGGCGCGCATCGTGAACTAATTGCGCTGTACTATAAAATCCCATAGGCTGACTATTTAACAATGCACAATAAAATGCTGCGGGATGATGCCGCTTAATCCAGCTGGATACGTAACATAGAATGGCGAATGATGCGGAGTGAGACTCAGGGAATCCGTAGCCCCCGAATCCTTTGACTTGCTCAAATAGATTATCCGCAAATTCCTGCGTGTAGCCGTTGGCAAGCAAGCCATTTTTGAATTTGTCTTCAAATAACAGAAGCTTCGAATTCTTACCCCAATTGGTGATTGCTCGCCGCAATTCGTCCGCCTCACCACCAGTGAAGCCAGCAGCGACCATTGATAAACGCATGACCTGTTCCTGAAAAATGGGAACACCTAATGTCGGCATTAATACATCCTTAATCGCATCACTTGGGAAAGTAATGGGTTCTCTACCAGCCCTGCGACGAAGATATGGATGAACCATATCGCCTTGGATTGGACCGGGCCTGACAATCGCAATTTCAATTACAAGATCATAAAAACATTTCGGCTGTAATCTTGGTAGCATCGCCATCTGTGCGCGTGATTCAATTTGGAATACACCAACACTTTCACCCCGGCATAGCATGTTGTAAGTTTCAGGATCTTCACGGGGAATATCCTGCATTGACCGAATCGTTGGATCATAGGTAGAAATCGATTCAATGGCGCGTCGCAATGCTGAAAGCATTCCTAAAGCAAGGACATCAACCTTCAACAGACGCATTGATTCAAGGTCTTCTTTATCCCACTGGATAATCGTGCGATCTGGCATGCTAGCATTCTCAAGTGGAACCAAATCACTGATCCTGCTTTCGGAAATTACAAAGCCGCCTGTGTGTTGGCTTAAATGGCGAGGGAAGCCGTATATTTGCTTTACCAAGTTAAAAAAATGATTAAGCAATTCGCTGCCTATTTTTAAGCCCATCCCCTTAATACGTTTTTGTAAGTCCTCACTATGGTCCCACCATGCGATATTTTTCGTCAGATGGTTCACCAACGACTCGTCCATACCTAATGCTTTACCAACATCGCGCACGGAGCTTTTGCTCCGGTACGTGGTAACAACAGCAGCAATCGCTGCACGCTCACGCCCGTACTTACGATAGATGTATTGAATAACTTCTTCACGACGCTGATGTTCAAAATCGACGTCAATATCAGGCGGCTCATCTCGCTCACGTGAGATAAAACGTTCGAAGAGGACACCTATCTGACCTGGTGCAATTTCTGTGATAAACAGGCAATAGCAAACAACAGAATTTGCCGCTGAGCCGCGTCCTTGGCAGAGAATGCCCTGCTCGCGTGCAAATCGAACGATGTCATGCACTGTCAAAAAATAATATTCGTATTCAAGTTCCTCGATTAAGCCGAGCTCTTTCTCAAGTAGCTCTTCTATCCAATCCGCAACTCCATCTGGCCACCGTTGTTGTTTGCCAACACTGACTAGGTTTCGAAGATGATTGATTGGTGTTAAAGATTCAGGTACCAACTCTTTTGGATATTGGTATCGGAGTTCCAACATGGAGAAATGACATAAATCGGCAATAGCGCACGTTTCTTCCAGCAGTTCTGGTGGATACAGGCGAGCCAATTGATGCAACGACTTCAAATGAGCCTCACCATTCAATTCGAGCTTGGTCCCCATTTCTTGAATTGGAGTGCTGTGTTTAATTGCAGTAAGTATATCTTGCAGCGGCTTTCGCTCAGCGCTATGCATCAAAGCTTCGCCGCATGCCATAAGTGGAATATCTTTCTCGATGCCAAGCGCTTGCCATCGCGCAAAATCTTGTTGCTCGCCTCCATGCAATTGGTGATTAATACCAATCCATAAACGACCTCTGAATGCATTGCTTAATTCATTCGCTACTTCATCAGAAATTACTTCACTCAATTTGGCGATCCATATGATCAAGCAGTGACGTAAACGAAAACGTAGGTCCTCGAAATGGGCTTCGTACGAGCCTTTGTATGCACGCATTCGAGCCAATGTAATAAAACCCGATAGCTCGGCATAAGCAGTGCGCGATGGTGCGATGGCAATTAAATCCATTCCATTAGATAGTCGGAAACGACTTCCGATAATTAATTTAAACCCAATTTCTTCAGCGGCCACGAATGCTTTCACCACACCGGCCAGTGAACATTCATCGGTAATCGCAAGCGCGTCGTAACCGAGTTCGGCAGCCTGGTAGATATACTCAGCCGGATGTGATGCACCCGTGAGGAAAGTGAAATTAGTTGTAGTGTGTAAATGGGCATACCGCATTACGCAAATACTCCGTGGATGTACCATTGTTTGTCGTAAAGATCGAAGAAGATCCACACCGGTAGGCTGTCGTGGCGTTTAGCCAAAAAATAGTCTCTCGCCACCGGCTTCTCCCACCATTCCCCGATGACTCGTTCAGGGCCGACCAACGTCGTAAGGTATCCATGCCAGTGCAGTCGATTTCCTTTAACATCAATCAGCTCCGGCTGTGTTAACAGCCATGTGGGGCGCAACGCTTTTAGATGGATTTCAGGTAGCTCCTGGTTACATCTGTCCGCAAGTGCAACCATTGCATTGGTTATTTCCGGAACACGGCTATCGCGATAACCTAGCTTGTAAACCGCGCTATCGCCCAATCTCGCTTTGAGTTTTGCAATCGTAATAGTGAAGTCATGCACCGACTTGCGGCGACGGTTTTGATCAAAGTCTAAAACCTGACTCTTGGTTTGCAGCGGCATCACATGATGGCAAGTGAGTTTTACTGTATCGACTTCAAATGGAAGCTCTTTATTATCGAACTGGATCAGTGACAAGTCATAGAGCAGCTGCCAATGACTTTGCGGCTCATCACTATTTACTTTAACGAATTCTTTTTTTCTGTAAATATCAGAAATGCACCATTCAACGTATTGGCATTGTTGCTGCCGTTTACGTAGGTAGCTGCTGAGCTCTTGAAGCAGGCTTTCGAATGCTGGTTTCAATTGCGCGACATTCGTGACTGGGTAGTCGAATTGTATTTCTTCTTCAAACCATTCAATGGGGCGATAAATATCTCGCGGTTTTTCAAACAATGAACTTTGTTGGAAGTTTTGATCAATGTCGTAAATTTCACAGAGCACATCAGTGAATGCTGCACCCAATCGTTTCTTAAAACTGCTGATCGATTTGCCTTCAATTTGCCTGGCGAGATCGCCGAATGTTTTAAAGCCGGTCTTCGATAAGGCATCAACAGCTTTGGGATAATCAAACAGTAGATCAATCGGAAGTTTATTCAGCCTTTCGATAAAAAGTGACTTGGTTTCATTACCTACAATTTCATGATAATCAAACGACAGATACCAAGCCGCTTTTGCAGAATGCGCTAATCCGTATTCAAAACCGTAAGGAGTTTGTGCAAGGTGCGTAAACACTCTTTCGGATAAAGCTTTAAGCCCACCAAATAATTTCAGACAACTGGAAATTTCGAGCAGCAACCCGGAATGCGCAAGTCTATCGCTGCAAAAACGGTCGATGTAGGGACTAAAGTGATAGAACTGTTCGGACAATGCACTTAGGGCTGATTGCTCTTTTGCTTCATCGCGCTGAACGACTTCACAGCCACTGAGCAATTGCGCCGTGGTGATGTCCATGCCCACTTGCGCACCTGCGTCTTCGGCCAAGGCATTGGCAAAGATGACCCGTTTTTTTTCAATAACGACTATTGGCTTTTCAACAGCGTCATCGAGTTTCAGAGCGGTCAGCGGAAGGTCAGAAAATCGAATGGCTAGCCAGAGTCGTGAACTTGCGACACTCACGTCTTGCCTCGCAGCGGGGTCACAGTGGCAAGGCGCTGTGGCTTCACATCAGGTTTAATGACTGGTGCATGCTGGTTGAGGGCATGGTAGGGCAATATCGGCTGCCATTGGTCTGGTAGAGGTAGCACAATAGGCTTGGCTTGTTGAGTTTGCAGGTGACCTTTCTGCTTAAAAACGGTGATTTCCAAACCAGTAGGTACAATCTGCGCATACACCCGCAATGTCGCGGGCGAGCTTTGCTGCTGCGCTGTTGCTGGGCGGAACATCACCGACAACCCAGTACCTTCAGTAGACGCCAGTTGGCACTTCCTGAGTTCTGTATAGGTCAATGACTCTTTGGGTTGCCACGCAAGTACAACCCCAGCGCTCGCTCGTGAGAGTTCAATAAAACAGGCAATGAAATGATTCTTCTCTGCGGCGGTCACAATCAGTAAGCGTTCAAGATCAATCCCAGCCTGAATGAAGGCTTGGCTGAAAGGGGCGGCTGGGGGGTTTAAAAGGACAATCAGGCCCGGCAGCTCAAGCAGCGATGGCGTGAACAATTGCCATTCGCCCTGCATGCCCTGTTGGCACACCTCAACTAAACTTCCTAAAGGCCACCCACGGTTCAATAGGCCGGTATTCAGCTCTTCATAGCCGGTATCAACGGCTGCACGTGTCGTGAAGCGCTGGGAATGGCCCATCCACATGTCCTCGCGGAGCAAAAGCTGCTCAAGCGATACATTGGCTGGAAGTTCGGGTGGTATCTCATTCATGATTGTCACTATGCTGTAGATATATACAGTATAGTGCGACCAACCACTGTACAGTCAACTAACTCGTTTAGAACATTTTTGACCCGATAGATTTGGAGTTAAGCTATGTGCGGTTATTTGAGGCGTCATATCGGCCCAAAGGATCTAAAGGAATTCCTGAAATTGATCGGGATGCCCCAACTCGAACTCCCGTTACCTGAGGACGGACTTGCACAGCATTTCTATCCTGCATGGGGCGCCGTGCCAGAGAAGCAGATCAAAGGTCTCATTGTGTTGGAGGATGGTCGCCCCAAGGTTGTAGATGCGACGTGGTGGTACGCGTGCGATGAGTTGGGGGGCACTCTACGTCCCAACATGGCGAAGCAAACCCTCAACGCGAGGAGATTGCACCTCGATATCTGGCAGGAACCACTGCGACACCGTAGGGGCATCGCAATCGCAACAGCAATTGGCGAAGCAATTGGCCCTAAGGGAAAGGAAAAGCGTTTTTTCGTGGAGGGTGAACGTCCGATATTGCTAGGTTGCTTATACAACCGATTTCAAAACGGAAAGTATAGTTGTGCTGTCATAACACGTAATGCGCACCCTCGCTTTATGGATTATCACGACGACGCATTCCCGCTAATGCTGCCCCATGATCCAAATTTTTTGAAGCTCTGGCTTTCCGATACACCTCCCGACGATCCGACAATTGCCGAATTACTAAAGCAACCGAAAATCTTTACCGATCTCACTGTAACGCCGGTAAAAACGTACAAAGATGCTGTACCACGAGGAGAGCCAGTTTTGGTTCATGCGGATGAATGGGAAATGACATCCTGAATATTCAATTGGAGACGATAGGCAGGTAGGCCAACGAGAGAACCAGAAATGTCCACTATTGATTTATTTGAAAGTGAATCCGCGCCTACACGAGAAAAAATTGGTGAAGAGGCCATTGTTTTAAGAGGCTTCGCAAGTGCAGCCGCGAATGATTTGTTAGCAAAAATCAAAGAGATCGAAACTATCTCCCCTTTTCGTCATATGACAACGCCGGGTGGATTTACGATGTCAGTAGGATTAACTAATTGCGGCCAGCTCGGATGGACTTCAGACCGCCGGGGTTATCGCTATAGCCCCATTGATCCCATTACCAATAAACCGTGGCCACAAATGCCAGAGGAATTTTTTCGTCTAGCTCGATCAGCTGCACACGAGGCTGGTTTTAATGATTTTAATCCCACTGCCTGTTTGATAAATCGTTATACACCTGGAGCCAAGTTATCACTTCATCAGGACAAAGATGAGCCAGACTTTAATGCTCCAATTGTTTCGGTCTCACTCGGGATACCTGCAATGTTCCAATTCGGCGGCTTAGACAGATCAGATAAAAAAATAAATATACCTCTGGTTCATGGCGATGTGGTGGTCTGGGGCGGCGTCGACCGCATGAGATTCCACGGAGTGCTGCCGATCAAAAGCAACGTGCATTCAATATTAGGTGAGCAGAGAATAAATATCACTTTTCGAAGGGCGTAGTAGTTCTAGAAAAACTTCAGGGAAAATCAATCTCAGCTTGCGGCGGAGGCCTTGTAAAAACCAAAAAAACGCAATCATTATGTTTTTTTCGTTCACATAGCAATTTAAACCGATGTGGCAAACGCATTGGCTTAATCTAAATTTTTAAATTTCTTGATTTGTGTTTTTTTACTTCCACACCTAAGTCGAACCTATATGGCTGCAAATGTCAGCTATATACGGCAAAAAGCCTTCTCAAGCTTCCATTGCCAACATTAATGGAACAGCACACGGCACTTACTCCGAAGGTGTCTTTTGTATGCACCTCGACGACTATCGTGCAATTAGGCGGTTGAGATAGTTTTGCGCCATATAAAGGCCCATCATTCCATGTTCGTCGATTAGCTTAGTCGGGGTGTCTCCATTAAAGGCGCGATTAGGCGTAGTCATCCAAGAATATGCCAAATCACGATTGTGAGGAAATAAAAAGCGCAGAGACTTATGAATGCTCAGGAATATCGC
>JAUSMW010000181.1 GCA_030645815.1 Candidatus Saccharimonadota bacterium
CGGATCTCCTAAAGGACCTTCTGTCTGTGGTGCGCCGGGAGTGCAGGTATCCACTACCGCTCCTGCCTGACAAGTCAGCTGCCCAGCTCCTGTACACGCTCCGACTCCGCAACTCGTAACTGTTGTCACATAGCCTCCATCTGCTGTTCCAGAGCAATTCTCATCAATTCCGTTACAGTCTGCGTCGGTCTTGCCAGGATTAATATTTGAATTTGTATCGTTGCAATCTAATGCTGATCCGTTGGGACAGAATGTGCTTCCCGGATTTCCGTATCCGTCGCCGTCAACATCAACACAGGCACTCTTACATCCGGTGTCCGCTGCATCTATCTTTCCGTCACAGTCATTGTCTTTATTATCAGCGCATATCGGGTCCCCAAGTGGCGCCTCTATATTCTTAGGGAACATTGCGGGATCGTTGTCATTACAGTCTGCCTTACCGCCAGTAGGTATACATAACGGCGCCCCGTCATGGTCCTTGTCTACGTCTGTAATAGAGTCTGCTCTTCCATCACAATCACTGTCTTTGCCGTCGCATATCCTCGCTGCTCCAGGATGTACTTTAAAATCCGTATCGTCACAGTCCAACGTTTTATACGTGCAATCAATGCTTGCTGGTGATCCATACCCGTCAAGGTCAGCATCGATACATACTGCCTGCGCTGCTGCAGGTAATATGATTAGCATTCCGACTATCACAAATAGTGTACAGATGACTGTAGCGAATTTGCGTGACAATAACATACTTAACCTCAAACAGGAATATAGTGCGGTTGAATTACCTTTTTTCCTTCGTTTTTCAATGTATTATACTTAAACTTCCAGTATAAATGAATAAACTGCTCTGATCGAATTGCATAAATAAGACAGCAAGAAGCGTGCCTTGACATATAAACCTTATTAATTAAGGCTTTAGAATTTAAAGCTAAATATATGTGGCCAAAATGACATTATAATTACAAATTAGGCAAAATAAAATTGGAGAATCAGTAAACTTGCGCATTCTCATTCCGGCAGGCAAGTTGTTCGTTATTATGGGTGGTAATCGAACAAGTCAATAGGAATTCGTCTAAAAAAAGAGGCACTCGTTAGGCCAGGGGCTGAATTCTTATGAAATGATATATTCCA
>JAUSMW010000183.1 GCA_030645815.1 Candidatus Saccharimonadota bacterium
CTGAGCCGCCAAAAGCGATCATCTATAACCAGATCCGATACTTTCTTCTTTGGCATGTCACTTGTAGCCGTAATTCTGTGGCTGGTTGTTGATCAACCGCTACTGTCGGTAGTAATTGTCTCCTGTATTGATATTTTGGCATTTGTCCCTACCTTCAGGAAGTCATGGAGCAGACCCGATCAAGAGACAGTGTCAGCATATGCCGTAAACTCACTCCGCTTTAGCTTAGCAACTATGGCAGTACAACATTACAGCCTTGTGACAGTGTTATATCCGCTAAGCCAAGCGATAGCTGATGGCGCTTTTGCCTTGTTCCTAGTTCTCCGTCGCCGTAACCTTGCTAATCGCTAGGTATAGATAGTTCAGGACGAAGCGCTTAATTGCCTCGACGAAGCCCGCTCGAGCATGATTGGTTCAAACGAAACCACACGTAAACCTTTTCTGATATTTACGATACAAACCCCTCATCCCCAGCCAAGAATTGTAATTATGGCTATTTCGTGATATACTATGATTAATTATGGGCGTTGTTTATTCGGGTGCGGAGCTTGAGCAAGGCTTTGTACCAAACACAGACGATCATCTAAGGGCTGCAAGGTCAGCTCTTGACCTAGTTTCGGGCCTCGAGGATACCCAATTGACGGTTGTTCACGGTTCCGTCCCCGAAGGGAGATTCAACGTTAGGAGTGATTTAGACTTACTCGTAACTTATAGAACAGTTACGCCTACAAATGAGCCAGTTGTTGTTCGAGAAATAAACTCCATTCTTGACCAGATCTCCCACGATACTCATGTCAAAATAGAAGCAAACATATGGCCTGTCGAAGAAAGCGTCGCGGCCCGTAGAGAAAGAATGTATGACTTGTTGTTTAGCAGACACCTTGCGTCCAGTATGCTTGAACCCGAATGGGTTATCGGTGAAGTTGACCCAACTATCACAGAGATAGCAAGGGCATCCTACGATACCGACATACTGCGTAGAGTGATACTAAATTATACGACTTATAAGCACGCCGGATTCACTAAATCACCAAGCACTTTTTCGGAAACTGACAGAGTACTGTCAGCTTTTCAGCGAGCGCTTGAACTGCCTAAATCGTTAGAGAGAAAAATGGGTCAGTTTCTTGGTGCTCCTACACACGGAATACGCGAAACACTTGTAGGTCTTGGTATGAACAATGAAACTCTTGACGCCATAGAGACACTTCGCTGCCTGGACTGCGAATATACTGGCTTGCTCTTACCGTTCCAGCAAAATGCAGGCCTGCCAGATAAAGATGAGGTTACGAAGTACAGAGACCGACTAACAGCAGCGTATCCTCTTGCAATAGACAATGGCCTAGTTGCCTCTTCCGGCTTCAGTAACTTTATTAGCACATACCAGTCCTAGCTCATCCCCGCCCGAGCATAAGCAATATGCATACGCATAGAGCTGTCATACAATATGTTTCATGGATGTTAAAACACACTCAGATACTCAGGCGCTGAATGGAAGTTGGGTTTACAGCTTAAAAATAAGCACTACAAGTGGTAGAAGAATACTCGCAAATCGTAGGTCTGCGATGGAATTTGGCTTATTCGAAAGAGTGCTAGCTCGTGAGCATACTGATTACCCTGGCGTTAATGTTATTGATCTTTTTGAGGCGCCAATGAGCGGATCAAGTAGCGAGCCTATAGATTTGAGAAGCGCGATGCTACACAATCCAAGAGCTGTACGCTTCCTTTTGTCGATTACAGATTATGACTTGGCAGTTATCACTTCACAGATTAGATACGACGCATCCGGAGAGTTTAGTGTCGACCAACAGAGTTACGCCCCACCACTCCCCCAACTTAATATGTTTGACGTAGCTCTTTGTGACTCGCACGCCTACATGACAGAGAGGCATGTGCGTCAATTCCGCTCACTCGGCGGCGACCCAACCCTAGCCCTGCCCCAGGATAAAGCAGACAGTGTTTTCCGAGCGATCACTAGTAGTGCGGTAGAAGTAGCCTAAAAACTAGTACTTTTTTAAGTGCGCCCAGGTGTACTGTTCGGTGGCGTCGGTTTTTTTGTGCGGATTGAATATGTTCATGGGGTCAAAAGCTTTTTTTATGCCTTTGAAAACTTCCATGACCTCGGGC
>JAUSMW010000191.1 GCA_030645815.1 Candidatus Saccharimonadota bacterium
AGTTATTCTGACTTTTTCTGTAGCATTGGTCCACAGCGTCATAGCTCCTCCCGTACCCGCATAAATATTAAGGGAATTTGCCCCGCCCCAACTAGTTGAGTTTTGATTCGCGGTCCATATAGAGTTAGATGCTGTTCCTGCTTTTAATACAAGTTGAGAATAAGTATTGGCCGTTGTTGAGGTGTTTTCAAAAGTAGCCATATTATTACTACCCACAATATGGAATTTGACAGTTGGTGATGTTATCCCAATTCCTACATTTCCCGAAGTACGAGCTATATTGGCACCGTAAACAGACCAGTTAGAGCCGGTTCCCGGTGTAAGTAGCACTCCGTTTGAATAAACGGACGTAGCGTTAAAAGTCCCATTAACATGTAGATTATAGTTTGGTCCGGTCGTCCCGATACCAACCTTATCCGTAGCTGTAGTCAGGTAGACATTGGTTCCTGCGTCAGTCCAGCCATTTACAGCTGAGCCATCGTCCGTACCGCAGGACATAACTCCATTTTCGTCAGTATCGATTGTGTTGCATGAGGCTAGGTCGGTGACGCGAAGACCCCCAACTACATGAAGATTGGTGGAGGGGATGGTTGTCCCAATACCGACGTTGCCAGTATCTGCGATGTATATTCTGTCGGTATTGTTTGTTCTTAAACCTAATGCATGATTTGTCATCGCCCCTGCAAAAGTATAGTTCGAACCACTTGTTCCAAAAGCAAACTCAATGTCATTGTCGGTATCTCGTGCAGCGATGTAAGTTGCGGTGTTGTTAAAAACAGACAATCCAATTGCTTGTCCTGCTAAAACGCCGGTTTCAGCAGCACCAGCCTGTACAATTGTTAATTTATCTACAGGGAGCGTCGTCCCGATACCGACGTTACCCGAGGCATCTACAATCATTCTATTATTTCCACCTCCCACACCGTCGGTTCTAATTATTAGTCCGCCGGTAGGAACTTGAATGTATGCATCTGGGGCGGCAACACTGAATCTGCCTAATGTTAGAAATCCATTCGAGTCGGCGTCTACCTGTATCCCACCACTAACACCAAGCGAGGCTCCCGGAGCTGTCGTTCCAATACCGACATATCCTGTGGTATTTTTAATAGTAATTCTTTCTGCCGACGTGTCACCACCATCGGTTGTGGCAGTATAAAGGCTGAGGTCGTTTCCAGCCAAATGCAGGTTTGTGTACACGCTGCTGCTTGCTTTTGACTGTAC
>JAUSMW010000193.1 GCA_030645815.1 Candidatus Saccharimonadota bacterium
ATGATGGCGGTACGGGCACAGCAACGACTTATGATATTCGATTTTCAACTTCGGCAATAAACGATTCCAATTGGAGTTCAGCTACGCAGTTCACGGGCGAACCCAGCCCATCAGTCGCTGGATCTTCTGAGTCCGCGATTATCAGCGGTTTAGACCCAGTCACACAATATTTTTTCGCGATCAAAACCTCAGACGAAGTCCCGAACGAATCGGCTATTTCAAATGTTATAGACGAGTTAACTTTAGCTTTGCCAGATACGACCGCCCCAGCCACTGTTATTAATTTGAATTTGTCCGACGCCACTCAAAGTACGATTGATCTGCACTGGACAGCCCCAGGTGATGACGGAAATACAGGTACGGCGTCTTCGTATGATATTCGCTATTCGACTTCAGAGATTAATGATTCGAACTGGAGCTCTGCTTCACAGCTGATTGGCGAACCGTTACCAGCTAGTGCGGGCACATCTGAATCAGCCACAGTTAATGGTTTAACTGCTGGCATAACCTATTATTTTGCCATGAAAACGTCAGACGAAGTTCCTAACGTTTCCGCTATTTCCAATATCCCTAGTTTGGCGACTCTACCAGCCCCTGATGTGACAGCTCCATCCGCAATTTCTAATCTCGCTTTATCGAATGCGGCTGCTAGCACGATTACTTTAACTTGGACTTCACCGGGCGATGACGCTGGCGTAGGTACCGCGACTTCTTATGATATCAGATATTCAACATCCTTAATTACAGAAGCTAACTGGGCTTCAGCTCCTCAATTCTCTGGCGAACCGACTCCGAGTGTTGCAGGAACAAGTCAAAATTTCATTGCAAGCGGATTAACTCCAAATACAATGCATTATTTTGCGATGAAGACTACAGATGAAGCAGGAAATGTTTCAAGTATTTCTAACGTGCCAAATTTAGCGACTTTGATTTTAGTGACTAGTTGTCCGACTTATTGTGCTTCTTTGGGTTATGCTGAAGGTAATTGTGGAGGTGTTGCGCCGGATTACTGTGGTACTTATGATGGTGTATCAGTCGGTGCCTCAGGTTATTGTGGAGGATTGATATGTTGTTGTGGAAAAATCGTTGACACAGTTGCGCCTTCAAGGATAACCAATCTTTCTTCTAGTAACATAGTGTCAACAAATTTTAATATAACGTTCACCGCACCAGGAGATAACGGTACTTATGGCACAGCTACGAGCTATGATGTTCGTTTTGCTTTAGCATCTGATATTATTCAGAATTGGACAGGAGCTTTGTCGGCAACTGGAGAAACAGCACCAAAAGTCGCAGGGAGTGCGGAGAATTTTCAAGTCGTGACTGGGTCATCGTTCTATAATACTTTAATTTATGTTGCCATGAAAACAACTGACGAAGCCGGAAATATTTCTCCCATGTCTAACGTTATTACTTTAACTCTTGGGGAACAGGTTGCTAGTAAAGTAATTTGCACTGACGCATACAAAAAAGGCTACATGCCGATAAGCTGGTTAAATGCCGATTATAGCTATGCTGAAAAATATGCCAATGCTGATATTATGAACGGATATCATGCCTGGGGAAAACCGGTCGTGCGGATA
>JAUSMW010000198.1 GCA_030645815.1 Candidatus Saccharimonadota bacterium
CTAAAGTGATTTCATTAACGGAGGCAAATAAACGAACTGGTACATCACTAAAGTTTTTGATTTTAATGGTTTCATTTTTTACATCTCGCGCTTCCGTAGTGTAGTCAATAAACAATGGACTAACAGAAATACTAGTGGCGAAGACAGGCGTCGAAAAAATAAATGTTGCAACTAAAAATAAACTAAAAATAAACTGTTTTTTCATAGACGTTATCATAATAGTACATTAAAATGTCGGAATCGCGAGATAAGCTATTTCGGTCTCATAACTACCGGCCGGTTGTCTCTCATTAACCTTAATACGATAAACGACGTCATAAGTATCTATCGTTGGTACTGAACTATACATAATCTCCTCTGGTGTAATCTGTAATCCAGAATATGAGTCGGTCGCCGCAAAACGGGGAGATCCGCCCTGCAAAACTGGATCAGTGGTATGGTAACCAACACAGCCTGTTACGTCGATAGCACAACTACTATTCCAGCCAGCTGGGCTACTGTTAGTGGCTGGGATAGATGGGATTTCATCACCATAAGAATTGAGTAATTGTTGACTAGAAAATTGCAGGACACGATAGCCTTCCGTGGCGTTAGTATTGACCGTAACACGGTGGGCTGCAATGTAATCAACTCCTGCCGTCATAGGGTTAAAACTAATACCAGTTGAAGATGCGGCAATATTAGTCGTAACACCTGCCGTAGATGTTCCGGACGGTAGACCATCAACAACCAAAGACAAGGCTGCTCCTTCTGTTACCAAAGAAGGATATGTTGAAGAACTATGCAAGGCCACAGTTTCATTACTAACCAAATCGTACAGTCGGAAATAATAAACGGCATTGGCTCTAGCGCCAGCATGTTTAATAGTAAATTCAAATTCTGCCTTAGTTAGGGCGGAATGATTAAATGTAGAGGTAGAAGTAGTAGCTTCATTGTAGGTACCACAACCAGGACCGACACCAGCCACACAACTGTCTGCATTGGTAATAGTAGTACTGCTAATGATTCCATTATCAACGCCTGCTCCATCAGCGTAACACCAAATGCTATTGGCCAAACAAGTCGAGGTAGAATTTACAGTAAAAACATCGCTAGCGAAATCTGATTTTTGTGAATATTGCAAAGCAAATTTTGTATTATTTCCAGTCGCTCCTGAAACTTCACTCAGCACTAAACGAAGTTTAATAATATTTTGGTTCGCGATATCAATCGGTGCAAAATTTTGTAAAGCTAAAGTGGTAGTCGGGGTTAAATTAGTTTCATCATCGTACCAGCGCCAGTTAGTTATTTGCGGTTCGTAACCGGCCGTACGAATCACCGGATAATAATTATAAGCATTAAAGATATCCTCATCAGCTTCAACCATGCGAAAGCAGTATGAGGATTTATTTACAGCTAAATTATGTTGAACTACCCAGTCGTACTCTATCTGATCATTAGGAAAAGCAATGAAAGGATTTGCCGCCGAGTTGTTTTGTTCTTCATAAGTGCCAGACACTGAGGCTGATGATATCAATAAGTCACCGCCGGTTACTGGATCAGTAGAAAGAGAATCTCCATCAGCTGGGGTATCATTAACACCTCTCCACGCCGCCGTTGTACTACCAATATCACCAAGCGGAATCCAGTCGTTAACAGTGGTACAAGTACTGCTAGTACTAGCCCGAAGACCATATTGAAGCTTAAAGGAATCGGTCCCAATAGGTATTGATGCTCCGGTCACTTTTACTGTCATACGAATACGAACTTTATCACCTAAGATAGTAGGAGTATCAGTAGCTGTCATTTCAGCGTTTTCACCTAGGTTTGGAGCACCAACTGGCCACGGATCAGTTGGCAAAAGAGTATTATTGTCGACATATAAACGGTAGTAGTTCTGCTCCAGTTTGCGAGCGGCGGTTGGCCATTCGACTACTTCAGAACGATAAGCGATGTTGGCCCCCGTATCACTACGCCAGAGTTCGTAGGTAGTAGTTGAAATCAAGCGGGCACCCAAAATCGGTTCAGGCCAAGTATTTAATGCAGTATCACTACGATTATTTACAAACAAAGAAGCGATACTTAAATCATTGAGTGTTTTTCCAATACTAATATTATTTACTTGTGGCATGGAACCAGTGTTTGTAAAGGGACCACTAGAACGAGTCACAACCATTGGTGAACCAAGAGTTTGTGTAT
>JAUSMW010000199.1 GCA_030645815.1 Candidatus Saccharimonadota bacterium
CAATGGTCTTGAACTCACGGGTACCTTCACTAATTTAATTTCTTCAACTACTTTTACAGTTACCAATGCTGGTGCTGGAACTTTTGCTAGCAATTTAATTGTACAAGGAACCACTGGACTAACTTTTAATACAGGAGCTGGTGGTGATATAACTTTTGCCAATGGTGAAAAGATCGACAATGACACCAACGGAACAGTTGCCATCACCGGAGACCTGGATGTTTCTAGTCATATTGCTTTAGGTAATGGTGGTACTGTATCTACAGGTTACCTTATATTCGCAGATGGAAACGACTTTACTTCCTGTGGTTTTAGTAATTGTATAGGAATTAATAGTACCCCAGAAGACAATCTTGGGCTAGGATTCTTCGGTAATGGTAGAATGATCGCTTTTTTTGGCAGAAGCGATACCGCTGCCGCAGCAATCACACTGGAAAATTCCGTTGCTTTTTATGCTGAAAATCCGGTTAAAGGCGCTGGTTCTACAATTACTAATGCTATTGGTTACTATGTGTCTCCACAAACCTCTGGAACAAACAACTACGGGATTTGTTTTGACTGTGATGGTACATTTGGAACTAACACCGTCGGCTCTGGTATCCAATGGGGTACTGACTCCCCTGCTCAACTTTTCCGCAGCGGTGCTAATACATTATCAGTCGGAGCAACGACTGGTTTAACTTCTACTGGTGCTTTAACAATCACCGGAGGCTCCACTCTGACTCTAAACTCGACCACAGCAAGTACCCTCACAATCGATTCTGGAACAACCGGGCAAATTGACATTGGCGTTAACAACAACTCAAAAACAATAAATATAGGAACTGGAACCGCGGTTAATACTATTAATATTGGTACTGGTGGTGCGACTTCAGCCGAAACACTCACGATTGGTAGTACTGACACTGACACTTCTCTTGTACTGAACGCCGGTGGTGGTAGTACTGCCATAAATTTCCCAGTTTTCGACGTTGATACTGCTGGGATGGTACTGGCCACCAATACCACAGCTAGCACTACCGCCACTACTGAAGCTGTCAACCGCAGCTCTGTTACCACCGTCACTCTAGCTTCCGGGGGTTCAAGTTTTGCCAACAACGATGTCATTAGAACAATCCGCAGTAGTGTCTATTATTTCGCCAGAATTGTCTCCGGTGGTGGGACGAATAGCTGGACAGTCACACCAGCAGTTTCTTACGATTCCAGCTCTACGGTCACCAAATGGACAGCCCAAAATATCGGAGCGACCCAAGCTAGCCGAAGTTCTGACAAAAGATATTTCCAAGGGTTCTTCCTCGGCGGTGTCGTCACCGGTAGTGCTTCGACTACATATAGCGATTTAAATATTAGCTTTTTGGATGCAAGTACTTTTAACTTCACCGATGACTCTGGTAACACTTTAATGAGTCTGGCTGATGCCGGTACGACAGGAAACCTTACAGTGTCAGGTACACTGACAGCCACTGGAGGTTTAAGCGGCACTCTAGCTTTTAGCAGCATAACC
>JAUSMW010000201.1 GCA_030645815.1 Candidatus Saccharimonadota bacterium
GTAATCAATTGAATCTTCAAGCTTATCCATTTATCTTTTTTAACTACCAACAAAGTTAATTAGCAAGCGATGTATTTCCCTTTTTTATTTGCTCTCTCATTTTCATAATTGGCGACTCAATCCATCTAACTATGAACCAGGCAACAATAACAATAACGGGGATAGACGCTAATGCCAATAGAATATTCCCTCTTGGCACAGCAAAACCAAGGTAGCCTATTGCACTCATCATCAGAAAGCCTATTTGATAGTGAAATAGATAGATTGGGTAACTTAAATCACCAATCCTTTTGTCCATGCGCCGAAACTGCGTTAGCGGCAATGATCCGCTTACAAGGTATGCAATAGTCAGGGCGCAAATGAGGTAATTAATGTAGAAACCTATTTCACGAACATATCCCCCAAGCGACGCCAACCACCAGTTAATGGGGAGAGCAATAAATAGCAGTATCGGCACATATAAATTCTTGGGGAAGGCTGCCAAGGCGCGCGCCAAAGAAACGCGGAAATGGTAAATCATTGCACCGGTTGAAAATGGTAGCGATGCAGCCCACACAGTAAAGTAAATATCATCCCAACCATAGTTGTTAAGCGCTGCAAACACGTGATAACCGACACTCGACGCAAACCATATAGCAGTAATGGTTTTGCTCTTTGATATTCCAAATCCGATAAGCAAGTAGAAAAACAGCTCAACGGTCAGAGCCCAGGCGGGCGGTGTCAGCCTTGGTGATTCGAGCTGGGGAAAAAAAATAAATAGGTTTCTTAATGCCTCAATCGCATTTTGCGGTAAATAGATATCCGGGTGAAAAGCACGCGTTGCGGAAGCACCAAAAATTAGAATAAGAATAATCGAGAGAAGTGCTGACAACCAATAAAGAGGGTAGATCCGTAAAAAGCGATTCAAGAGATAACGCCCCACTCCTTTCACTGAGTGACCGTAGCTCTCATTGATGACCGTCGTCATCAGGTAACCACTGATGCAATAAAAACCAAATACGGCATATGCGCCCAACACATGAGCACCTGCGAGATGCTGCGTAACAACCATTAAAGCCAATAAGGTTCTGTAAACTCCA
>JAUSMW010000180.1 GCA_030645815.1 Candidatus Saccharimonadota bacterium
CGCGATTTCATCGGCAATTCCTAATGTGATCTCGCGAATTGATCCTTTAATCGAATAATCAGCTGGCATTTCCTGAACGGCTTGTTTTCGAGTCGCCTCATCGAGGTTTCTGGCAATCGTCAGATGAGGATGAAAGTCAGCTTCGTAGCCCTCATATTTGGGTTTGACAAAGTTTCGATATCCACTCAACACTTGTAGTACCCCGACCTGCAATTGATCTAGTTGCTCGTGCTTAGTCGCATCGAGCATAATCGTAAATTCACCATGGACAAGATTGTCGAACAATACTGGGATCTGATAATCCGATATCGTGAGAGTTCCGACAAAATCATCGAACAAAGATTTGATCACTGGAACAGCGTGCTCTTCAATGAAGCAAGGTTGTTTAAGTGTGATATGCGGTCGATACGGCTCATCATACTTGGCACGAAAAGCCGCCAACCAGGTAGTTTCAACTAACTCAAGTTCTGCGGTGACAGCGAATATTTTCACAATACTCCTTAAAACTGCTGGGTTTGCCACAAATTTACACCTTTAGGGATCCTATTGCTTAATCCTCATATTTTTCAGATCAAACCACTCGCCTCTCTGAATCCATCCTTAATATAATCAAATCTGAGCTTAGGTATTGCAGTTTCTTTTTCCAACCAAACAATATTGATTAACTCATCACTAACCCTTAATTCCGCAGTATCTTTCAATTGCGCCAAATAGAAGCAAACAACTCCATGTTTACCAAATCGACTGGATTGAAAGTGATTATATTCAAACTCACGCTTCACTTCGGTCTCTCGCAAAACATAATCACTCTGCTCCAATCCCAATTCTTCTTTCAATTCCCGCTGAATCGTAAATTGAAGGTTCTTGTCTTCAACATCTTTTGCACCACCTGGCAGTCCCCAATTACTATCGTTCTCTTGCACAAGTAGAAATACCGTCCTATCGTCTTCAACTTTATAAAGCAAAGCATTGGCAGTAGTGATGGTGTTATTGGAAATATCTATCATTTTATCCTTCTATAGATCAATCTCTTTATCTATATTACTATTTTATAGAGCCTAAAACTGCTGGGTCTGCCAAAGTTGGGCGAAGCGGCCTTTTTTCTTCAACAACTCGTCGAAACTACCTTCCTCAATTATTTTGCCACCCTCGAGAACGAGAATACGGTCCATTTCGCGGATGGTCGAGAGGCGGTGGGCAATGACGACGGCGGTGACGGATTTGAAAACCTGATGGAGCGAATCCTGGATCTTCTGTTCGGATTCGGAATCTAAGTGCGAGGTGGCTTCGTCGAGTAAGAGCAACTCGGGCTGCTTAAAGACGGCTCGGGCAATACCGACGCGCTGTTTTTCACCACCCGACAACTTCACACCCTTCTCACCAATCAGTGTTTCGATCCCCTGTGGCATACGACCAACAAAGTCTGTAACGTGGGCAATTTTGAGTGTCTGCTCGAGTAGTTTGGCATCGCGTGCCTTCCGATTATTGGCAATGGTAATATTCTCTTTGAGCGAGAAATTAAAGACTTCGGTTTCCTGCATAACCACGGCTGTTCGTTCGATAAACGATGCTAATTTAATCTGACGCAGAGGCGTCTCGTCAATCAATATCTTGCCTGTATAATTTTCGTACTCCTTCAGCAGAAGTTTAAATAATGTTGACTTCCCGGCACCAGATAAACCGACAACGCCAATTCGCTCGCCACGTCTAATTGTAAAATTTAAACGTTTCAGAATCTTACCTTCACCGTAGCCGAAGGTAACATCTCGCAACGAAATCGATTGCCATTGCTTTGGAAACGACCTCGTTCCGGCAGTATCGATT
>JAUSMW010000219.1 GCA_030645815.1 Candidatus Saccharimonadota bacterium
TGACTCGTCATCCATATAGTCACGTAGTGCTTACCCTCTTTCTCAAAAATGTCGTTTGTGACCGCCCCAAACTTTATGTCCTTTATTTCCAATCCATTTTCCTCAGCAACTTCGCGCAGAGCTGTTTGTTCAAAACTTTCGCCAAAATCTAAATGACCACCAGGTAACGCCCATGTACCCGCCCCGTGCGATCCCTGCCTATGACCCATCAAAAACTTGCCGTCTTTGAATATAAATATACCTATACCTACTCTTGCTTCGTTCATTTTGCATCCTCCAATGAAATTGTCAGCTCATGTCCATCAATTTTTACGTTTTCGCTGTATGAGTACTCATTTTCATCTAACGATACCGCCAAAGTTTCATCTGTAATTGTTTGTTTATATTCGTCGATGGCTTCTTGCAGCTCACCGCTAGCTTTTAGGCTGAGCTTTATACGATCATCAACATTCAAACCGGCTTTTTTACGTCCATTTTGTACTGCACGTACAACTTCACGCATTAAACCTTCGCGTTTTAGTTCTGGTTCTTGCGCACTCTCGAGATGCATGACAATACCATTGATCCCATTCTCGGATACTAAATACTCTGCTCTAATATTCAACTCCTCCTCAATAATCTGCTTCTCTTGTGGCGTAGTTCCGAAGCGAGTTGTTATAGTAGCCCTTAACGGCTGCCTAACTTTAATACCCTCTTGAGCGCGACCAGCAAGTCCGACATTAATCAAACTGCGTATTGTCTCCATTCTCTCTATGATAGATTCGTCAATGCGACCGTTCTCTTGCCAGTCTAGTAGATGCACACTCTCACCGCCAGTTAATTTTTGATACAATTCTTCGCTCAAAAACGGTGTAAATGGTGCCATGATCTGTGACAGCAATGTTAAAACATAATGCAGTGTTAGATAGGCATCATTTTTATCCTCATCATCGCCTGATTTCCAAAAACGGCGGCGAGAACGACGAACATACCAGTTCGATGCATCATCAATAAATGGCAGAATCGGCTTTACGGCCTCTTGCAGTTTATATTCATCAATATTCTCCCCAACTTCAGCTAGCAATTGATGTACACGACTAACAATCCACTGGTCTAATGGGTTCGATAGGTTTTTAGGCTCACTCAAATCGCCATCAAATTCCCAACCATCAACACTGGCGTACATTGTAAAGAAATCATACATGTTCCAAACCATAGAAAGCTTGCGTGCAACGTCTTTGACATCCTTGTCGGCAAGGTTTGCATCCTCCCCACTAACTAGCGGCGAGTTCAGGAAGAACAATCGCAGTGCGTCAGCACTAGTTTCGTCCATCAGTTCAGTTGGGTCAGTGTAGTTTTTTAGCTTTTTGCTAATTTTTTTGCCATCTGCAGCATTCAAAAAACCTGCGCAGATCAAGTTTTTGTACGGTGATTGACCAAACAACGCGACATTTACTGCGGTCAGGCTATAGAACCAACCACGAGTCTGATCGACGCCCTCTGTGATGAAATCTGCCGGGAAATTTGTTTCGAATTTTTCTTTATTTTCAAACGGATAATGAAATTGAGCAAATGGCATACTGCCAGACTCGAACCAACAGTCGATAACCTTACCGATATGTGACATTTCAGCTCCATCGAGCTCAAATGTGATATCCATAACCATCGGTAAATGATAATCATCGAGTTTTTTGCCAGTAAATTCTTCAAATTCTTTGTATGATGCAAAAGCTTTGATGACTGGAGTACCGTCTGACTTCATGCCTTTCCAAACAGGAATTGGGGTTGCCCAGAAGCGGTCACGTGATAGGTTCCAGTCCGGTGCACTGTCGATAACATTTCTAAATCGCTTCTCCTTTAGTGCTTTTGGTACCCAGTTAGTGCTGTCGTTGGCCTTTTGCATGTCCTGTTTTTGGTCTTGGATATCCATGAACCAGCTAGAATGTGCTTTGTAGATTAATTTGTGACCACAGCGGTGACAGTGCGGATATTCGTGACGAATATAGTCAATTTTCATCGCAACGCCTTCAGTTAGCAACGTTTTAGCAATTTCTTTGTTGGTTTCCCAGATGTTTTTACCCAACCAACGGCCAGATGCGTAGTTGCCGTTTTCATCAACGACATGTACAACAGGTAGATTATTAGTTTGTGCTAAATTAAAGTCATCTTCACCATATGCCGATGCAATATGCACAATTCCTGTACCGCTCTCACTAGATACAAAATCTGCAGATTGTACTGTGTGTGCATGTGGGCCGTGATTTTCAAACAATGGTTCGTATTTTCTGCCGACTAGCCACTGCCCAGCAATTTCATCAACGATTTTATAGTCTAATGGTTGATGTTTTTCATTCACAAATACATCTTTTACCAAATCTTTAGCAACAACCACTTTTTTGCCGTCATACTCAACCACAACGTAGGTCAAATCTGGATTGACAGCGAGTGCTACGTTTGCAGGTAGAGTCCATGGGGTGGTTGTCCAGGCTAGCAGGCTCAGATTTTCGTCTACAAGCTTGAAATAGGTATACAAACTAGGGTCTGTTACCTCTTTGTAGCTATTTTCCATCGCCACCTCAGACTTGCTAATAGGTGTGCCATCATGCACACAGTACATCAGTACCTTTTCGCCCTCGAAAATCTTGCCTTTTTCATACAAAGTTGTAAATGCCCACCAGATAGATTCCATGTATTCGGCGTCCATCGTCTTGTAGGCACCCTGGAACTCCACCCAACGACCAACACGGTCGATTACATCTTCCCATTCATTACCGCCCTGCACCATTGCTTCGCGACATTCCTTCACATAATCATGTATGCTGATTTTTGTACCAATCTCGGACTTATCTTTGATGTTTAGTTTCTTTTCTACATAGACTTCCGCCGGTAAACCATGGCAATCCCAGCCCCAAGTTCGCTCAACACGCTTGCCCCTCATAGTTTGGTAGCGAGCAACTGTGTCTTTGATGGTAGAAATCAGCAAAGTACCGTGGTGCGGTAGTCCTGTGATAAATGGTGGGCCATCATAAAACACAAACGCATTATCTGCAGAGCGATTTTCGACAGATTTTTCAAAAGTCTTGTTTTTCTTCCATTGTTTTACGATATCTTTTTCATATTCTATCGCTTTACGTCTGGTGTTTGATTTAAACTTCATTTTCATCCTCCAGTTTATATTGATTTGATGAAAATGCAGGACTACATGTCATAACTATTGTAATTTCACCATTCCATGCAAATCGTTTACCAGGTTCAACATATATTACATCTCCAACTTTCAATTCATGCGAGTCAGCGCCTTTAAATTCAAGACCGCCAGAACCTTCAGATACCAGAACTAGCTCGTGAACAGTTTCATTTATCGCCCAACCACTTTCAGGATAGCGACCTGTTATCTTGATAGTAGCAATATCGTGCGGTATATTTTCACTAGAAAAAACAGTGCCTTCGCAGGTATCACTATTTTTAAATTGCTGACCTTCAACTTTCACTTTTATCCTTTCTAAAAATAAAAAATCACTTCTTTTGTCTATCAGAATCCTAACTATTAGGACGGTACCATCTGATTTCCAAAAGAAATGATTCTTTTAGCACTTTATTTATATGATCTAACGAGTCATTTCCGTCGGGTTCTATTGGGTTTATGAAACTTTTCTTCCCGATCCTCGTGGTTGATTGCCACTCTAGCGGATGTATTTATATTTTACACCTTTTTGACGGGTAATGGAACAAGTACACTTGTTTTTGCCTTATACTCACTCCAGCCAGCTCGCCCTTCAAACCTTTTTTCGCTAGGTGGAATGCCCGAAATATACAAGATCAGGAATGTAATAGTCAACGGACCAATCAATCCGACCCACCATGGCATTACGCCTATTGCAATAATACCGATGCCCCACCACTGCGTGATTTCACCAAAATAATTTGGATGACGACTATATCTCCATAAACCAGATTGCATGATTTTACCTCTGTTATTTTTATTTGAAACAAATTTCTTTAACTGACTGTCGCCAATGACTTCGAAAATGAATCCAATACACCAAATAACAAGCCCGATCCAGGTGAATATTGTCCATGCCGAGCCATTAAATAAATTGATATGAATAACCGGTATACATATTGTTGTCGCTAAGATTGCCTGCACTATATACACACGAAAATATACATTGAAACCAACATTTCCTTTCCAGTTTTTACGCAGTTCCGTGTATCTCGGATCTTCACTACTACTATTTAATATCCTGCGACCTATGTGCCAGCTCAATCTACCACCCCAAATTATTACTAACAGCACAACCAGCATGCAAACATTGAGATAATGCGTGGTTTGGTACGATATAAAAAAGCTTGTCAGAGCAACTACAATAAACGTCGGACCCCAAGCAGCATCGATAATGTCATAGCGTTTCATTTTTCGCCCTAACAAAAATATACAGCTTATAAAAATAATTGTAGCTACTAGACATATAGCTAGTGAGGTAACGACGTAACTAAATTTGTGAAAATCTAATAACGTAGTTAATGCAAAGTAGCTATATATTGCAACAATAATCAAAAAGATTTTAGTTGGCACTTTATATCCTCTGGATTACAAAGAAAGCAATTAATGAAACACTAGCCGTGAGTACTGTTCCCCAAATCAAATCTACAATTGTAATAGTCAGCGGATAGCTTTTTAGGGTAGCCAGGTTTGTAAGGTCATATGTCGCATATGTCACAAAACCAAATAACGCGCCTAGCCCTAGCGCCACTTTCCAATCATTCGAGCTGACAGCAGGATTAATCACAAATACAACCAAGCCAACTAGGAATACCAGGTAGAATAATATCGCAGCAGGTAGATTCGGCTTGTCTAACAGTAGTGAGCCTAGTTGTGAACGGTATAGCTTGTTCGCAACAAATGATAGCCAAATACCATCAATAATTGCGAATAATGCTCCTGCGACTAGGTACCTGATGATAAAATCTGACATAAAATACCTCCTTTTAACTTATTAGAGCGTCACCAAATTGAGCAACTATCAAAATCACCAGAGCAACTAAAACAGAAGCAAAGAATAATCTATCATAGTCTTTCCTGAGCAGACTCCGTAAATTATTTAAATGCTTCTTTTTTATATTGAATATGTTATCCATTAGTGAAATACGTAAAAGTGTAGCCAGAACGATAGTTGTAGATAGGGTTGTTAGTAAGCACCATGGGCAAAGTATTTGTATAACATACAAGCTATCAAAAAATAGCCACAACGCAAATATCCAAGCACCCAAAATACCTGCCAATAAAAGTTTTATTACATTTTTTGTATATTTTGCACCCATCAGGCTACTAATCGCAAAGAAAAGAAATATAGAAAAACCTATTATCCCCAAAAAGCTATTTGGAAAACCTAATAGTGATGCCTGTGGTGTCTTCATAACAGAAGCACAGTTGAGGACCACATTGATGCTACATGGTAGTTTTGCATTTGGCTGTTCTAGCAAATGTACCTTGTCTACAGATAATTGAAACGCGGCTAGTAGCGCAAAAAATGAAAAAATTGCCATGACGATTAAGTTTACATTGGCGGTTTTTTTATCTGATTCTTTACGAAAAATATTAAAATGCATACTATTTAGCATAATAACTCACTTCGTCCATCAATGGCAGTGGCAGACCTCGCCATTCGTTTTGTAATACGCCATTGTCATCAGTTGCGATGATTGTTGGATATTCCATAATGTCATATGTTTCACAAAATGCCGAGCCACTAGGACTTTCTGGGTTTATTTCTTCTACCTTTTTACCTGTTCGTCGCTCGAAATCACGCAAAAAATCAGTCACAACCCGTGCGTGGTCACTTTCTACTTTATATACAACATATGCTTTCATAAATATATTCTATTTTTTCTTGCGAAGTTTCTCTAATGCATCAGCAAATTCATCAACTGTCTTGAATTCCTGGTAGACACTCGCAAAACGCACATACGCAACCTGGTTTCGTTCACCAAGTTCAGCTAGTACCAAATCCCCAATAACCGTTGATGGCAGCTCTGTGTCACCTCTGGCGTATAGCTCATTTTCAACCTTTGATACAATCGCATCAACTTCTAAATCAGATGATAGAAACTTGCCAACCGAACGGTGAATTGCTGCAAATAGTTTATTTCGATCGAATAACTCTCTGGCACCGTCTTTTTTAACGATTGCAAGGTTTGGTCGCTCTACTCTCTCATAAGTTGTGTATCGTGTGCCACATTTTAGGCACTCACGTCGACGACGAATTGCGCCACTTTCACTTGCATCACGCGATTCTATAACTTTTGAATCTTGGTTTGAACAGTGCGGGCATCTCATGAGTGTGATTCGTCTTTATCTTTATCTTCGTCTTCTTTCTTGTCTTTCTTTTTATTCTTTTTACGACGACGCAAGAATGCAGGAGTATCTGATTCTTCTTCATCATAGTGCCAAATATTCTTTTCTTCCTCAGAATGAAAGGCTTTTGCACCATCGTCATTTTTATCCAGGTCCATGTCAATTTTTGCTAGTTCTTCTTCTGCTACAGAACCAACGACTTCTTCCTCCTTTTTCTTTGGAGCTGTTGAACGGTTTGCGATTGGGTCAACAGGTAAAGCAGGTGTTTCTTGGTCATCAAAGAAAGCTGAATCAAATCCAGTCGCAATAACTGTAATGATTAGTTCGTCTTCCATTTCTGGTTTCAAGGTTGCACCAAAGATGATATTTGCATCTGGCGCCACTGCACTAGTTATTAGCTCAGCTGCCTCTTGGATTTCACTCATACTCATGTCATAACCACCAGTTACGTTAAATAGCACGCCACGTGCACCATCGATACTAACCTCGATTAGAGGTGATTCGATAGCTTGTTGCGCAGCCTGAGCAGCACGGTCATCACCACTAGCACGACCAATACCCATTAGCGCAGAGCCGGCGTTAGATATAATTGCCTTTACGTCAGCAAAATCGAGGTTAATCAGACCATGTTCGGTGATTAGTTCTGAAATACCTTGCACACCTTGGCGCAGCACATCATCGGCAATCTTGAATGTCTCGAGCAATGGTGTGCGTCGGTCGATAGTCTGCAACAAACGGTCGTTTGGAATAGTTATCATTGTATCGACCTTTCGCCCCAGTTGAGCGATAGCCCATTCGGCATTTTGCGAACGTTTTTGACCTTCGAAACTAAATGGTTTTGTAGCAACACCGACAACTAGAATATCCATTTCGCGGGCAATGTCAGCAACAATATGTCCGGCACCAGAACCAGTACCACCACCAGCTCCAATTGTGACAAATACCAAATCAGCACCTTCTAGAGCTTGTTTGATATCTTCACGTGACTCTTCGGCAGCTGCTTGACCAGATTTTGGATCAGCACCAGCACCCAGACCGCGAGTTGTGTCGCGGCCAATATGTAGTTTCACATCAGCTTTACTGTTATGAAGAGCCTGCGCGTCGGTGTTAATTGCAACAAATTGCACACCATGCAAACCAGCATCTTTCATACGATTAATTGCAGACCCACCTGCACCACCAACACCAACAACTTTAATATTTGCAAAAGTTTGAATGTCGCTTGGTTTTACTTCAGGCATAAATAATTTTCCCCGTTCCCTCTAAATAATTCTATATTCGTATCTGTTATGTAATTAGTATACACGTCCCGAGTGCATCTATCAAATCGTTTGTTTATGAGCGAAATTTGCCCAGTATGCCTTTGATTGGAGATGTGATTTTGCCTAATGAAAAACCAGAGCCATCATCATTAGAATGATGTCCTCTGCCCCTGTTTTGATTGTCCAAATCCATTAACATTAGGCCAACTGCGGTCGCGTACTGCGGTTGGTTTATATTCTCGGCAACCCCGCCATAACCTTCCGCTGCACCTATTTTGACTGCCAACTGCAAAGCTTCTTTAGCGTAACTATCGATACCTTTTATCCGTGAAGAGCCTCCTGTTAATATGGCACCACCTGGTAAGTTTGCTTGGCGGCCAATGTTCTTTAGTTCATCATTTACAGATTCAAATATCTCCTCTAACCGCGCCTCAACTACATCATCAATCGTTTCAGTATCAAAATCATATGTTTGTGAGTCTGTTTTGATAGTCACCTTTTTAGCATCAGCTTTTTTGTCACTAGTTTTTCGTGCAGTCGACACTGCGACTGCATGCTGTAGTTTCACTTTTTCAGCAATATCTAGGTCGACTTTTAGTCCTACAGCCAAATCGTTAGTAATATTGACGCCACCAACTGGTAAAACTGCGACATGTTGCAAGTCACCCTCGTCATAAACAGCAATATTTGTTGTTGTGCCACCAATATCAACCAAAACGACACCGTTTTCTTTTTGACGGTCAGTCAAAATTGCGTGCGCAGCTGCCAAACCAGCTGGTACCGAGTGATGAACACCAGTTTTTGTCATATCAGCAACCTTTAGCACGTTGTTCAAGTTTGGAGTCAATGCTGTAATCACATACGCATCTACCTCTAAACGAACACCGTTCATGCCGATTGGATCACGTATGTTGTCTTGATCGTCTAACGAAAAACTGCGTGGCGTGACATCTAATATTTCGCGATTTGCTGGTAACTGAACTACTGTTGCAGCGTCTTCTACCCTAGCTAAATCTTCACTGTTAATTTCATGGTCACGACTACCGACAGCCACAACACCTTTCGAGCTCATACCTAGTACATGATTACCATTGATACTAATGGTAGCGCCATCAATCTGGTGCCCAGAGACTCTTTCGGCCTCTTCTAGAGCTTTGTCGACTGCTTGTGCAGTAGTGACGAGGTTCACAACGACACCTTTTCGCATACCGCTATTTGGAGCTTCACCAATACCAATGATAGTCGGGCTGGCTGCACCCTCGTCGC
Source organism: Candidatus Saccharimonadota bacterium (assembly GCA_030645815.1). Lineage (GTDB taxonomy): Bacteria > Patescibacteriota > Saccharimonadia > Saccharimonadales > Saccharimonadaceae > JACPYF01. The sequence goes on from JAUSMW010000219.1 coordinate 8,863, forward strand.
GGTGACCAACTACAACACGGACTGTTGTCGTACCGATATCTAAACCGACAGCATAGTTAGAAAGTTCTTGCATATTGGTCTAAATTATAACGCTTGTGGTGAGTATAGGCAACCAGTCTTATAGTTTAGTTAAAATCTCGCAACCATCTTCGAGAACTAATATTGTGTGCTCGAATTGTGCTGCTAATGAACCATCGACTGTTCTAATAGTCCATCCATCATCGTCTACCTTTATATTATAGTCACCTAGTGTGATGATTGGTTCAATTGCCAGACTCATATGCTTTTTTAGTTCTGGACCGTGACCAGCTTTGCCCTGATTTGGTATGTCTGGCTCTTCGTGCACGTTATGTCCGACACCGTGACCAACTAAATCTCGTACAATTCCTAAGCCAGTACCCTTTAGGGCCTCTTGGACCGCAGCGCCGATGTCACCAACACGTGCTCCGGCTTGTATTTCCTCTAAACCACGGTAAAGTGCTGCCTCGGTTGACTCGAGTAATTTCTTTTTATCACCAGTCGGCGACTCGCCAATAACCATGGTAAAGGCAGAGTCAGTAATCATGCCGTCATAGTTGATGCCAAAATCAAATTTGACCACATCACCTTTTTCAAATGGTCTATCATTTGGTATGCTGTGCACAACTTCGTCGTTTGCCGATATACAAATATTGCCAGGAAAGCCGTTGTAACCCTTGAATGCACATTTTGCATTGACACCCTCTGCTTCACTAGCGACGAATGCATCAACGTCCAATCCGCTCACGCCAGGCTTTGCAATTTCACGTACACCTTGTAAAATTTCAGCCAATATACGGCCACTTTTGCGTAAATTCTCAATTTCATCAGCATTTTTAACCCTAGTAAACATTATTTATTCAAAATACTTTCTAGTTCAGCCTCGATTTTGTCATGGACTTGGCCTACAGACCCAGAGCCATCAATAGTTCGAACCGGTATGCTTTTTTCGTTCAAATAATCAACAATTGGCGTGATTTCTTTTTCATAAATATCTAAACGCTTTTCAATCGCATGCGCTTCATCATCAGCACGACCTCGTATTTTCAATCTTTGTTGCAATTCGTCTATTGGCACATCTAAAACTACAGCCAGCTCGACTGCTCGTTCATGTTCGGGTGTATTTTCAACTAGCCATTTTGCTTGTTCGACTTGTCGGGGGAATCCATCTAGTATGACATGTTCAATGTCTTTGGATTTTTTGAGAGTTTGAGCGATAATCTCGCTCATTTTGCTTTGATCTATTAGATTACCTTCACTAATGGTTTTTAGAATCTCTATATCATTAGTATCACGCAAGATTTGCCCAGCCGAAATCCAACGCCAGCCGTGACGTGCAGCTAATATTTGACCTTGTACACTTTTACCCGATCCGGCAGGTCCGAAAAATAATATCATTGTAGTTCTAGTTTAACTGGTCTTTGGCAATTTTCGCAACTAGTGCACCGTCTGCACTATTTCCAGCTTTTGATTTAACTTGTCCTATAACTTTTCCTAAGTCTTTTACTTCTGTAGCGCCAGTACTTGCAATTGCATCTATAACTAGCTGTTTGATATCGTCCTCTGACAATTGTTTTGGTAAATACTTTGCAATTATTTCTTTTTCAGCTCGTTCTTTTTTGGCCATCTCGACATTTCCACCTTGATCATATAGGTTCGCAGCTTCGTCACGCTTTTTAGCTTCTTTTGCTATTAAAGATTCGATTTCAGCATCACCTAGACCTTCATCGCGCTTACCACTAGCAATCTCTTGGTTTAAAATTGCACTTTTTATTCCCTTTAACACATCACTCAAAAAAGAATCCCTGGCTAACATTGCTGTTTTCAGGTCTGCATCTAGTTGAGTTTTGAGGCTCATCGTTTTCCGAGGCGCATGCTTAAGACTTTTTCGGCGCGGCGTTGCTTTCGAATGATTGCTTTTTTGCGGCGTTCAGTCTTGCTGATTGGTTTGCTAAAGCGTTGGTTGTTTTTGGCAGTCGCCAAAATACCGCTTTGCAAAACTTTGCGGTTAAACCTACGAATTAAGTTTTCGTTGGCTTCTTTCTCGTCTTTTCGTGTAACTTGTACCATATAGATAACTACTCTATCACAACGGGGGTGGAAACGCAACGCTCTAGTAACATGCTCATGCTTGCGTGAATATATGATCTTAAAAGATAATACATTTATGACATTTACAGAACGTCCGTACACTCTGTCAGAACAGGGTCATCATATCGCAGAAGAAAGCGGCATTTTAGAAGTGATCAGTGGGTCATCATGGGCAAGATCGTCCCAGTCAATAAGCGAGCATTACTACCGCTATGGGGGCAACGACACCGCAGAGTATAAAGAATTTGAAGTAATGCGTACCATGTATTTTGAGGCACTTGAATATGCCAAAACTGACAAAGATAGAGAAGAAATTAAAAGAATTTTTCAAGATTTCTTAAATCTCGATCAGCTGCAACTCAGCTGGAAAATTGAGAGTGACAGCGAAAAAACCGAAACTTTATTTGGTCATGTACCCAAGATTTTAAAAGAAATACCCGTTGAAGCTCGGTACGATGCGGCTCTTTTGGGTGGCCTAGAAGTAGCAGAGCTATTTGATGAGACGCCTGACGCACCCGAAATGCTAACAGAAAAGTATTTTAAAAACTATCTCAGTGCAGCTGCTTTTGCAGGTGCGGTGCTACTCTCTGACCGTCGCCCGACATATTTTATGACAGAAAATATTGGAGAAAAAAAGATTAGACAAATAACTTGTGGTGGCGATCTAAACGGAGATTTTAGAATCTATATTGCGAACCATTACACTGGCAACTCACTCACGCCTTTTGGAGAATTAGTTCCCTTTTCGCCACATCATGAAAGCGAGACATTATTGGCATATCATTCCGTCGAACCAGATATCGTACTCAGCGCCCTACATTATTTTGAAAATATAAAGCTTAGCGGTAAAGAACAAGGACAGATACTAAAACGCATCCTCGATGAAACAGCAAAGGCAAATCCTGTCTCTGGTCCCTTTGGTGATTTCGGTGACGATGGTCTGGACGAAGAAATATACAAAATTCAAGATGAAGAACGATGGAAACTTGATGCTCTGAGCCCATTAACTGGTTTTAGCCTGTTTGAGTATTTAGTTATTCCTGGTAACGAAAATTTCTTGTTTAGAACAAGAGTAGAGGGCGAGGAATTCGTTATAGAAAATTATTATAAGGATGGTCGCGAAGAGCCAAGACAGCTACGATTCAACAAAGACCAAACATCCGAATTTCTAGCTATGTTGATAAATTCTGGTGGGGGTCGAACATATCATGGAACCTTGCAGGCAATGATAAAAGCCAGACTAGAGGTTTTAGGTGAGCTTAATTAATTGCCGTTAACTCTAGTAATCTTCCTTCGACATTACGATTACCCATCCACTCGTTGATATCCAGCGTACACCAAGCACTCACCTGCTGCCCCGGTTCGATAAAATAATGTTCAGGCGCGCTAAAAGCTAAAAATTCCATAAAATTATTCATTTTATCTCTTAATTTGAGTTTGATGTGCTGATTTTGGTCACCCATTTTTCGTACCTGCGCCACAGTTAAATTTTCTATTAGGAATACTGGCTGTAAATTACCTTCACCAAATGGCTCTAGCTTACCAATTTGTTCCACCAAAGCTTCATCTAAACCATTAAAGCTATCTACTGTTATCTCAGCCTTTGGTAATAAATGAGCTTTTTGATTTTTTAGGTTAAGACTTTGATAATACTCGTTTACGCTTGCTCGAAATTTAGTTATTTTAGTTGTTTTTAGTGTGACACCAGCTGCTAAATTATGCCCACCACCCTTGATAATATGGGTTTCGCTATAACGGATTGCATTGCCGACACTATAATCACCAAAACTTCGAGCAGAACCCTTGGTTTCATCACCGATTTCCTGCATCACAAAGGTTGGTTTTTTATGAGCTTCTAAAATCTTGGCTGCGACAATACCGACTATGCCATGATTCCAATTTTTACTACTGAGAACCAGTACCTCGTCTTTTGTATATTTGCTAACCTGCAGAGTCGCTTCCTCGAAAATCCTATTTTGTTCTTTGCGACGCATCTGGTTCATAGAATCTAGCTCTGTTGCTAGTTGCAAAGCCTGGCCATTTTCAGTTGTTGTTAGTAGGTCCAAACTCAACTGCGCCGTTTCTAGCCGTCCGCTGGCATTTAACCTCGGCCCCAGACCAAAGCCAAGGCTACGAGCGTTAATTTCGGCTGGGTTAATTTTTGAAACCGCCAGCAGCGCCCTGATACCTGGCCGTCGTGTTTGGCTCATAACCTTGAGACCCCAAAATGCCAAAGTTCGGTTCTCGCCAACGAGTGGAACGATGTCACAAATCGTCCCAAGTGCTACTAAATCTAGTAGCCATTTTTCATAACCAATATCTAAACCTTTTAGCGTGCTTTGCAAAGCACGAACTAGCCCAAAGGCAACCCCTACCCCAGAAAAGTCACGAAATGGATATTTATGGTCTGTTCGTTTGGGATTAATCACTGCCACTGCATCAGGTAATTTTTCACCTAGATTATGGTGGTCCGTCACAATAACCTCCACTCCTATTTTCTTGGCATGTACTATTTCATCAAAACTCAGGCTGCCACAATCTACAGTAACGATTAGCTGAGCACCATCAGCGGCGAGCCTATCAATCGCTTCGCTACTGAGACCATAACCATCGTCAAAACGACTAGGTATAAAGGTAGCAACATCAAATCCAAATTGCGTGAATGCGTCGAGCAAAAGTGTTGTTGCACTCAGCCCATCGATATCGTAGTCGCCGTAAATTACGACTTTTTCTTTGTTTTTATGCGCAGTTTGTAGGCGCTTTACTGCTTTTTTCATATCTGGCAACAGGTTAGGGTCACCTAATTCATCGTAATTTGGATTTAAAAAGGCTTTTTGCTGCGCTTCAGTTTTTAAACCACGAGATGATAATAGTTTTTTAAATACTTGGTTCATTTGTCACAGGCCGTTGCTTGCCGCGTGAGGTTTGAGCTTGTTGTGATTTGATGACGATACTTTGGAGCTCTTTAAAAATAGCAAAGCTCTTGTTTGTAGAATAAATCTTGGTGTTGCCTTGTTTTTCGGCTGTCAAAAAACCCACTTTTTCTAGACGCTTTAGTTCACGTTGAATGTTACCCGGGTCTTCTTTGATGAGCTTTGCTAGACCACGTACGTGAGTACGAAAATCAGGGTACTTTGCGTATACCACAATAATTTTTCGGCGCACTCGACTAGTAATAAAAACGTCTAACATAATCTCCCATCAATTTTAGATTTGTCTTACTGTTGCTTTTTATTCTACACATTTGAACTATGTAATTCAATACAAATTACCAAAAATGTACTACTTCCAGTTTAAAATTGCTTGGTTTATTTTAGCTACTGTTTCTTCACGTGTAGGTAATTTGTTATCTTCAAAGTAATGGTCTACCTCTAGCATATCGTCATTAATTGCCAATGTGTATATCTCATCGGCCATCAAATGCATCTTGTCAGTCGCAATGCGTGTTGCTAATGGGGCGACAATAATTATCCTTTTGGTTCGAATAGGTTTTAAAAACTCCATGGCGGCATCTAGCGAAGCGCCATTTAGTAGGCCGTCCGCAACTAAAATAACTATTCTGTCCTTTATCATTTGCGGACTCAATATACCGCCATCGCCTAACAAGGCGTTCATGTGTGATAGGTTTTCCCTCTGTTGTTGCTCGAACACACCATGAAATTCGCTATACATTCCCTCGATTTCCCCTGCAGAATAAAATGAATTTTGACTAAACTTTCCATTTTGATTAACTGAACCAAAAGGCTCTGGTTCACCTGGAATTTTAATATCCTCTAACAGCAATAGTGTCATCAAACAGTGAAGCTCTGTAGCAATCGGCTCGGCTACAGCCACGCCACCATCACTAAGACCGATAACGATACAGTTTTCATATCGATACTGCATCAATTGCTTTGCAATCTCGTTACCAGCAGCCGCCCTATCTTTAAAATACATAGACATTATGGATAGATTATAATGTTAATATGCATTTTTACCTAGTCGCCCCTACTATCCGCGCGCACAGCCAAGGTTTTTTCACTTATCAATCAGAAAGTGACCTATCTATTGGCTCTGTTGTGTTGGTAGAAATTGGCAAGCGTGAGTCTGTCGGCATAGTCATAAAAAAGGTTTCAAAACCAGGTTTTAAAACCAAAGATATAATCAAATTAATTGAAGAAAAGCCTTTACCGACTCAGTTATTACACTTGGCAAACTGGTTGCAACAATACTACTCATCACCAGTCGCAGCTGTATGGCAAACAATTATGCCGCGTGGACTTGATAAAAAACGTCGAGCTAAAGTTGTCGAATCAACTAAATTTTCTCGCAAAAAAACTGATATCACACTAAATACAGAACAAGATAAAGCTCTAAAATCGATTTTGAAAAATCCAAAGGCAACTAGCTTGCTGCAAGGTATCACCGGCTCTGGCAAGACCGCCATTTACATAGAATTAGCTAAAAAAACAATACAAAATGACAAAAAATCTGCAATTATATTAGTACCAGAAATAGCACTAACATCTCAGTTAATTGGTGAATTTCAGCAACATTTTCCAGACATTTTACTAGCCCACTCTGGAATGTCTGAGGCCGAGCGACATATAGTATGGCAAGTGGCGTTAAATTCTGATAAACCACAGCTAGTTATTGGACCTCGTTCTGCTTTATTCCTGCCAATTCGAGATATTGGATTGATAGTTATCGACGAAGCACACGAAGCAAGCTTTAAACAAGAACAAGCACCTCGCTATTTAGCATCCAGGGCAGCCCGTGTACTGGCAAATGAGCATGGCGCAACATTAGTCCTAGGTAGCGCTACACCCACAGTTGCTGACCGATTTATGGCAGAGACAGCGGGCAATCTAATACGACTAGACAAAACTGCCAAAAAAATTGGGGCAGTCGAAACCGAGCTAATCGATAACAGGCAGCGAAATAACTTTACAAAACATCAATTCATATCAAATAGGCTGATAGATGTTATCGAACAGACTTTAGACAAAAAACAACAGGTTTTGTTGTTTCATAACCGTCGCGGCTCTGCTTCTACTACCTTATGCGAGAACTGTGGTTGGTCAGCTATATGCGGTCGATGCTTTGTTCCGATGGTCCTGCATGCTGATATACATAAATTGGTCTGTCACGTCTGTGGAACGCGCGAGAATATACCAAAAGCTTGCCCAGATTGTGGTCGTACAGGAGTAATCCACAAGGGCATCGGTACAAAATCTATCGCAGAGGCCCTTGCAAAAATATTCCCTACTGCTAAAATTGCACGCTTTGACGGTGATAGCGCTGCTCATGAAACCTTGGACAAGATGTATCAAGACGTATATAGCGGAAAAGTAGACATAATAGTTGGTACACAAGTAGTTGCCAAGGGTCTGGACTTACCCAACCTAGCAGTTGTTGGTGTTGTTCAGGCCGATGGTGGTTTGATTTTACCTGATTTCGCAGCCGAAGAAAGGGTCTTTCAGCTACTATTACAAGTCATGGGTCGCGTAGGCCGAGATGAAAAATTGAGTAAAATAGTTGTTCAGACATATCAACCAGAAAGCGAGGCAATTCAGTCGGCCCTAAAGCGTGATTATGATGAATTTTACAGATATACAGTGGCAAAAAGAAAACGCGATAGCTTTCCCCCATTTACCTACCTACTAAAGTTAACCTGTGTGTATAAAACCGAGTCTGGTGCTGTCAAAGCGGCTCGTGATTTGATGAAAAACTTGGAAAAAGCTGCACCAAAATCAGTTAAAATACTCGGACCAAGCCCAGCCTTTTATGAACGAGCTCATGGTACATATCGATGGCAAATATTAGTCAAAAGTAGCCAGCGAGCAGAGCTATTGAAACTAATAGAGCTTGTTCCCGATACCAAATGGCAAGTCGAATTGGACCCTATTAGTCTGTTATAATATTTGTAATGAAAAAAGAAGATATAATTACCCTACCAAATCACCATCTTCGTCAAAAATCACGAAAGATTAAGCCTAGTACCACCACTCAAAAATTAGTTGATAATATGGTTGCTGCAACTTTGGATTGGGAGGACAGCAGGCCGCACGAAATTGGCGCAGCACTGGCAGCCGTACAGATAGACAATCTACATCGGGTAGTTATAGTACGGAGTGATTTCGATGACAAGCAGTCTCGTGAGTTTACTGTTCTATTAAATCCACAAATCATTAAATTAGAGGGTGAAATAGTAAAAGACCACGAAGGCTGCCTTAGTGTCAAAGATGTATATGGTCATGTACCCCGCCACAGCAAAGTAAAGGTTAAGGCCCAGGATATCGAAGGTAACGAGGTGCGCATAAAGGCCGAAGGCTTTTTAGCACGTGTACTGCAACACGAAATTGACCATACAAACGGTATATTATTTATTGACCACATCAAAAATGATACCGATGCATTTTATCAACTAAACGACGCTGGTGAATTGATTGCGTTAGACTACGAAAAAGATGTCAAAGACAATACTATTCTTTGGGACTGAGGATTTTTCAGCCACTAGCCTGCAGTCTTTGATAGATAATAGCTTTGATATTTGTACTGTGGTCACAAAACCCGATAGCGCAAAGGGTCGTAGCAGGGAATTAACGCCTTCACCTGTTAAAGTTATTGCAGAAAAAAACAATATTCCCGTCTGGCAACCCGAAAACGTAGGTGAAATTACTGAAAACATCAAAAAATTAGGTGATGTTGCAGGAATATTAGTGAGCTATGGTAAATTAATTCCTGACGATGTATTGGAATTATTTAAACCAGGTATTATTAACCTACATCCATCATTATTACCAAAATATCGTGGCCCCTCGCCTATTGAATCGGCTATTTTAAAAGGCGACAGCGAAACAGGCGTATCAATTATGAAACTATCGGCCGAGATGGATGCTGGGCCAGTATATTCACAACTAAAAATCCCCCTCGCTGGCACTGAATATGCAAATGAACTATATAAAAATTTGGCTCAAAAAGGTACTGAACAATTAATTTCCGTGTTGCCCTCGATTTTAGACGGAACGTTACAACCCACTGAACAAAATAATGATAGTGCTACGTACTGTAAACTAATCGAAAAGACGGACGGTGGTATTAACTGGCAACAATCTGCCCCAGAAATAGCCAAAAAAATCCGCGCCTACAACATATGGCCTAAAAGCCGTACAAAATTGGGTGATGTTGAGGTTATCATAGCAAAAGCTCGTGTAATAAACGGCATTGGTGAATCAGGCAAAGTTGAGATATCTGACAATAAACTAATGGTTTACTGTGCTGAAAGTTGTTTAGAGATACAGCAAGTCCAACCTATAGGAAAAAAAGAAATGCCTATTCAGGCATTTCTAGCAGGATACAAAAGTAAGATTATTGTTCAGTAGATTGTTCGCCATCAGTGGCTGCAGCAATATTGTCTTTACTAGCTACAATTTCATCCCGTAGTTTATTTAGCTCATCAGCCACAACTTCACGATAGTTAGGACTATTTATACCGAGCCAACGCACAGACGCAAACTCGGCGGCAACTACTAATGGTGGTACATTATCCGGGGCGCTAGCTGCTAACTGCTTGTAGTCTTCTTCTTCTGAGTAATTTGGTACATGTTCAGCGAGCCAGGCATTTATTTTTTCTTCGTTATGAGTCGCAAAGCCTTCAAATTCCTCTAGCTGAGCCTCGGACAGGCTCTCAGCCAAACGTGTCCCCACGCGCTCTTCTAGTGTTTCATAGGTATGTTGCAAAAAGGCTTGCTTTTGGTCTTCTGGTAAGTCGCCGAGTCCTACACTTTGTAAAAACTTATCGTCGAGTTGAAACATGTTTATTTCCTTTTTTTACTAATCTATATTAATGATAACACTTATCGCTATCTGGTCAATCGACTTTAAAGCTTTCGTTTCTTTAACTCCCTGGTAAAGAATTCTAATTTATCACCTTCTTCGAGCTGAAGCTTACTGGTAGTTTTTAGGCTCAATCCACACATTTCACCTTCGAAGACTTCTTTGACCTCTTGTTGCTGACGCTGGACACGTTCTACTTGGACTTCTGCGATTTGGTCTTTCTTTCTGAAAACTCTAGCAAATGTAGCCGGCATAACTTTGCCAGATTTTACCTCGCCACCACAAATTATTTCTGTCTTGCTAGTTTTAAACACGCCTTTTATCTCTAGTTTTCCTACCTCTGTCTCTACGACTTCTGGTTCTAGCATTTCCTCTAGTGTGTTGTGAGCGTCATCTAATAGTTCATAAATAATCTTGTACATTCGTACATGTATTTGATCACGGTTCGCCAAGCGTTTGATAGCTGGTGGTAGTTGCACGTTAAATGCATAGACAATTGCACCAGATGAGCTGGCTGTTCGTATGTCATTTTCAGTTACATTTCCGATACCACTGGCAACAACTTTAACTGTCAATTCGTCGTTATTTAGTAGTTTCAAACTATCGGAAATAGACGTCAATGAACCTTGTACGTCAGCCTTTAAAACTACATTCATAGTCTGAGTCTTTGCTTCACGATGCATCATATTCAGTAAATCAACACCGGTGACATTGGCGCTAGAAATCTTTTTGTCGACTTCCACTTTGTTATTAGCAGCTTTTTGACGAGCCTTTTTCTCACTATCAACAACCGTGAACATGTCACCAAATTGTGGTAGTGTTTTTAAACCTGTAATAGTCGCTGGAGTTGATGGTCCAGCCTCACTAAATGTGTCACCCTTGAAGTTTAGTAGTGTTCGAATTTTGCCATATGCTTGTCCAGCAACCAAATATTGTCCTGATTTTAATATACCGTGCTCGACAAGCAGTCGTACAACCGAACCTTTACCTTGCTCCATGTGTGATTCAATCACTAGACCCTCAGCTGGTACGTCCGTCTCGGCTTTTAGCTCTTCGATATCAGATACCAATAAAACCATATCTAGTAGCTTGTCGATGTTTGTACCCTCTTTCGCACTGACTTCAACCATTACAGTATCGCCACCCCATTCTTCTGGGTTTAGTTTGTGTTCTGTTGCTAGTTGAGTCTTTACTAGGTTTGTATCAGCCCCAACTTTGTCTATTTTGTTGATAGCAACGACAATTTTAGCGTTGGCAGCCTGGGCAAATTTGATTGCTTCTATAGTTTGTGGCTTCACGCCATCATCTGCAGCAACTACGATGATGACAACATCAGTCAAAACCGCGCCATGCTGACGCAGTGCAGAAAAAGCTTCATGACCAGGCGTATCTAGTAGTGTGATTGAGCGGTCTTTACGTACGGTCTGATATGCACTAATGTGCTGAGTTATCCCGCCAGCTTCATCATCAACAACCTTGATACCTAATATTGCATCGAGTAGTGACGTTTTACCATGGTCAACATGACCCATAACCGCTACAATCGGTGGACGTTCGGTCGCATTTTCAGTTAAAGTTCGCTCTTCGCGTACTTCAGACTCTTCGGATTTTTCTAACGTGACGTCAATACCGAGTTCTTCGACAATAATTTGCACTGTTTCAAAATCTAGAGTTTGGTTAACTGTTGCAACTATACCGTTTTTAAATAGTTCTCCGACCAGTTTAGCAACTGGAAGTGCAAGCTTTTCCGCCAAATCGCCAACTGTAATAGTTCCGACAATTTTCAAGACTTTGGTCTCTGGTGTATCTGACATGAAAAGCTCCTTTCTTCATTGTTATTATGCTAAACCGAGGGATATTTTGCGGTTCTCTTTGTCTACTTCGAGAACTTTAAAATCTTTGCGCTCATTGAGCTTGAATACTTTTTCTGGGTCGGCGTCTTCCTTACCGAGTTCGCTGACATGAATCAACGCTTCAACGCTAGGACTAATTTGTACGAATGCACCAAATGGTGTGATTCGTGTAACTGTGCCTTCAACTTTTGAACCTTTTTTGAATTTCTCTAGTTCAGATAGCCATGGGTCATCCTGAAGTTGTTTTAGGCTTAGGCTCAAACGGTCTTTGTCGATAGCAATAATTTTTGCCTGAACAGTTTGTCCTGGTTTGACGTAGTCTGCAGGGTTGCTGACACGTTCCCAGCTAATTTCACTGATGTGAATCAAGCCTTCGATACCATCAACATTTACAAATACACCGTAGTCCACAACTCCAGTTACTACACCGCTGACGGTGTCACCAACTGCAATTTTATCGAATCGTTCAGCCAAACCGTCTTTGACAGCTTCTTTTTCGCTAAAGATTAGCTTGTTATTTTTGCGATCAGCGTCTAAAATACGGACTTTTAGGGTCTTTTCCTTTAGGCTGTTCAAGCGTTGCAAGATTTCGTTCTTGTCGCTGCTACCAACACGCGGGTAGTGTTCGGCGCTTAGCTGAGATACAGGTAAAAATCCTCGTACGCCTTCATATTCAATCAACAAACCACCACGGTTTGCGTCATATGGTTGTATTTCGATTACTTCACCAGATGTCGCAATTTCATCAACGACGTCCCAGCCACGGTCTTTTAGTGCTTTCCGTAGGCTCAATAGGCTGTAGCCATCATCGAGTTCTGTTTCTACGACGCTAGCTGTGACACTATCACCTTCCTTTAGGTTTCGGTTAAAGCCGATTTCACGACGAGGTACGATACCAACACCCTGTGCACCTAGGTCTATCAAGGCTTCATGCTTTTTGAGCGATAGTACTTTACCTTCTACAGTTACACCGTTCTCTAGTCCGGTTGCAGCTTCCTCTTGCAAGAGGTCATCCATTGTTATTGTCTTTGTTGCCATAGTCTATTTGTCAAAGCCGTTGCAATACCTTTCGGTACGACAGCTTCAAGACTCCTTTTTCACTTAAATTTAATATTCCCGCAGCGAGCTCACATGTCCCGCATAAAGATTAGTTATAATTGTACTCTACTAGAGGTCAGATGTCAAAACGGACTTTTATTTGTCGACTATTTTTGATGGAAAATCATCGGCTTGTTTTAGCAAATCATTCGACATCGAATATTTTGGTTTGCTTAGCTCGGTCCATTTGCCGCCGTTTGGTGATTTTGCCAAGTTTTCAGGATAAATTATCCGCATCCATCGTAGCCTGCTGTCTATCTCGCTTGGGTCATCAGGATTTACCCTAGTATATTGCAATATCGCGCAGTTTTTCATCCTCTGAGCAGGATCT
>JAUSMW010000233.1 GCA_030645815.1 Candidatus Saccharimonadota bacterium
CGGAGCATTAGCGCTGATTGTGAAGGTCTGAGGACAAGCATTACCAGCTTCAATATCACAACCCATGCGCAATTTTATTCCCAATCCCCCTGGATTGGCGTTGTAAACAGCACGGGCATTACCATCAGAACCCACAAAGGCTCCAGCCCACATTGCACCATTATCTTCCACAGTAATTTGTGGCAAAATGGCCGGAGGTGGTGATGGTGGTTGATTCCTACATAATAAACCACACTGAGTCATATTGATTGAAGGTCCACCTGAATAACTCGTAAAAACCCTTAGTTTGTTAAAATTCGCACCAGCAGCAGTAACTTTAATTATTTTTGGTTGGTTGTCAGCGAATAAACCTGCAATTGTACTCCAATTTGTAGCACAGGAAAGAGAACTACAACTTGTTACTACAGTATTCGGAGTTCCGGTAAGACCTTTCCAGGAAAAAGCCATCGCTGGATAACCACTGGAAGCAATAGTTATATCCGACAAATTTACACTAATCCCGGCTGCTTCAGTTTGGGCAAGTATTAATAATGGGGATGAGGTTGCAATTGACGAACAATTGGTAGTGGTACATTGGATATATTTAAAATTGGCTGTATTAGCTCCGGTTACTTCCCAATAAGCCATTAACGGTAGGTCGGTTGAACTAACAGTCACCGATGGGCTTTGCCAGTATGTTGTCGCTGACACCAGTGGGGCAACCATATTTGTCAAGTTCGGTGCAGCACAATCTGAAGTACAGCGGAAAAAGTTAAACCTTTGAGTTGGGGTCGGGGCCGTATTCTCCTGCCAAAAAAGAACTAACCTCGGGTTATTTAGACTATCTCTTGTCGCCGCAAAGCGATTGGTACCAATAACGACAGGGCTCACCGCCGGTAAAGTGTAACGATTTCCAATATACGAGCAGGTATCGGTTGCCGCGAGCGTACAGTTTATTTGCCGGATAGTGTAGATTCCGGAATTATTATTGATATAAAAAATTCGGATTTGGTTATCGGTTCTCATAAAAGCGGCAATATTACCGGCGACAATTGATCCTGCTCCGGAGGAAGTTGGAACAGTAACATAACTATTGGAGCTGCAAGATTGATTCTTACATTGAACATATTTTATTTCACTACTTGTGGTGTGATAGACAATTCTGGCAAAACCATCTGCACCTGCTCCTACCGTCC
>JAUSMW010000246.1 GCA_030645815.1 Candidatus Saccharimonadota bacterium
GATCAGGTCGCAAAGGGGAGTTGGTGGGAAGAGTGAGAGAATTCATTAATCTCTTGACAAATAGCCGATATATCAGCATAATAAATACAGTATCATATCCTATCGTTGTCTAAAAGAGGGTCTGTGAAATGGATACAAACAAACGGATGGATAACCGCCAAAAAAATAAAATATCGCTTCTTTTCCAATCAAAATCCAAAATCGGCAATCCAAAATCTAAAATTGGCCTTACCCTTATCGAAATAATGGTGGCCATACTCATTATTTCAGTAGCGGTTATCGGCGCGATGGGCTTTCGTTTTTACTGCATAACCGACGCCAAAAAGGCCGATGTGCAAGCTAATGCGGCACGAATAGGCTCGATGATGCTGGAAACATGGAAAGGGCTGGGGGGCGGTACTGATTCAACCATGATAACGAAATTTAAGAACGCCCTTGTGAATTTATCTTCACAATATTCAATTGATAATAAAGAAAAAACTCCGGGTCCCGCTGTGCCGTCAGGTTTTATCGCTCTCACAAATAACTACGAGGTCAAGGATTTAGCTAATCAGGTTTATTATTACGCCGCATTATCATACAAGAAATCTTCAACCGAACCTAATGCAATGAATGCGAGCATTATGTGGCGACAAAAATATGGCAATGATAAAAACGATGCGACTGCGCATACGTTAAGTATGACGACGTACCAGGACTAAGCGATTTAATATTGAATATTGAATATTGAAAAGACAAACAGAAAGCGAAAAATGAAAACTAAAAATATTAACTATTCAATAGTAAATATTCAATGGAAGAGGCGATTTGGCTTTACCATGGTGGAACTGATGGTAACCATATTGATAGCCATGCTGGTATTCGCCGGAATCGGCGTTGCCATAGTTGACAGTATCAAGAGTTTTCCCAAAATGTATGAACGCACAACAGGCAATTATGACGGCAGCGGGGGTGCGGGTATTATTCCAGATTCGTATGTTGCCAAAGCCGCATTTGACAGGATTTGCCGCAGGGCAAGCATAAAGAAGTTTTTGCCTGATACGGCAGATACCACGCCGAGTGATTGGATTGAGGTGTATTATTATAATGATGTAAATTCCCCCTCGCTCGACAGGTATGCCCGGCTCTGGGTTGATGGAAATGATTTGAAGGTCGATCATGGAACGTATGTTGAATCCACCGGAAGCACATCGTTCACGAGTACTGAAACTCTGGCAATTACTGTGGATACGGGTAATCTGCCGAAGTTTGCCGTGCAGGCCGCGAGTGTAACGATGGCTTTGAGTCTTAAAAAGGGCAATCAGGCTATGACGGTAACATCTACGGCGGTAAGACATAACGAATAACAGGGTATAGAAAGAGGGTATAGGGAATAGCTATGAAAACGAGAATAATGAAAACTAAACGCGGGTCGGTATTGGTGCTGGCTGTCATAATGGTGGTGATTTTGCTCATCATCGGTCTTGCCTTGATAACACTGGGACAAAATGCACGTTTACAGGCGATTCATTCTCAATTAATAGTAGAAGCAAGAACGGCTGGTGATGCCGGATTGACGCACGCAATTAAAGCAATGAGAACAAAGCTGGCAAACGAGTATATATGGAATAATTCAATATTACCTGCACAGACAAATTTCGTTTTGCCTGTATCACCTTCAACATCCGGCGCGCCGGCGGCATTTACTTATACAGTTACCGGCAATCAACTCACTGGCTGGGACATTGCGTCGACCGGCACTGCCAGCGGTACGCAGCGAACAGTGCATTGCAAGCTCATAGTCGGCTCCCTGTTGGTAGGCATTGGCGTAAAGGAAGACATTACTGTTAAAAGCGGTGTGCAATTTGCCACATCTCCGGATTCTAATGTTCCGATTAAAATACAAACTAACAGCATTAACGTTGGGAAAATAGGTCTTTATCCGAACACTATCATTCCGGGCGACGTAGTTTGCGGGCCGGGCGGTAATCCCGACGACGTTATAGATAATAAGCCAAACGTGACAATCACGGGCGATGCCTATGCCGCCGAAGCGCCTCTGCAATTTACTCCGGTAACGGTGCCGCCAGAATTGATAGCTTTGCCGAAAGCATCGTACACTTTTAGTTCTGACCCTAATATCAGCGGTGATAAGCATTACGGCGATGTGAAGATAACCGGAACTCAAAACATCACCGGCAGCAAAACACGAATTTTTGTTGATGGTAATATAACATTATCCAATGGCGCTACCCCCGCAGAATTGATAATAAAACCAGGAGCATCGCTCGAACTTTATTTGAACGGTTATATGGAGACAAAAAATTCGGGAGGCTTAGACAATCAGACCGGTGATTCGCTTAATTTTTGGATATTTGGAACGGATAAGTGTACGTCGATTGGCCTCAAAGCTAACAGCACCAGCCTGGC
>JAUSMW010000254.1 GCA_030645815.1 Candidatus Saccharimonadota bacterium
CTGGACCATTTTGAAAAAGCAGTGAAAATTAAAAGCTTGTTAATCTAACATATTTGACTTCGGCAGCTAAAAAGCTGCTTTGGCTTTTACCGGCGAATTGTGTGTTAGTTTTTCATTGTTTTATCCAACGCCTCAATCTTCTTCAAAATATCCTCCGCCTCACTCGTCAGCATCGAGTAAGACCGTATATCGCCATTGCGTTGTGCGTGCATGGCTTCTTCCAGTTTTTGCAGATATTGCTCATTGAGCGCTTTAAGCGGGTCTTTTTTGAAGCGAGTAGGTTTGGCAATCATGCCCAACGATTCTATTTAATGACCAACATGTTGGGTATTGCTGCCCAACCTACATCAGGGTTAACTACCGCATTTTGCCGTGATGTGCTTCAATTACTCAAAGGCAATTTTTGTGTGGTTTTCGTGTGGTGCCCAAAGCGGATGCTTAAGCCTTCATTTGTAAGTGTAATCAAATAGCGGACATATAGAGCTAGTGAGATAATTTGTTTCGGTGACTCAACTTTGTTATTTATAAATATTTAAAATATCGAGGAAAATGTACATGTGGAAATTGTTTGTGATTGTGTGTTCACTGCTCTTGCTGGGCTGCAAAGGACCTAAGCCAAAACCCTTGGATGACGTTAAAAATCAAAATATTTCTATTAATTTCACGGTAGATTATCGCCCTAGTCCTTATCCATTGAGTGCGCCTTACTCTAGTTTGGCTATAAGGCTTTATATGAATAACAAACAAGGTTCACATATTCAAATTGGGGCCAGTGATGAAATGCGTGCTTACTTAAACAGCAGAGAATATTTACTGGAATCAGTTTATTGTTCTTCGCTGTATGGCCCGCAGTATTTTTGTGGTTATAAATTTCCACACATAAGCGACGAACAGGTGGCTAATTTGGTTCAGCCATTAACCATTGCGCTTGAAATACGTCGCAGCAAAGGCCAACTCATTACAGCTACGGCTAGTTTGCCCCGTTTTTTTACAATGATGTCATCAATACCTGCAGAAAAAAAATACGACCCGCTAACAGATGTTTTGCAAATAACTTGGATGTCCACTGTTCCGGTTAAGCAGATTGAGTATTTTTCCGGTCAATATACTAATAACAGTTGCAGTGGCTCTATCTTAAAAACGCCGCAAGTGTCCGACACCTACATTCAATATAACGCCAATGAAATTGGTCTGGATACCAACTTTTGTCGGCCGATGTCATATGCAAGTGTTGCGGTTGACACTGTGGAAAGTGTAACTGCAATGCAGACAAATGTGCCGCTTGCCGCTGCGAACATTACATTAAACCAGCGCGTTTTGTTGCAATTGTTGAGTGAGCCTTACGAGGGTGCAGAATGAATAAAGCGATTTTTTACTACCTAGGGCCAGAGTGAAATTAAATTGAATGTCCGCTAATGGCCGATTTGCGACCTTCGGCGGCTTGCTGCGCGAAGCGCGCCCTACTCGATGGAAATGATTGTGATGAGAGAAAGTTTAAAACGAAAAATTATCGAGGTATGCGACAAGAAAATTCTTACCAAAGGCGCTAACGTTGGGGTTTCATTCTATGCATTTTTTGCGAATAAGAACGACGACCCTGAATTATTAATGGAAGCGGCACATTGGTGGATTATGGTTCACAAACTGGACCATTTTGAAAAAGCAGTGAAAATTAAAAGCTTGTTAATCTAACATATTTGACTTCGGCAGCTAAAAAGCTGCTTTGGCTTTTACCGGCGAATTGTGTGTTAGTTTTTCATTGTTTTATCCAACGCCTCAATCTTC
>JAUSMW010000255.1 GCA_030645815.1 Candidatus Saccharimonadota bacterium
TCATATATGCTCATTTAGCTTCAAAGCAAATAATTTATTACATGAAAAGACAAAAATTCAAAACCAAGCTTGAACTCATCCAAGAATTAGGTATCTCCAAGTCTACTTTTTACCGCATGTTGGAAAAGAAACGCATCCAGACTACCCGCCAAATGCTAAGTCCAAGAGATGAAAATGAACTTAGGGTGGAACTGGGATTCGCACCTTTGCCTGGGTTTGAGTTTTAAATGGGACAAGATGGGACAAAATGGGATGAATTGGGACAACAAGGAATGCATTGTAGAAAGACCTTTGCCTCGTCCAAATGATTGCTAGAAAATTTTTCAAATGCGCGTGATGGTGCTTTCGCTTTAGCTACTGGCACCATCATAAACAACTAAATCGAACATGAAGCAATCTTACCGAATTCCTTTTATTTTCTACTGTTTTATGCAAATTGCTTACCCTACATGGGGACAAAGCAACTTTGCTGATTGTAGCAGCGCCAAAATGCTTTGCGACAAATTACCAATCCTCATTAATGAACTTACTGGACCTGGAGACTTTTCTGAATCTTCCCTTGGGCCATGCTTCCGAAATGAGTTCCAGGAAACCAATTCGATATGGCTCAAATGGAAGGTGGCAAATGCTGGCTCCTTGGCCTTCACGATTTTACCCTTTAATGAATCTGACGACATTGATTTTGTCCTCTTTCGTGTCAAGGGCTTGGAAAATTGTACTTTCAATGAATCGATACGATGTATGGCTGCAGGCCCAAATTTGGGCGATGGAAGTGAATCGTTCCAAGGTTGTACCGGTGCAACCGGGCTTCATCATGGGATTGGAGGAATGGACAAATCAAGCGGTTGCTCCAAACATGGGTTGAATTTCCTCCGCTCTATTGAAATGCAGTCAGGCGAGTACTATGCCCTCTTCATCAACAACTATCGTTCATCAGGCGGAATTTTAATCGAGTGGGACGGTACCGGAACTTTCCAATCCCTTCCGGATTGTTCACTATCTAGCGCATCAAGCTCCTTGGTATTCAATAATGACGGGGGTATTCAATTTTCAGAACCGTTTCCTAACCCAGTAACTGAACGCGTAATCATCACGGCAAACAGTGATGAAGCACATTCCGGACAACTTCAAATTGTTGGAGCTGATGGCCAGTTGGAACTCACCTTGCCTATTGCCCTTTCCGTTGGTGCCAATACTTTAGAATTGCCGACAGAATCCTTGCGGAATGGGGTTCATTTTATCAAGATTAAAATTAACGGCAAGGCCCACCTTCTTAGGTTTGTAAAACTCTGAACCTTTATTAGTTGTGTACCCAATTCATAAGTTGATAGCCTTCTGGCTAACTCAGCTCCTTACCATCATTTGCTCAAACTTTCAACTCCCTGCCATCATGAGGAAAGCAATTAGTCTCTCCCTGCTCGCTCTATGCCTATCCATTTCTGTCTCAGCCCAAAAAATGGCAGCAGAGATTGGCAATTTTGGTTCCGTGTTGCCCAGCACAGGTGACGAAGTCAGGCCACCAAAATTATTGCCCCCTGTTACAGCAGTGGGCGACGAGGATGCTTTGCTTTTTCGTTGGGAGCAGGTCGCACAAACGAATGGTACGGAGGTGATGTACGAATTTATTTTATCGGATGGGAAAGGATTGGTTTATTCTGCCAAAACAAAGGAAACATCGGTAACCTACGATTTGAATTTGCCACATTTATTAAGGGGTGTGCGTTACTCCGCCTTTGTCAATACATACATCACCGATCAAGACAAATCGTATGTCGTGTATGGGCTAGAAAGTGAATTGCCTTTTATATATGAACCCAAATGTTCTATACCCCAAAATGTCCAGATAACTGGATTTGGGACCGACTTTCTTCAGGTTTCTTGGGGAGGACGTCCCGCTAGCCTTGGAGAAACAGAATATAAAGTTAGATTTCGGCAAGGTAACATAAAGCAGGACTGGTCAGACATTATCGTGACGTCGGGCACATCCATACGAATTTCAAATATTCAATCATTATCAGTTAGTTATGAAGTGGAAATATGCAAAATATGCTATTGGAAAGATGGCAGCACAGTCTTGTCAGAATGGGTAAAAATACCTATTGCTATCCCCGAAACCCCGACTTTGCCTCCTTTTACTTGTGGGGCGACTTATTCCTATCCTGCAGTGCTTTGTTCACCTCAATTGACTAATGGTAACGTTTCAACGATTTTTATAGGCGGTTTTCCAATTGAGGTTCAAACATTGACAGGCTCAGTTGACTCATCTGGCAACAGAAGCTGGTCTGGAACGGGATTAGCGCCCTTGCCTTTTGGTACATCAACCCTCGTTAGTGTTGAATGGCACAATATCTTGATAAATTCTAGCTTCCATGTCTGCCAAGGAGAAGTCATTGGCATCTCAGATGACTGGTCCAACTATCCTGATTTAAACCCTGGTCCCGCTGCCTTTGGGGGCAACATCTGCGTGCCGCCCCCTTCTACCCCTGGGTTTGACTCAGCAGGGATTCACAACGTTACAGATTTTCCATGGGATCCAAAGGGCTTTGGGCCAACAGGGCTGTATGTCAAGCAACCCCCATACCCGGGTTATCAACCTGGAATGCCCTTTGATACGACAGGAGTATATGACCCGAACGGATTTGATGTCGATGGCATCCACGCTATAACAGGCACTCAGTTCAACCCACAAGGCTGCAGTGCAACGGGCATAGATTCCATTTCAGGCCAACCTTGTAACCCTAACATAAATCCTTACTCTTGGATGGATCCAACAAACGTCAATTCTTCAACCCAAGCAGGACTTGCATTTGTAGGCGAGATACAAGATACAATAGGCGTCATCATCCAAGGCATATTAAACACTTTAAACACTCAAGCACAGGATAGCCTCGATGCTCAACTGAGTATTTGTGATGGTATTCGCGCCCAAATGACAACACTGGTAACTGGTCTAAATATAGAACCTACATTTTTGTTTGGCGCTAATAGTGAGTATTTCGCTGCAGGGATGCATGAGAATTTTACAGCCAGGCCAGAGCCTTTGGCTCAACATTTTCCTCCCGATCAACGGAAGCCTGAGATGCTTGAACTAGAAAGTAAGCACATTGAATTATATGACTGTGATGTAAAGCAATATGTCTTCGTGCACATAAAGGAAATCATAACAGAACTTTTAGGGGCTGGTTTTACAGACCTCAAAGAACAGATTTTAGATAAAATCAGTAAGCAACCACAAAGCGAAATTGACAGGTTTAGAAACGAGCCCGCCTACTTTCTTACATGGTTGACTGATCAGATTAAGCTTGCTGTCCAATATGACTACCTTCAAGAATACGGTAACGGTATAGGGGCATTGGGTAGTGGTTCGATGGAATATTACGACGTAGCCGACCGAAAGCCGATCTATCGGGACGAGATTGAACCCGATTTCGCTCCTACGAGCGATTTGTTGGCATTTGGGGATATTAATAGCGAGTATGCTCAGCAATTACTGGCTCAGGCAATGGAAGTTCGACCAGAGGATATCGCTTTTGAATATCTGCAAGGGTTCAAGAAAGTAAAGGGAGTACACCGTGCCTTTTATATGGATGCCATGTGCAAAGCACGGGAGCAAAATCTGCTGACCGTGCCTAATCCAACCCTCATGCCCATTTCAGTTGCCAATATTGGATCTGATGGCCGCACTTACCGCATTTTCCTGGACAACATCCGCTTCAGAGTCGATCAGCCCGCAACAATGGATGCCTACGCAGTAATCGACTTTCCAGGTTCAGACCAAAGAATTGTTTTTGAGGCCCTCGATGTGCAATTTACCCCATTTGGTCTGATAACGGCAGATCCACTCAAAATCCAGTTGGCCAATGATGTCCACATCCGACTTAACAACGTGGCGCGACTAAAACTTTTGGCTGGTGATAAGACATTTGTTGCAATGAGCTGCTTTGGTTTTGCAGGGCTTGGGATAGCGGCGGATGTGGAATTGTGTCGAAGTGTTGTGAAACCCTATGACTTGGCCACCGGTGAAATACTGCCTGAGCCAGAACAGGTGAATGGCCATTTTGAAACTTATGCCCCCAATTTTAGCGACATCATGGTCACGTTCTCAATGGACCCCTTTGTGATCAATGGAGTGGAGGATGTCAAGTGGCGGATTGATAGTGTATCACTAGACATGAGTGAAACGACCTCGCCTTTAGGTACTCCTCCCCAAGGATACAACACTCCATTTGCCAATGGTACCGGATTCAAACCCTTGTGGAAAGGCTTTTACATTAAAGACATTCAAGTTACGCTGCCCAGAAAATTCAATGGTGACAGTACTCCGGTAGTGGTTGGTGTACATGATTTGCTCATAGACGATAAGGGTGTCAGTTGTTCCGTAGATGTCCACAATATTTTAACCCTTGCTCAGGGCAATGCTAGCGGCTGGCCGTTCTCTATTAAAGATTTTGAATTGACCGTGCTGATGAATGATGTCAGCAAGGCAAAATTATCTGGGAAAATCCATGTCCCCATTTTCAGGGACAAACAAAACCAAACTGATACATTGACCGAAAGTGACTGTTTTAGTTATACGGCTATAATACAGCCAGGAAATCTATATCAGTTTAGTATAACCCAGCCTGATAGTTCGAGTTATGCGGTAGATATTTGGAAGGCAGGTACGGTCACCCTGACAAACTCCTCAATCGAATTAAAGTATAACGGGACCTTTACTGCTGTAGCCAACCTTTGTGGCACCGCAAAAGTGGACGGCGAACTTTCGGCCAATTTTGACCTGAATATACCGACCATAAGTTTTCAAAATGTTCAGGTTTCTAACCAAGCACCCTATTTCTTAAATGCAGGACAATGGGGTTTCCCGTCAAGCACAGGTTCAAAACTGGCTGGATTTGAATTGTCGTTCAGTCAAATAGGAATGTACGAAACAGAGGACGGAGATCCTGCGCTAAAATTCGACGCGTTTATTGGGATCACGGACGATACTACAAAAATAAAAGCAAAGGGTGGCTTTAGAGTGACTGGAGAGCTTCATGACGACAATGGACGACAACGATGGAAATACAAGTCTTTCAAAGTCACAAGTGTAGATGTGTCAGGCGGGTTTGCAGGAGTGCCCTATATTGCAGGTACTATTGACTTCTTTGAAGGAGACCCGATCTATGGTACAGGATTCCGAGGTGGGTTAGGTGCTCAATTTGCAGCCATAGAAGCGTCTGTTCAAGTTGTTGGGCAGTTTGGCAGAGTGTCCGGTTTTAAATACTTTTTCTTGGATGCCTTGGTTTGTCTCGAACATGGAGCACCTATTGGGCCATTTGAGCTTACGGGACTTGGTGGCGGAGTCTATTACCACATGAATCGCCCTGACTCTGCATTTAGCTTGCCTGCTTGTAGTGGCCCACCCTCCATTTCTAATGTGATTGGTACATCCCTTTCAGGTATAGTATATACCCCAACTGATACCGTAAGTCTTGGCATCAAACTCACCGTAGCGATTGCACTTGCCTCGGCAAAAACAGCTTTCAATGCCAATGCCACCTTGGAAATGTTGTTCAATGAGGGAGGTGGATTAAACAATATTTGGCTGTACGGCAATGCAAAATTCATGGATGAATTAGACATGACCGCATTGCCGAGTTTTGTCAAAAACGGTGCCCCTACTAACAATGCGGCCATCAGTGCGAATGTTGATATAAGCATAAATTTTGCAACTGGGTTTTTCCATGGAAATTTTGACGTCTATGCAAATGTTGCAGGTATATTAGTCGGTGCTGGCAACGGAGGACTTGTCTGTGCTGCTGAGATACACTATGCTTCGTTGGCAGATTGGTATATCAAGATCGGATCGCCCACTCCTGATGATAAGCGGGCAGGTTTGAAAATCATAATACCAGGGTTTGGAAATATTGGGGGTGGCAAGAACCTACTTGCAAATTGGAACCAAGGTTGATGGGATGCCCCCCTTGCCAGCAGATATTGCCTCAGCTACTGGCTTGGAAGATGAGGAAAGAAGATCCGAAGTTGGCAGTGGTGCAGGCTTCTGTTTTGGTGTGGACTTACAATTAGGCGCAAAGGATTTCAAATTTTTGATTTTTTCCGGCTCGCTTAATATCCACTTGGGTTTTGATGTGTCATTAATTCGCTATCCATCTTCAACGGTGTGTCAAGGATCAACCAGCCCTATAGGTATTAAAGGCTGGTATGCATCTGGCCAGATTTATGCGGGAATAGGGGCTGATCTGAGTATTAAAGTAAAAATATTTGGTAAAAAGAAAACTTTTAACCTCGTTCACATTCAGGTAGCGGCAGCGCTACGAGCCAAACTTCCCAACCCATTTTGGGCTCAAGGGGCCATAGGATTTGACTACAGTATTCTGGATGGACTTATTAAAGGTCATGGCAATTTTGAGTTCGAGATTGGGCAACAATGCGTCATTATGGGACAAGATGATCCGTTCGCGGAAGTGCCGATTATCTCTTCTACAGTTCCACTTAACAACGCCCGAAATGTCCCCGTAATCACCAATCCAATCGTGCGTTTTAACTTCCCCGTAGGCGTTCCTTTTGAATTTGAACCTTTGAACGGTGGTAACATCAGCTATCATATCATATTAGATGAGGTCAAACTACTTTGGCGGGATCTATATGAAATACCACTCCAACAAAGCTGGGCCAACGATAGACGTTCCGTAAATCTATCTACAAGTTCTTTCTTGCCTGGTAAAGATACTTTCACATTGACGATCAAAGTCCATGTGGACAGCAGCGGTGTAACTGTTCACGAGGAAGAACGTATCGTTACGTTTGTTACAGGGCCAGGAATAACAACTATTCCAGCAAGCAACGTTGCCGGAAGTTACCCCTTGAATGGGCAGTTCAATTTTTATAAAAATGAGATTACGAACGGTAAGGGCTACATTAAATTGAAACGAGGACAACCCGAGCTTTTCTTTGAAGACAATGACTTCGATACTTACGTCCGCTTCCGGGGGTCAGGTACGGGTTGTATTGCCATTCCATTGCAAGTAGACGCTGAAGATTACTGGGAAAAGAAAATCGAATTCGACCTACCGTTGGGGTTCCTCGCAAATGAAGGAGTGTATGAAATGCAAGTGGTAGATTTCCCAAGACCTGATCCTAATTATGGGCAAGGCTCTGCCGGTAATGCCCCCTGCGAATGCGAAGGCTGCACATTGCCACCACCGTCTCCTCCTGGTACTAATTTGTTACAAACCACCTATACTTACGATGATGGAGGAGAATCCCCACCGCCCAGCGGCACACCACCTCCGACGCCCCCTTCTGAAAAAATACTGTATGCTGCTTACTTCAGGGTGAGCCAGTACAACACCTTTATGGAAAAAATGGATGCTTTAGAGCAATCCATGGAACGTCCCGGCCATGGCCATGGGAATGGAGGGGGCACGCCCGAGGACCAACCTACCTACTCGGTCAAACTCGATTTCAGTGTACCGACTAATATCGAGCCATTCGATGCCTTTGAGATGGGTGGCAACGAACCGATGATGAGGGTTAAATTTGATCCCGGTGGTGCCAACTGGAGCGGCACTTGGTACTTGGGGTTTGTTGACCGTATCAAATACCCTTACGAGGGTAAACTGCCAGGGTATTATAACCCACCTCGGCCTTTCCCTGAGAATACAGTCGCCATGACCTCTTACCCTCCAATAAGCCTGAAAATCATAAAGGACCATTTGACCAATGGTTTGCCGTCCAGCTTTGCCAACGTTGAACAAAGAATCCGCCATTTCACACCAAAGGTGATGTATGACTATTATGTGAACGTAGTGTCGAAAAATTCGATGGAGCACTTGAGTTTGTACCAAAATCAAATACTGACGACTTACAATGACATCTGTGGCGGGGTGACCACTAATCCTTGTGACTGCTTAAGCATCATCTATCAAAGTAATGCATTTAAAGCCCCTTATGATCGATATATCTGTGATGCACTTTGTAGTCTCAACAACAACTTTGACTCGCCTCCTTACACTTACCCGGTTCGGGTGACGTATCAGTTGCCGGGCATTGGCCAGCAGACCTATAACAAAATCATCAAATTGAAACCGCCCAATTAATCTCGCCTAACGATAAATCCAGCCTCGATATTACTTAGTGATTATACTATCACCTGCATTTGCCACTCCTTCAACATGAAAAATGTCACCCTTTTCTTCGTTTTTGCTTGCTGTTCCCTTTTCTTTGCCCAGCGCAGTGAGGCTCAGTGCTATGTGAGGTTAGAAGATGCCTCCGGTTTTGATACTGATATTTATCAGGACACTTTAGAAGCAGTAGCAGCTAAGTTGTGCGCGATCTTTTACACTACGGGGTTTGAAGGTCAGTTCAAAGTGTACGATTTTGGGTTTTATCTGCACCAGGAAAATACCACAGGTGGATACCCAGAGCCTTTTGCCCAGAAGATAACAGAAGTGCAAGATTCAAGCCCGTATTACTTGCTATTTGGGAAGCAGACGGATAAGAGTGGGATTTATACGAAATTTTGGGTGGATTTGGTGTTGCCGGATACAAGCTACTTTTCATGTGTCACTGGGAACATGCATGAATTATATAAAAGTGATTTTGAAGCAATTACAAATCTCCACTTAGTGGGTAAGGATGCTCAAGATTATTATCTTTCTGAAAAATTCACCATTGATTCTATTGCGAGACTAGTAACAAAACTACTAATGTGTTGTAGCGATAATAATAGATCTGGGTGCGATATTTGTCCTTCAGGCAATCAAATAGTAAATTTTTTTAACTCCAGAGGGTTTGAAAGTATCGTAGAGGCAAGTATGACTATTACAAATACCTCTTTAAATATTGAATCAAACATTAAAAATTATTGCATAATCAATGTTTTATCAAATGGACAGATGATAGATTT
>JAUSMW010000256.1 GCA_030645815.1 Candidatus Saccharimonadota bacterium
AGACATAAAAAAGCCCGATATATATTTCGTATCGGGCTTATAGAGATTTTAACAATGTAGTCAGTGTAAAGTTTCGTGTAATACGGTGATTTTATGTAATGCCCCACCTTAATGCCTTTCAATCTTTACAGGATACCGCTATAGGTCTTTATTTATATAAATGAGATATGTTCACTAGCTATCTGCTGTGAAATTTTATTATTGAAGCCCGGATATAAAATAAAATCCATCCGATAAGTAGTAACGTCAAGATTAGAAAGTAATCCATACCATTTTTAAGCACGGAAAAATTAGCAAAAAAAGGGACATGATAAGCTCTGCTAAGATTTCCGTAAGACGTTTTTTCTAAAGAAATATTGATAGGTATAATGAAGCCAATAAATGCGCTTGAATATGTTGCGCCTCCTACATTGTAGTAATACCTTACTGTAGTGTAAGAACATGGGCTTTTAGTTGAATTTAAATCATATCTGTTAGTGGAGGTATAGCCTGATAAACAGATATTTTTGTTGTTTATATAACTGATTTTAGCCTCAACCGGTACCCACCAATAAGTACTCACACCAAGCAAAAATAACGTGGCAGCCATGCTAAAGCTGGATATGTACAAAATTTTTATAACTCGCATATCAATTAACCCTTATAAGCGCCCTTGCCGAACCGTCCAAGTAGACCCTCCGACTGGGAAAGCATTTTGTGTCCAAATTGATTGACTGTTACCAGTGGTGACGCTATAACTTTGAATGCATCCCGTTGGTTGTCCCATACTAATGACAACTTGCCAAAAAGTATCTCCGCAGCTAGGGCTTTGGTTCGCTGCTTCTTGAATTTGCCTATTAATTTCGTCCTGAATTCTTAAAGCTCTAGCGAAGCATGCTCGATTTATAGCTTGGTTTGCCACATCAACAACCCCGCCAATACCAGATGCCATAGCTGAATTCGGAAAACCAGGTGTCCAATTATGATTGCCTGTGTTGGCCCAACTGTTTAATTGATTCTGTCTGTAGAGCGAGGACATTTGTGAACTATTTAGTCCATGACCGTTGAGCGCTGACTGAAATGAATTCCATGAACTAAGTGCACTTGCATCCAAACCATGTGGATCAATGTAACTTAATGGGTTTCCACCAACATAAGCATACGTATTAATCCCACCCTCTAACCCAATCGGATCAGATTCAATATATCGTCCAATGCTCGGATCATAATCCCGAAAGTAGTTGTAATACAGACCAGTCTCATTATCCACATACTGCCCCGGAAAGCGGCTGAATATTTCAACGCTGTTGGTTGCGTTTGCTGCAACTTTCCCGAAGGGTTCGTAATCGCCCATCCACACCACTTGCTGGCTTTGGTTGGTCATGACTTGTGGTGTATTTAAATGATCGTTGTGGATGTAATAGATTGTGCCGTTATTCACCAGCGCGATTTGTTGGTTGCCCCAGTAAATATATTCACGCAGCGTTACACCAGCGCCGTCGAGCACGGCGATGAGTTGGCCGGATTCGTCGTAGTGATAAATTTCCTTACTGCCGTTAGCGAGTGTTTTTAATACGCGCTGGCCCAATGGATTGTAAGTGTAAGTAGCGGTTTGGGTACCGTTGACACTGACACTACCCAACCGATTGGCTTTATTGAAACTGTAGGTTTGTGCGCTGTTATCGTCAGCGGTGCGTTGGATTGGATTGCCTGCAGCATCGTATGTGAAATTGCGGTTTCCGCTGGCACGTGTAATACCCGTGAGGCGATTGCTGGTGGTTTCATATTGATAAATATCGCTACTGCCATTGCGCGTTTCGCTCAGGCGATTACCTACCGCATCGTAACCATAACCTAAATTACCGTAACCACCATTTGCAGTGATCAAACGATTCAACGCATCGTAACTAAAGCTTTGGCTATTGCTGTTGTTAAGGCTGTTAACAATGCTGGTGATATTGTTGACTGGGTCATAACCATAAGTGCGGTTAAGCAAACCACCCACTTGGATATTGGTTAAGCGATAATCCTGATCGTAAGTTTGGTTGTGCGTGAGGGTGTTGCCGTATCGATAAGTATTGGCAGGGCCAAAAGGCAGGTAACCAACATTATCAACCAATGTTTGCGTCGCACCACTACTGCCTAATTTGGTGGTGATTTTATTAACACGCCCTGCGGTATCGTAGTGGTAGTAAACAAAACGAGCGGATGGATAAAGGATGTAATTGATATTACCCCCTTCATGGTAAATATATTTCACGTTTTTATTGACCGTGCCCACGACGCTCGCCTTCTGGGTAACGAGGCCGAGATGATCGTACGTGTATGACATGCTGAAACCGGTTTTGGCGATTTTATTTAAGCGACCAACACCCTTATTCGACGATGAAGCAACATCGTAAGTGAACGTCAGGTTTTCTGCGGCGGCGGCTGGATACTTAATCGTTTTAATGCGGTTAAGTGCATCGTAAGTGTATTGAGTCATTACACTTCGTGCATCGGTTTGGCTTAGCCGGTTACCAGCAGCGTCGTAAGTAAAGGTGGTTGTGCCGGTATCGGGGCTGGTTTGTGAGATTAGATTA
>JAUSMW010000260.1 GCA_030645815.1 Candidatus Saccharimonadota bacterium
CTAACCGAAAGAGCCTTGAATGGTCTACTTGCGCACAGCCAAAATTTTTTCGCGAACAGCAAGACCGGGGCTCTAGCTGGTGACGTCAACACCTTTAGCAGATCCTATGCATCAATTGCTGATGTAGTTGCTTTGCAAGCATCTAGCATTTTGGTTAACTTTGTCACTAGCCTGGTGATTATTGCTTGGCTTGCACCAATGACACTCCCTGCACTTTTATTACTTACGATTTTTATATGTTTTGACGTATTTCGCTCGTACAGAAATAGGTCTGAATATCGAAACGAAAGAAAAGAACAACAGTCGAGATTATTCGGTAATTTTGCCGATATACTAGGCAACCAAACTTTGGTTAGAATGTTTGGTCGCAGTAAAGACGAGGTTTCGGAAATTGTTAACCAAAGGAAAAGCATACAAAACATAGTCGAAAAAGAGGTCGAAATTTTGCAACGAGGTGCTGAGGTGCGGATGACAGGATTGTTTTTATTCCAAACCTTCACTTTATTGCTGTGCTTGTTCCTTTTTTCAAATTCTATGCTATCAATTGCTGCGTTGATATTTATAATTACCTACCTTGGTCGTGTAACTGGCACACTCTTTGCAATAAACGGTATTTTACGTGGTCTTGAGCAAGCATTCCTCGACGCCTCAAAAATAACGGAGATACTAGACGATACACCAGAAATATTAGACAGAGACGATGCAAAAAAACTACAAGTTCGTAGGGCTGATATAGAGTTGAATGGTATATCGTTTGCCTACCGGGATACAGATAATCAGACTGTCTTTCATGATCTTAACCTTTCAATTAGAAATAAGGAAAGTATAGGGCTTGTCGGCAAGAGCGGAGGTGGTAAATCAACCCTCACACAACTACTGCTGCGTTATATGGATATCAATAGCGGACAAATAATAATTGATGGACAAAATATTGCTGATGTTACTCAGGCAAGTTTGCGTGATGTTATAGCATATGTGCCACAAGACCCATTCTTATTCCACCGCTCGTTGCGCGACAATATCGCCTATGGCAAAAAGGGTGCCAACGACAATGAAATTATCGAAGCAGCTCGTAAAGCACACGCGCTAGAATTTATAGAGAAACTACCAAAAGGCTTGGATACAATTGTTGGCGAGCGTGGTGTAAAACTATCTGGCGGTCAGCGACAACGCATTGCGATAGCACGGGCAATATTAAAAGACGCGCCAATCCTGATTCTAGACGAAGCTACCAGCTCACTAGATAGTGAGAGTGAGAGATTAATTCAAAAAGCACTTGAAAAGTTAATGAAAAATCGTACCAGCATAGTCATCGCGCACCGGCTATCAACAATCGCCAAGCTCGACCGTATCGTAGTACTGGATAACGGCAAGATTATCGAGGAAGGTTCACATGGCGAATTATTGGAAAAAAGTGGCACATATGCAAAACTTTGGTCGCACCAAAGTGGTGGATTCTTAGAAGACTAAACTATTTTTCTTCGGGCTTGGCGTCTGAATCACCATCGGCTTTTTCGCCGCCTTCGGATTCTTCGCCTTCTGCAACTTCGCCATTTTCAGACTCGACTTCCGATTCGTCCTCTGCATCACCACCAGCAGCCTCATTGGCTGCAGCTAGAGCACTAGGTTCATAGACACTTGCAATTGTGATATCAGTATTTTCTTCGGCTAGTTCTACGCCACTAGGGATTTTCAAATCAGCAATCGTCACACCTTGACCTGGTTCTTCTAGCTCTAGGATAGAAACTTCTAGTGCATCAGGAAGGTCTTTTGGTAACGCACGAACAACTAATGTTTCGAGGGTTTGCAACACCACTAGTCCACCACGTTCAGCAACACTCTCGCCTACACCTACTAATTTAACAGGTATACTAGTTTCGACTTTGTCGCCAGCACGTACCGCGTGAAATGATACATGATTCAGCTTATGCCGTACTGGGTCAATCTCGATGTGCTTGATAAGTCCTAATTTTTTATCACCATCGATTACTAAGTCAATCATGTGGTGTTTACCAGCTTTTGCAACAACTTTTTGGATTGCTACTTCTGGTGCCTGGACATTAATTGCATTAAAACCATGGCCATATACTACACCTGGTGTTTGTCCGCTTTTACGTAAACCTGCAACTTTTTTACCGGTTGCTGTTCGTTTCGATAGAGTCAAAGAAATACTGTCGCTCATAATTGTTGTTTTGTAACCTCCGTTTTCAACTAGGACTATTATAGCATGGTATACTTCTATGAGTATGATTCCTGGTATGGATATAGTTGAATTTATTACATGGGTTGGCGTTTTTGGCGTCGCTGTTTGTGTATTTGCCGAGACAGGACTATTAGTAGGGTTCTTGCTACCGGGCGATAGCTTATTGATTACAGCAGGCCTACTAACCCACCAAAATGTATTAAACATAGATATACATGTATTTGTAATCATCTTGTTTATTGCAGCATTTTTAGGGAATAACACTGGTTATTTATTTGGCAAACATGTTGGGCGTAAATTGTTTGAACGCGAGGATTCTCCGATTTTCCACAAAGCGAATCTAGAAAAAGCCGAGGCGTTTTATGAAAAATACGGTTCACGTTCAGTCATACTAGCCTGTTTTGTGCCATTTGCTAGAACATTCGTACCTATATTGTCTGGTATCACTAAAATGTCACATGCGCGCTTCATGGCATTCAATACTATTGGTATTTTACTGTGGGCGGTCGGACTCACATACCTAGGTTATTACGCTGGTGCATGGTTAGAGTCACGTGGTATTGATGTTGACCATTACCTATTACCATTTATTGCGTTAATTATTTTGTTTTCGGCAGCGCCGCCACTGTATCACATCCTGAAAGACAAAGACCGTAGACAAGCAGTAAAGACTACCATCAAACAAACTGCTACTCGTAAAAGAAGAAAATAATTACTAGCTAGTCTCCACCACCACATCGAGTGTTTGCACTAACCCAGTGCCAATTAGCGTTACTACCGGAATATTTATCCATACAATAATCTGGGCTATTCCCTACTTCGTACTCATTTGTATAGTACCCACCATCGCTTTGCCCACCACTACCTTCTAGCTTCACTGACAAACCGTAGTACTGCCAGCTATTGGTTGATTGACTAGTGTAGTAATAATAGTAGTTGCCTTGAGTTGCATTTGACAGTGATTCCGGGTCAACCTTTAAGTATGGGGCAATTGCATCCGTCAATACCTTGTTGCGATCACAGTGTCCCCAGTTATCGGTCTGCGAGCCGCAGCTTGATTCATACCCCCCGCCATCCTGTATGGTCGGATAATAACCTTTGTCTACATAATATTGTTCTATTGCCTTGGCAATTGCTTTAACTTTTACTATACGGTCAGTATCTCTGGCCCTACTTTGAATACCGTTATATGCCACGATAATTAGTGCTGCCAATATACCTATAATCACAATAACTATTAGTAGTTCTACTATTGTAAAGCCTCGAGACCCGAGACGGTTGCCCACTTGTTGCATACGGTCATTTATAGCACCTCCGTACTTTTCAAGCAATGTTTGAACAGTAGAACGTTGTTATACTATAGAATTGTTTTTAGATATTGTCCGGTGTAAGATTTCGGGTTTTTAGCCACTTGTTCTGGAGTACCAGTCGCTATTATTTGACCACCACCGGCGCCACCTTCTGGTCCCATGTCAATCAAATGGTCAGCAGTTTTGATGACATCTAGGTTGTGTTCAATTATCACCATAGTATTACCACCCGAGACCAATTGCTGCAAAATGTGTAATAGTTTTTTGACATCCGCGCTGTGCAGACCAGTTGTTGGTTCGTCTAAGATATACAGTGTTTTGCCAGTCGAACGCTTGCTAAGCTCCGTTGCTAGCTTTATACGCTGGGCTTCGCCACCACTAAATGTTGTTGCGGGTTGTCCTAGTGTAATATATCCCAGACCGACTTCTAGCAATGTTTCGAGTTTGCGTGCAATTGCTGTTTGAGCTTCAAAGAACTTGGCAGCCTCTTCCACTGTCATAGATAGTACATCCGAGATTGTTTTTTCTTTGTAAGTTATCTCTAGAGCTTCACGATTATAACGCTTGCCTTTACAGACTTCACATGTCACATAAACATCTGGCAAAAAGTGCATTTCAATTTTAATGACGCCATCACCCTGACAATTTTCGCAACGACCACCGCGAACATTGAAACTAAAACGTCCAGCTTTGTAACCTCGTACGTTTGATTCTGGCAAACTAGCATACAGCTCACGAATTGGAGTGAATATTCCGGTATATGTCGCTGGATTCGAACGAGGTGTACGGCCAATTGGTGACTGGTCAATCACAATTGCCTTGTCTAGGTTTTCGATACCTTTTAGTTCTTTGTGCGCGCCTGGTACTGTTTGTGCACGATTTAACCTGGCGGCCAGTTCTTTTGCAACAATGTCGTTGACTAGTGTTGATTTGCCAGAACCACTGACGCCACTAACAATAGTCATGAGACCTAGTGGAAACTCTGCCGTAATATTTTTGAGATTATGTTCGGTCGCTCCAGTCACAATCAGGCTCTTGCCGTCAGATTTGCGACGTTTTTTCGGAACCTCTATCTTTTGTTTGCCGCTCAAATAATTACCGGTCATACTCTTTGGATTTTTTGCTACCTCGTCAGGTGTACCACTGGCAACAACTTCACCACCATGCACACCAGCACCCGGACCAATATCTAATAGGTAATCGGCCGCGCGAATAGTATCTTCGTCGTGCTCGACCACCAAAACAGTATTGCCTATATCACGTAGATGTCGCAATGTTTTGATTAATCGATCATTGTCACGTTGATGCAAACCAATTGACGGTTCATCCAAGACATATAAGACTCCACGAAGACCTGAGCCAATCTGTGTAGCTAGACGTATACGCTGAGCTTCACCACCAGAAAGTGTATTAGCCGCGCGACCAAGCTCTAGGTAGTTCAAGCCAACATCGCGCATGAAACGCAAACGATCACCAATCTCACGCAAGATTTGTTTTGCGATAATCATCTCGTTATCGCTCATTTTTAATTTGTTTGCAAAAAAGTCCAGAGCGTCTTCGACACTAAGACCAATGATATCGATGATGTTTTTGTCATGAACAGTCACTGCCAATACAACTGGCTTTAGCCTAGCGCCTTTACAGGCATGGCAAGGACGTTCGCGCATAAAACGTTCTATGTCTTTGCGCATAAACTCGCTGTCGGTTTCTTTATGGCGTCGTTCTAGATTTGGTATGACACCCTCGTAGGTTGATTCATAATCACGCCCACTACCTAGCTCGACTGTGTACTTTTGCTCACCAGTTCCGTATAGAATTTTCTGCAAAGCCTCGTCACTGAGGTCTTGAACTGGTATGTGCAAACTAAAGCTATGGGCTTCGGCTACTGCAGCTAGCTTTTTCATATACCAAGCATCAGAGTTAACACGATTGTATGGTCGTATAGAACCCTCAGCAATTGTGAGGTTTGGATTGAACACCAATTCCGGGTCAACCTCTAGGCGATTTCCTAACCCCGTACAGACGGGACATGCGCCTTGCGGGGCGTTAAAGCTAAATAACCTTGGCTCTAATTCCGGAATAGGCTCGTCTGGGTGATCAACGCAGGCAAAACGCTGCGAATACACATGTAACTTGTCATGGTCGACTTCTAACACTTCGATTGTACCGTGGGCTGCTTCTAATGCCTGTTCGACAGATTGCGCAACACGAGTGCTGTTAGCTTTGTCGATAACTATTCGGTCTACTACAAGCTCTATAGTATGTTTGTATTTTTTATCTAGGTTAGGCCATTCATCCAGGCTATATACAACTCCGTCAACACGGGCACGAGCAAAACCAAGTTTTTGATACTGCTCTGGTATATGCGCAAACTCACCTTTTTTATCAACCGCTAATGGCGCAAGAATCATAACTCGAGTTTTTTCTGGCAATTTCAAGATTTCATCAACTATAGCTTGCGGCGTACGTTTGCTAACTGTTTTGCCACATATTGGACAATGCGGTACACCTACGCGTGCAAATAGCAAACGTAAATAATCATAAATTTCAGTCACAGTTGCAACTGTTGAACGTGGGTTTCGGCTAGTTGATTTTTGATCAATAGAAATTGCTGGACTCAAACCTTCGATACTTTCGACATCGGGCTTTTCCATCAATCCTAAAAATTGACGTGCATAACTACTGAGGCTCTCGACATAACGTCGCTGACCTTCGGCATAAATTGTGTCAAAAGCTAGCGATGACTTGCCCGAGCCGGACAAACCAGTAATAACTACCAATTTATTGAGAGGTATATCTACAGAAACTGATTTGAGGTTGTGCTCACTTGCACCCCTAACACGCAAAAAATCCATTCCATATATTATACGCTAAAAACAGATAAAAATCACCCCCGCCTAGACAGAGTAAGAGCGAATATGTTTGCCATCTATGTGTATAACGCGACCACGCAACAGCTTGATAACGTACTTACTAGGCAGATGTTTACGTACTGCTAGTACGAGCATTGTCGATATCGCCAACACGGCAGATGCAAAGACTACCATGCTAGGTATGACTATGTGCGTTCCAGGTATATAACCAGATAAAAATAATCCGGCTACTGCATTAAAGATATTATCAATATTAGCAATGATAGCTAGTATTACAAGCGTCGTAAATATACTGATTTTCGCTTCTTTTCTCATAGTTTCCTCGCATCACTCTTTACAGTAGCTTTCATAATATCATAAATTTGACCATAATGCAATAGCTTGAAATAAAAATACTATTCTATTGGGGCGTGGGCTTCAGCCCAAAGTTGTAGCTCTTGTAGTAAAAAGCTTTTTTCATCGTCATTTTGATATTTTGCAGATAGTTCTGATAGTGATTTCATGTACTGAGGTGCTTGGGCGGTGAATTTTTTCTGTCTATATTCTTGCCATTTTTCTTGTTCATCGGCGCTCAACGCCTTTGGGTAGTTTCGGGCTTTGTATCGTAACAATAGTTCCCCTAATCTTTCGTCGGCAAACTCTGGATGAAAATCAACCAAATCTTTTTCAGTTGCGTTTCTAACCACCTCCGTACGAACTTTGTCGCGTTCATTCATGAAACCGTCGTATAATTGTCCTTCGACATCGCTACTGCCGGGATATGGTTCTTTTTCAGAATAAGCCGCAGCTACTTTGTCAGTGAAGTCTTTGCCTAATGATTTAAAATGCTTTTCTACATCAGCCTTGGATAGATTTAAACGCTCCCAAGCCTTATCATCTAATACACTGGTTGGTGCTACTGCTGGGCATTTGTTGTAGGCAAGCTCTTTGACTGGTATTGCTTGGAAACCTTCTTTCTTTCTATCTTCCCAACTGGCAAATAATTTGGCTTTGATGTCACTTTGGGATAATTTCGAAAAGTCAGCCGGATTGTAGCGAAGGTCATAAACCAAGACCGAGCCTGGTGTGGAGCCTGGTGCAATTGGTAATGCGACTGTCGTGAAGTTATTTGCCTTGCCAAAGCGTCCACTACTATATACAAAAGGCTCTGGCTCTTCTAGATTAACTATTTTGGCTACCTCTTTTTTATCACGCATTTTTAACAGAAAATCAAAAAGCTTTGGTTGCTTTTGCTTGATGAGTTTCGCAACTTGTATAGTTGCTTCGACATCACTGAGTGCATCATGTGCGTGGAGGTGTGTCAAGTTATTAGCCTGTGATAGTAGTTCTAGCCTATTTGTCGGAGCACCGTCATCATCAACTGGCCACTGGATACCATCTGGTCGCAGCGCTCGTGTCATACGCACTACGTCCAAGATGTCCCAACGTGAACGCTGGTCGGCCCAAGCCCACTGATATGGATCGTGAAAGTTTCGCCAAAGTGTGTGACGTACAAACTCATCGTCAAACCGCACACTATTGAAGCCTACAGCAATCGTACCGGCTGTAAAAATATCGTTAATCAACATTTTACAAAATTCTGATTCACCAATACCTTCTTCGATAGTTTTTTGCGGAGTTGTACCAGTGATTAAGATTGCCTGAGGATCAGGCAGGATATCTTCGGAAACACGTACTAAAATGTCCACCGGTTCGCCAATTGGATTGAGAGCCATATCAGTTCGTTGCCCAGCAAATTGCATGATACGTTGATAGCGACTACTGAGTCCACTAGTCTCTAAGTCATAAAAGAAAAATGTCTGCTTCATTATCTATAGAATAACAGAAATGCTAATGTGTGAGTACTTCTTGCCTATGGGATTTATACGAAGAATATAGAGATGCTGCCACAAACACTAGACCTACTACTCCCACGAATACTTCTGGTGGTTCGATATGAACCAACTTTAGCAACATGATAAGTCCCAAGACAAATATTGCCCAATGCGCACCATGTTCAAGGTACCTATAACGTACAAGTGCGTTTGTGTGAACCATGTGCAATGTCATTTCCCTCACCCAGATTGCGCCAGCACCAAGCCCAGCCATAATGATGATGATATTGTCAGTCAGCGCAAATGCGCCAATCACACCGTCCAATGAAAAGCTAGCATCTAATATCTGCAAATATACAAACGCCAAAAATGCGGCCATACCGACCTTGTGTGTGAGCTTGCTATTTTTTTCGTGCTTTTCCATTAGATGATTGATAAATTTTAGTCCACTGTATAGTAGAATTGCTGCGAACATCGCGGCAGATACTTGCAATCGTACTTCTGATGATAGCGTAAAAACTGTAACCACTAATATACCAAAACCAATCAGCAACCCTGCGTGCGGTATTTTTTTAGCAAAACTAACTAGATATTTTTCTACTACTAACCATGATATTTTCTTTTTTGGGTCTATAAAAAAATCAAGTGCAACAAGGAAAAGGAACATGGCGCCAAAAGCATTTATCACAGGAGCAGCTTTGTCTAACTCTAACTTATAGGCTTCAGGATGATTCAATGCCAAGTCAAATGTCTTGTCAAATGATAGCTCTGCACCAACCATAACTATAACAATGGGCAAAATAAATCGTACGACAAAAACTGCTAATATAATACCCACTGTCATGAACATTTTCTGCCAAAACGGTGACAATGTAACAAGTACGCGGCTATTGACGACCGCATTGTCAGCACTAAAGGTAATCTCAAGTAGAGTCAAAATGACACAAAGTGTTAGAGCCTCGGTACCCAAGCGCCAACCGACCAATAGCCATATTGCTATTGTGATAATACTGACCAACCAATAATATTTCAGTAGTGTTTTCATTGTTCGACTAAGGTGAACTCCTGCCCATTAATAGCGACTATGCTCGTGCCTTCTGCACCTTTTCTTTCTAACTCATGAGAAATACCCATCTTGCGCATAATATCCCGTAGACGATTGAGGCTGTGTGGATTGTTATAGTCAGTACGCCGACCAAATTTTTCTATTTTTTGGCCAGTCACTATAAATAATTCGCCTTTTACGTCAACCTGCCAGCTAGCTTCTTTTTGAATATTAGTTAGGCTAATAGTTGGTATATCATCTGTCTCAGTATCTTGTTCGGTCTGCGCTATCTCTTGTTCGCGAACGATTTTGACTTGAGATGCAAGCTCTCGTAGTAGCTCCTTGATATTTTTGTGGGCAGTTGATGAAATTGCAAACAATGGCGTTTCTGGTGTTACTACTTTTTGCAGTTTAGATAGTTGGTCATTTATAATTTCGTCGTCCAAACCTTCAACTTTAGTAATCGCAACAACTTCATTTCGAGTTGATAGATGCGGATTATGAGCTTTTAACTCAGCACGAATAATCTTGTAGGCATCAGCAATATCGTCAGTATAAGCATCGATGAGATGTAGCAGGACGCTCGTACGATCAACGTGACGTAGAAACGCACCACCTAGACCTTTACCTTCGCTAGCGCCTTCAATGAGCCCTGGTATGTCAGCAATTAACAGGGTTGAGCTATCGATATCAGCAACACCAAGGTTTGGTGTCAGAGTTGTAAAGGCGTAGTCGGCAATTTCTGGTCGCGCATTGCTCACGACACTTAGTAAAGTTGACTTGCCTGCATTTGGAAAGCCAATTAAACCTACGTCAGCCAGAAGTTTTAGTTCTAGTGTAGCCTCAAAAGTTTCACCAGGCTCACCAACCTCTGCCACGCGAGGTGATTGACGTGTAGAGCTTTTAAAATGCGCGTTCCCAAAACCGCCATCACCACCGTGAGCAATGACAACTTGTTGGCCTTTGGTTGTGATATCGGCCATCACTACTCCGTCACGACTAACGATTGTCCCTAGTGGAACTTTCACTAACATTGGGTCAGCACTTTTACCACGACGGTCACGCTTTGAACCATTTTCACCTTTATCAGCTTTTAGTTCCGGATGATAACGAAAATCAATCAGTGTGTTTGTACCTTCATCACCCACAAACACGATATCACCACCATGCCCACCATCACCACCATCAGGGCCACCGTGGTCTATATATTTTTCGGTACGAAAACTAACCGCGCCATTACCACCGCGGCCTGCAACTAATAGAACTTTTGCTGTATCAACAAACATACTGAAGACTATTCTAACAGATTACAGCGCTAACTAACACTAGTGAATATAGTTGTATGAACCAACAGAACTAGCAGGAATTGTTCGAGTACTTTTAACATTCCAGCCAGCAAAGTTCATTTCAGATATCAATATACTGCCATCACTGTTAACACTTTCAACAACTGCCACGTGACCATAGCCGCCAGCAGCATTTGGAGTCTGTAGCACTGCACCTACTGATGCTCGGTTGTTTACTAAAAAGCCAGAACCACGAGCCAAGCTAGCCCATGATGATGCGTTACCCCACATACCACCAATTGGCATACCTAGGGCTGCACGTCGGTTGTAGGCATACCAAGTACAATATCCGTAGTCATAACGATTTCCGCCAGAAAGTGACGCTGAGGTGCTAGCACCTGCAGAGCCTGCAGTAGAGCCACGACCAGACGAAACTGATGCAACAACCGCAGCAGGTGACCCACCGGGGATGATTATTTGCGTGCCTGCTGGAATAGCAGCAGAGGCTTCGAGGTCGTTATACAGGACAACACGCTCAGGGCTGCCACTAAATTTAGCTGCAATACCTTCAACTGTGTCACCAGCCTGAGCTGAGTAGACGATGCCATCAACAGGTGGAATGAGCAGGTCTCGGCCTGGCTCTATAGCATCACCAGCAATACCATTTGCCCATTTAATTGTATTTGGATTCAAACCAAATTTTGCTGCAACGCTAGGTGTGGTATCCCCAGTTTGTGTTCTATAAGTTGTAAAAGATTTCGAAGCCGACACATTAGATGCAATTATCTGTGGTTTTGAAATAGTTTCATCATTTGTCTGCGCCAACTGACTTTTAGCATTTAGTGATATTGCCTGGTTAGTCACGTTGTTTGCAATTGGCATTTCGGCTTGCGTAGCGAGGTTTGCAGCTAGGTCAGTAGCAGCTACTTGGTCAATTGATGGCTTGTTGCTTGTGACTGATGTTTGTGATGTCTTGTCTTGTTCTGCTAATACCAAAGAATCACTGTCACGACCAGTGTAGGCCAAACCTACAATAAGCCCAAAAATGAGGACGTATGAAGATATGGAGACGACCTTGTTAGATCGAAATTGTTTAAACTTTGAGCCTGCATGACGCTTTGCATCACGAAGCGGGACTGGATTACTAATAATCAACTCCTTGTGAATATATTGCTATTTCCACTGCTACCATAATTTGTCTTTCTTCTCCTATAGAGAAAAGGGTGTGTATCGACTTTACCCGTTCGACATTTGCGGCAGGCCCATACTGCTTATAAGCTGTTACCCCTGTAGAGATACTGCATAAACTGCATGTGCTAAGAAGTAGTATAGCAATCATTGACTAATACGTCAATAGATTTCCTAGTATATTTTAAGAGGCATTTCCGCAGAGTTTTTGACAGTGTTTTTTGATATTATCCTGGTGCTCTTCGAGTGTACGTCCATAGTAGATTTTATGGTCATCACCAGCGATAAAATACACATAGTCTCCCGACGCTGGATTTGCAACGGCTTGCAAGGCAGAATAATTCATATTACTGATTGGTGTAGGTGGCAAACCAGCTACCAGACGAGTATTGTATGGTGACTGTAAATCAACACGCGGCTCAACACCCAGTTTTTTAGCTGCATAATGGAATGTAACATCAGATTCTAACTTCATACCACTAGTTAATCTGGTGTAGAATACTTGGGCTATTTGCGGTTGATCATCGGGGTCGCTGGCTTCTTTTTGGATGATAGATGCCAGAGTCATGGCCTGGTGTATGTTAAGATTGTGGGCTTTGAACTTATCAATCAATCCGTCTTTCTGCATTTTGGCATATAACGTATCAAACGAGCTTTGGAATAGATACTGCAAGTCACCACTAGATGACATCTCGAATGTTTCAGGATAAATATAACCTTCCAAATCCGCATCAGCTGGTTTATCTGCTAGTAACGGACTATCGTACTTAGCCTTAAATGCGGCTTCAATTTCATCAGACGTATAACCATATTTTTGCAGGTCAGCTTTAATTTCACTGAGCGTACGACCCGGCAAAATTGTCACATTAAATAAATCTGTTTTGCCACTTTCTAGGTGACTGACAATTTTTTGTACACTGTAACTAGGTGATATAACGTAGGTTCCAGCTTGCAAGCTAGTTGGCTTGTCCTCGAACTTTAGATATAAAATCATTGCAGCAGCACTACGAATAGCGTGAGCCTTTTCTAGGTTTTTGGCTATCTGACTATTGCCTTGACCCTCAGTTATTTCAAAACGGATACTTTGCTTGCTGTTCGCATCGACTGGCCTTAGGCTTTGCTGGTACCAAAAAGTTGAAACCAACGCGACAGTTAATGCAACAGCGATGACCGAGGCTAAGACTGTTATTACCCAGAACCAAGGTTTTTGGTGGGATTTTTTAACTTCGGGCTGCACATTTACCTCAGACACCAAAATTTATCTCCAGATAATCACCCAATATGATTGCTGCCGCATGTGAGTCAATTTCAGCTTTTGCATATGGTTTTTTGAGCGATTTTAAGTATTTTTCGGCTAATACAGACGTTAGTGATTCATCTTGAAAGACTATTTCGATACCAAACCTATCTAATTGCTTTGCAAACGCTTTGGTTTTTTCGGTTTGCTTTGTTGGGCTACCAGATTGATTGCGTGGAAAACCAACAACCATAATAGATGGTTCTAGCTCGGCTATTATTTCACGTAAACGTTCAAACTCTAGTCCGTCAACTTCAACTGTAGTATAGGCAACGGCGATGCGAGTTGAGGTGTCCGCATGTGCAATACCTATACGCTTGTCACCTACATCTAGCGCAATAATTGATTTTGAATCTCTACTGGGGTCTGGTTCACTCATTTTTCTGTACCACGAACTTGATATCAATCTTGTCAGCACCTGGTGCAGTTGAGACCCAGAATGGAAAGAACTTCGTATCTACATCTTGCACACCTTCGATAGCTTTTATTTGTTGACGGATGTCTTCGTAGTTTTTGCCTTCTATCTGTTTTTTGAGATTCTTTGTGTCGATAAATGGACCAATGTAGCCAGTTGTATTGAGCGTCACTGTATTATCGGTATAGCCTTCAAACTGTAACTTGCTGATACCATTGTCATAAATTTTCTGTTTACTATTTTTATCAATTTTATCCTTTAGATATGCATTTAATACTGCGTTTACATCGTCT
The DNA here is from genome assembly GCA_030645815.1 of Candidatus Saccharimonadota bacterium. Lineage (GTDB taxonomy): Bacteria > Patescibacteriota > Saccharimonadia > Saccharimonadales > Saccharimonadaceae > JACPYF01. The sequence goes on from JAUSMW010000260.1 coordinate 13,725, forward strand.
TTATCCAGGCCAGTTAGTGAATATGTCAATTCTACGGTCAAGTGTGCTGTAGTCGCTTCACTGCCGCTAGGTGGTGAAGATGTAACTGTCGTTGGGTCGGCTTTGTAGCTTTTATCAATAACTACATATTTTTTGGTATCAAATTTCTTTGTGAGCTCACTTTTACCAGCATCTTTATTTTGGTCAATGATTTTTGCTTTGGCTGTGTTGATGTCGTTATCAGATACAATTGTAGCTGTGCGTTTAGCACCACCTGTGAATGCGCCGGGGTTGGAGGCGCTAACCCCGGAACCTTGCCCAGAAACCGTGAATGCACTGCCGCTAGATAGGTTGTAACTATCACCCATATCCTGAGCTTGAACAGAAACGTTCGCCGTACCTGCTTTTGAACAGTTGGGCTTAAATGTACCACCTGGTACGCTAATCGATGATGTAGTCAAGAAATTGAGGCCATTTGAGCTTACGGTTGAACCAGCTGGTACTGATATTGGGTCAGAGTCAGCACAGTTTTTTATAGTCACCATTCCTGTAGCTTTTGTTCCTATATCTTTTTTGCCAGTCGCAGCAAAATCTGATTGGAAAGTTTTCTTTGTTTGCTGTACTGTTGGTTTGATAGTTTTGGCATCAACATCAGTAGTGCCGTTCACATTCAAGCTAACTGGCACGCTG
>JAUSMW010000264.1 GCA_030645815.1 Candidatus Saccharimonadota bacterium
ATGGAAAAAACTATGATCTGAAAGGCAATAGTAGCCAACACGAAAAAATCACCGTGAAATCGAATTGATGGGAGCGCAATCAGGTACGCGATTAGACCACAGATCAGCAATGCACCCAGTAGGCTCGGCACATATGGCCAAGAAGCGTTCATAATCAGCAGCGTAGATACATAAGCACCTATGCCATAAAAAGCACTGTGACAAAGCGAAAGCATCCCGCCGTAGCCGACAACTAGGTTGAGTGTTAATCCTAAAATCGCGTATAAGCAGATCATGATACAAATATGAAAAATATAGTTCATCGTTCTTCGATCCTTTTGCGCATGCCCAACAAACCTTGTGGGCGCAGTGATAAGAAAGCAATGAGTATAGCGAAGGTAACAGCATTCTCCCATTTTGTTGAAGTTCGCCAGACGACTAGGCTCTGGATCATTCCAAGCAGAAACCCACCTAATGCAGGTGCAGTAAACCGATGTAGCCCGCCAACAATACAAGCAACTGCGGCAACTAAGACGGCAGGAAATCCCATGGAGGGGTCCATACCCACATCAAACGCTACCAAAACAGCCCCGATTGCTGCCAAAAATGAGCCAGCCGCAAATACGACCAGACGAGTTCCCTCGACTTTTACCCCCAAAATAGATGCAAGAATCGAATCATCTGCTACTGCTCGACATATTCGACCCAGATGTGTATAACGCAAGAAAAGTTGATAAAGCACAATCACCAGAACGGCGACGATAACTTGGGCAATCTGAATCTGTGTGAGCGTAATACCGTGAAAATCTATCGTTGCTACAGTTCCAGAATGCAAAATTACACTTTCATTTCCGCAAATGATGACAAGGAAATTGACTATTACAGTGTAAACACCTAAAGAGCTAATCATCATGACAGTAGATGTGGCATTGTGTCGTTTTAGCGGCCGATAAACTAGCCACTCAATTGAGATTCCGACAATTGCAGCCGCCATGATAGCGACACATGAACTCATCAACATCGGCATCTTTAAATTAATTAACAATCCAAAAAGAAAATATGCGGATAACGTATATGTAGCACCTAAGGCTAAGTGAAATACACCCGTTGTGGTGTAAATCAGGCCGAAACCCATCGCAACTAGGGCAAAAATTGCTCCGTTACAAATTCCATTTGCCAAAAACTGCATCATTATATTACCTATATCGTCTCATCTACCCTATGTATGTCAGCAAATCTAATACCATCTTTTTATCTGGAGTTTGTTTCAGACATACGCCGTTATATTGATGAAGAATTGATAAAAATAAGAGTGATAATACTAAAATTAGCAAGTATGGGAATCTCTATGTATTTTTTGTCTAATTCCCTGTTTTTAGGGCTTTAAACTTGTTATTTGCACTAATCTGGTATTTCGCAAAAATCAAACAGCCTACAAAACAAGATAAACGTACCCTATTTATAATACTTGAAATATGCCTGAGAGAAGTAACAGCCATAACAGTACAATAAGCCATTCAACATATGATCAAACTCAATTACACGGCAGTATTACTCCTGAGTAATATCAGGCCAGGCTATGCCAACTTATCCCTGATTCCTGCGGCACTATATAGATGTTCAAGATCGGTAACATTTCCTCGTGTGATCGAGGCAATGTCGCCAGATGCCAAGAACCCAAGTACTGCAGCAACACCCCCACAATTTTCCTCAATGTATTTAAACAGCTGAAAACCCGCCGCATACTCATCACCTTCTCGCAAATTTGCCGTTGTCAAGGAACTGCGTATCGCCAATGCGTCCACAATATGGCTCTCCGCCCAAGAGGCAGAGCCTTCCACAAATAGTTTTCCATTAAAGGGTGGTTTTGCCTCCCCAGATTCTCCGAGAATTCTATGATTGAACACCTGATCGCAGCGCCACTGATAATTGTGAAACAACTCATGTGCAAGCACGTCAAGAGTAAACCATTCTCTCAGCCCTCTCACCAGTGAAATCATGTTTGTTGCTGATTCATAGGTACCAAGCGTCTTATCAGCCTCTGACTTCCAGCCAAATGATGCTACATGGCAGTCATTGATTTCCAAACCAAGTCGATCTCTGAGTATGCGGCGTACCAGTTTAATGCACCCTTTGCGTGACGCGTCATCGTCACCTGTAATTCGGTGAGCATCGTCAATACCCTTGTACTTTTCTTGAATATGTATCTCACCCGATCCGGGCAGGTGTTTATTAGAGAGCAGCCACTGCAATGTCTGCTGTTTGGACACTTGGCCATACAAATCTTGCCGTATATCGAGGTCAACAACAATCACATCTCCTGCAACTCGCATACAACGAGGACATCCAGTATCCTGTAAATAAGAGGTATTTGCGGTACTTGCCGAAGCCAGTCCTCCTTCGCAGGGGCAGTCCAGAAGCATCTGTCCACCAGCCCGCAGCATTTGAATGAGTACTGGGTGCTTCTCAAAAAGCAACGATGATGCTCCATTACCACCTACAGCCAAATCAATAATCCACAAGCATCCATTGTCGTCTGGAAACACCAAAACCGTCTGATC
>JAUSMW010000267.1 GCA_030645815.1 Candidatus Saccharimonadota bacterium
CATATGTCGCAGCTGTGACGCCCGTGTTGGCAATGTCAATTGTCCCGCTTGTAGTGATTGTTCCACCAGATAGTCCAGTTCCGGCAGTAATGGATGTAACTGTACCTCCACTGTTGGTGTCGGTGTCGGCTGCGCACGCCCATAGACTAGTAGTTGAATTGTACTTCAGCAATTGCCCAGTACTACAACCACGCAGTAGTCCAATCTCTCCACTGCTCACTTCGAGGCCTGAACCACTACTAGTAGTTGCTGTGTTAGCATCTCCAGCATCGGATAGGTCAAGGCTGAGATTAATAGTTCCGCCCAAACTAACCGTTGTACCACCAGTCAGTCCACCTGCTGTACCTACCGTAATACTGCTATTCGCTAACTGCGAGTTGGCTATTCCGGTTAGGGTGACATTTGTGGTTGATGCTGCGGTCAAACGACCCTGCGCGTCTACTGTTAATTGAGGCAAGGTTAATACTCCACCGCCAGCATTGCTAGGCGCATACGTACCTGCGGTAACTGCGGTGTTCGCCAGTCCAAAACTAATATCATTCGTACTTCGGCTGGCAGTTGTACCTGTACCGTTCACGAAATTAACAGTGTTACCGCTAGCAATATTTTGCCCAGCACCACCGTTGGCAGAGATATTAAAGTTCGTAGTGTCAGTATCAACATCTGTTGCACAACTAAATGCAGTACCGCTCCAAGTTAGTTTGGTTGTGCCAGCACAAGTTGGAGAGTTGATACTAAATGTCGTGCCACCCAGGCTCAAACCATTACCTGCTGAATATGTCGTATCTGTATCAGTATCAATGTCTGTTCCACAAGCAAATACCCCACCTGACCATTTTGGTATTTGACCTGTTGTACATGCCAAGCCTGTCACTGTATTGCCCGAACGACTAAAGAGGCCGTTGCCTGTAAAGGTTAGAACATTTTCTTTGCCGTTAAATGTATTCCAATCAGTAGATGTCAAGAGTCCGGTTGTGCTAGTGTTGGCTGTTGGTATGGCTGTTGAAGTTGCACTAGTGATTTGACCTTGAGCATTAACTGCAATAACTGGAATACTGGTTGACGAACCGTATGTAGCAGCTGTTACCCCAGAGCTCGCGATAGCGATAGTTCCACTAGATGTAATCGTTCCGCCTGATAGACCGGTTCCAGCAGTAATGCTAGTGACAGTTCCACCACTATTAGTATCAGTATCGACATCTGCTGCACATGCCCACTGCTTGCTAGTTGTGTTATATTTCAACAACTCACCAGTTGAACAGCCCCTTAGCAAGCCAACTTCTCCACCACTTACTTCTAACCCTGAACCGCTGCTGGTGGTTGCAGTGTTGTTATCACCTGCATCAGATAGGTCTAGTCCTAGGTTTAGGGTTCCACCTAAACTAACTGTGGCTGCACCTGTTAATCCACCAGCAGTTGTGACCGTAATAGAACTATTTGTTAACTGTGAATTAGCAATACCCGTTAGGGTTACATTGGTCGTACTAGCGGCTGTCAGACGACCCTGCGCATCAACTGTAAACTGAGGTAAGGCTAGCGAACCATTGGCATTATCACTTGGTGAATATGTGCCAGATGAAACCGCTGTGTTATTTAGACCATATGTAACCGTAGAGCCAGACCTAGTAGCAGTTGTTCCTGTTCCATTACCAAATGTCACAGTACCGCCGCTAGAGATATTTTGACTACCAACAGTTCCAGCCGCTGCTACATTAAAGTTCGTGGTGTCTGTGTCAGTATCAACATCAGTCGCACAGCTAAAAGCCGTACCTGACCAAGTTAATTTATCTGTACCAGAACAGGTTGGTGAATTGACACTAAAGCTTGCGCCGGTTAGAGTTAGCCCATTTCCAGCGCTGTAACTAGATCCGCCACTATCGGCCCCACAAGCAAATGCACCAGCGGTCCATTTTGGTATCTCACCTGCAGAACAAGCAAGGCCTGTCACTGTGTTTCCTGAACGACTAAATAATCCGTTTCCATTAAAGGTTAGAATGTTTTCCTTACCGTTGAATGTATTCCAGTCAGTAGAGGTTAGTAGGCCAGTGGTAGATGTATTAGCTGTTGGTATCGCCGATGAGCTCGCCGCTGTTACCTGACCCTGTGCATTGACTGTAATAACCGGAATACTAGTGGAGCTACCATATGTAGCAGCCGTCACACCGCTGTTCGAAATTGCAATAGTACCGCTGCTAGTAATTGTGCCTCCGCTTAGTCCTGTACCAGCTGTGATGCTAGTGACAGTTCCACCACTGTTTGTGTCTGTATCTGTGTCATTAGCACACTCCCATCGCAAACTAGTAGAATTCCATTTGAGTAGTTGGCTGCTGCTACAGCCACGAATCAATCCTATTTCACCACCACTCACCTCTAGCCCAGAGCCACTATTTGTAGTTGCCGTTGCAGTATCTCCACTATCAAACAAGTCTAGGCTGAGATTGATGCTACCACCCAAACTAACAGATGTACCGCCAGTTAGTCCACCAGCAGTATTGACGGTAATTGCACTGTTAGCTAGTTGTGTGTTTGCAATACCTGTTAATGTCACATTGGTTGTACTGGCAGCAGTTAAACGACCCTGAGCATCAACTGTTAGCTGAGGTAGTGTTAGCGATCCATTGGCGTTATCAGCAGGCGCATAAGTTCCGGCTGTGACGGCAGTATTATTGAGACCGTAGGTCACAGTACTGCCAGACCTAGTTGCAGTCGTACCGGTGCCATTGCCAAATGTGACAGTTCCGCCCGATGAAATATTTTGCGAGCCACCAGTTCCTGCAGCAGCTACGTTAAAGTTCGTGGTATCTGTGTCAGTATCAACATCAGTCGCACAGCTAAAGGCTGTACCAGACCAAGTTAACTTGTCCGTACCAGAACAGGTTGGTGAATTAATGCTAAATGTTGTGCTAGCAAGTGACAAGCCGTTACCTGCTGAATATGTCGTATTAGTGTCGGTATCGACATCAGCACCACAGGCAAATGCACCTGCAGTCCATTTCGGTATTTGACCAGTCGTACATGCCAATCCGGTGACTGTATTGCCGCTTCTGCTAAACAAGCCATTACCAGTGAAAGTCAGGATGTTCTCTTTACCATTGAACGTGTTCCAGTCAGTATTGGTTAGTAAACCTGTTGTCGAAGTGTTTGCGGTAGGGATTGCACTAGAGCTAGCGGCAGTAATCTGACCCTGCGCATTTACAGTTATGACGGGTATGCTAGTTGATGAACCATAGGTTGCAGCAGTAACACCAGTGTTGGCGATTGAAACTGTTCCGCTACTTGTAATTGTGCCGCCGGATAGACCGGTTCCAGCAGTAATGCTTGTGACAGTTCCACCACTATTAGTGTCTGTGTCGACATCAGCTGCACATTCCCAGCGTAAACTCGAGCTATTCCATTTCAACAATTGGCTTGATGAACAGCCACGAATCAAACCAATTTCACCACCACTTACTTCTAGCCCAGAACCGCTGTTAGTTGTAGCAGTTGCACTGTCACCGCTATCACTTAAGTCTAACCCTAGATTGAGGGTTCCACCCAAACTAACTGTAGCTGCTCCGGTCAATCCACCTGCTGTTGTAACTGTTATCGAACTGTTAGTTAGTTGTGAATTAGCAATGCCGGTTAATGTTACGTTTGTTGTTGACGCAGCCGTCAATCTACCTTGAGCATCAACAGTGAATTGAGGCAAAGCTAGTGAGCCATTGGCATTATTACTCGGGCTATAAGTACCACTTGTTACTGCTGTATTAGCCAGCCCAAAACTAATATCATTACCAGTACGCGACGCTGATGTACCTGTGCCGTTTGCAAAGTTCACTGTATTGCCAGCTGCGATATTCTGACCTGCTCCACCGTTTGCAGCAATATTAAAATTCGTCGTATTAGTGTCAGTATCGACATCTGTCGCACAACTAAAAGCCGTACCGCTCCAGGTTAATTTGTCGGTGCCACCACATGTCGGCGAATTGATACTAAAACTATTACCACCAAGGCTCAAGCCATTGCCTGCTGTGTAGGTAGAGCCGCTATTATCGTCAGCCCCACAAGCGAATGCACCAGCTGTCCATTTTGGTATTTGACCAGCGGTACAAGCAAGACCCGTCACTGTATTTCCCGAGCGGCTGAATAGTCCGTTACCAGTAAAGGTTAAGACATTTTCTTTACCATTGAATGTGTTCCAGTCAGTTGATGTGATTAGTCCTGTAGTTGAAGTCGACGCAGTTGGAATAGCTGCCGAACTAGCAGCTGTTATCTGGCCTTGTGCATTAACGGTTATCACTGGAACAGAAGTCGAACTACCGTAACTAGCAGCAGTCACACCAGTGCTGGCGATATTAATCGTACCGCTACTAGTGATAGTGCCACCTGATAACCCCGTTCCAGCGGTTATACCTGTGACGGTTCCACCACTGTTCGTGTCTGTGTCAGTATCGCTGGCACATTCCCAGCGCAGACTAGAACTATTCCATTTCAACAATTGACCACTAGTACAACCCCTCAACAAGCCAACTTCGTTGCCACTAATTTCCAAACCAGACCCACTGCTAGTTGTTGCAGACGCGCTATCACCAGCATCACTAAGGTCGAGGCTAAGGTTTAAAGTTCCGCCCAGACTCACCGAACCGCCACCAGTTAACGGTCCAGTTGTATTTACGGTAATTGCACTGTTAGCAAGTTGTGAGTTTGCAATACCAGTTAGCGTCACGTTGGTTGTACTGGCTGCGGTTAAACGACCTTGAGCATCAACAGTGAATTGAGGCAAAGCTAGTGAGCCATTTCCATTGTTACTCGCTGAATAAGTCCCGCTGGTGACTGCTGTATTCGCTAATCCAAAACTAATGTCGCTACCACTACGGTTCGCTGTTGTGCCTGTACCGTTTGTGAAATTAACTGTGCCGCCAGACGAAATGTTTTGACCAGCTCCACCGTTTGCAGCAACGTTAAAGTTCGTCGTGTCTGTGTCGGTATCGACATCAGCCGCACACGTAAAGGCCGTACCATTCCATTGTAATTTCGTTGTACCACTACAGGTCGGCGAATTAATGCTAAATGTTGTACCGCTAAGACTCAGTCCGTTTCCAGAGCTATATGTCGTATCGCTATCAGATATAACTACACTGCCTCCTCCAGTCAAACTCAGTGTTCTCGTGCCGCCAACCCAGCTAAGTGCTTGGCTATCTGTGTTATCTAGGTATCCAGCCAGGTTAACCGAGTTACCACCGCTAATAGCTAGTATATTAGCCGCAAGTGAAAGCGTTTGGCTATCAGTCCCCGCGACACTGGCACACACCCAATTCGATCCATCCCATTGCAAAATTTGTCCACCCAGACATGAGTCGTCAAGACTAAGGTTTTGTCCTGTCAAAATCAGACCGCCGCCAGAAACGGTAGCAATTCCAACTGCTCCATCCGCACCGTTTAGACCATTTGCGCCGTCAATCCCATTTGCGCCAGCCGAACCTTGTGGACCAGGAGTTGGTGTACTAGTAACTTGGACGACCGTTCCACCCGCGCCACTCAACGCATCTTTGACAAACTGCTCGACATCTTTGGTTTCAATTTTGCCATTCTCGGCAACCAGGACTCCACCACCATCAACCTGGATTGATGGAGACTGAGCTTTAGCTAAAGCATCGAGGCTACTGACTTTTCCAAAACTCTTATCACCACTACAACCGACTTTTTGCGAGTCGTCCAATTTATTCCAACCGTTGAGCTGACCAGAAAATCCTGTCGAGTTTGCCGGGACGTAGTATGGACAACTGACTTTGTTGTAGGCTACATCCCCAGACTGTTCTATACAGGATTTTTTAACGGTTGTTGATGGCCCTGCACGTTTATCCAGCGCACATATTTCGATATAAGCAGCTTTCTTCTTTGCTGTTGGTGGTATCTGCCATCGAAGTTTTAGCTGACCGTCCTTTACGGTCGCGGTTTGATCTATAGTGTACAGACTTTCTTTTGCGTTCGCGGCATCTATTGCTCGTACCCGAACTTTTATGTTTCCGTCTTTGTCTGTCAATCCTTGTGCACTTGTTGCCAATGTTAGGACACCTTGATTTGCACCTTGCACACCAATCCAAATTCCAATAACCAAAACAAACACTAGCAATACCCAGAAGAATTTCTTTTTCTCCCCAGGCAATTCCCTCAGATTTTGTCTCGTGTTTTTGTTATTTTCCATCTTTTTGATTTGCGAAGAATTTTAGGTACAATTCTCCTCATAACATAATACCAATTATCAGAGTAAAACACGAGCGTTATCTACAGGTTTTTACTAGGTTTTTCCACAACTAGAATTTCACGAACGGCATCGCCGTCGTTCCATGGTATTTTTTCGCCTTTTACAATGCGAAAAACTTCATGTCCCATCCCTGTTATAACAACGCTGTCACCTTTTTTGGCAATTGATAAAGCTTTTGCTATCGCATCTCGCCGGTCTGCAATTTCTTCAGTTTTAGCATCGCCTTTGGCATTGGAAATACCGTCCAAGACCATTTTTCGTATGGTTTTTGGGTCTTCGTTATAGCTTTCTTCGTCCGTCACAACTATTCGATCAGCATTTTTGACAGCTACTTCGCCCATAATTGGTCGTTTCATCTTGTCCCGGTCACCAGTCGCCCCAAATACTAAAATCACTCGATTTTTCGTGAACTGTCTAACAGCTTGTAAAAGCTGGGTTAAAGCGTCAGGTGTATGTGCATAATCAACTACAACCTCATACGGCTCTTTTGTTTCTATGATTTCAAATCGTCCAGGAATTGACTCTAGATTCGCTATACCTTCACGTATAGAGTTCAAATCAATGTGTAGCAAATATGCCAACGTTGCAGCAGCCGTTAAATTATAGACGTTGTATTTTCCGGGCAAACTAGTAGCGATTTTTAACTTGGTTTGATGATCAATTTCTAGGCTTACTTCGCTACCTTTTTTATACAGTTTTACATCTGTTATTCGTGTTTCTGCACCTTTGTTTGTACCATAGGTCATTTTCTCGCCAGGCGTGCCAATATCGTCAAAATAATCGAACCATTCGTCATCACGATTTAACACGGCTATACGTGGATTACTAGCAAACAACTTACCTTTTGCAGCAGCATAATTTTCCATAGTGTGGTGATAATCGAGATGGTCTTGTGTGAGATTGGTCATAACAGCGGCTTCAATAGGCACCCCTTCCAGTTTGTACTGGTCCAGAGCATGACTAGTAGCCTCCAAAATAACGTAATCCACACCTGCATCTTTTGCGTCCCTAAAGAACTTTTGCAATTCGCTAGTTAAAGGCACTGTAGCATTCTTGTCGTTGAGTTTTTTCTCGCCATCAAGCTCAATTACTGCTGTGCTAAAAAGTGCTGTTTTTTTGCCCGCTTCCTTTAAAATCTCGTTCAGATAGTTTGCTGTAGTTGTTTTGCCATTCGTCCCTGTTATAGCGATAACTTTTAAGTCTTTTGCAGGGTGACCATAGCGCGCACTCACTAGCTTTACGCGTGACTTTCGGTATTTGCTTTCAAGACGTTTAACAGCACCTTTCGGCAAAACCTTCCTCGTGACCTTTACAACCCCATTCTTCATACCTCAATTATACAACCGCAAGGCAACAAAATATAGACCTGTTTTTAATATATTTCACGTGAAAAGTTTTGTATATGTTTGGTAAATGTTACAGTGGTAGTATGAGAATTTTAGGTATTGAAACTAGTTGTGATGAAACTGCCGCTGCTGTAGTTAGTGATGGTCGCGTATTGCAATCGAACGTTATAAAGTCTCAGATAGACATTCACGCACAATATGGTGGTGTCGTACCAGAGGTCGCAGCGCGTTCTCATATAGAAGTCATGCTGCCTGTTGTAAACAAAGCTCTGTCAGATGCCAACGCAACTTGGGACGAAATAGATGCTATCGCAGTTACCCACGCACCGGGTTTAATAGGTAGTTTATTGGTAGGAACACTCACCGCTCGAACACTAGCTTTGATACATAAAAAACCACTCTACCCTATCCATCATATAAAGGCTCATGTCTACGCCAATTTTTTACTAGAAAAACCTCCTGAGTTTCCTATTTTGGCACTAATCGTCTCTGGTGGGCATTCACAGTTAGTATTATTTCAATCACATAGTGACTATCAAATTTTAGGACGCACACAAGACGATGCAGTAGGTGAAGCGTTTGATAAAGTGGCCAAGATTTTAGGACTTTCATATCCAGGCGGCCCAAGCATATCCAAGGCAGCATTGAATGGGAATCCAAACAAATACCCACTACCAAAAAGTAAGCTACAAAACCCACTAGACTTTAGTTTTTCAGGGCTCAAGACGGCTGTTCTGCGTGCGGCTCAACATAGTGTAGGTAAAGATTATACTTTTCCTTCACACCAGCTAGCTGCGTTGTTAACTGATGAACAGCGAAATGATTTTGCTGCTAGTTTTCAAAAAGTTGCCGTTGAAACTTTGGTAGACAAGACAGAGACAGCATACAAACAATACTCCCCTGCTTCGGTAGTAATTGCAGGTGGCGTTGCTGCAAACCGTGAGCTCCGAGAACAGTTATCGAAACATTTGTCTATAGAAATTAATTACCCACCAATGGAACTTTGTACTGACAATGCTGCTATGATTGCGGCTCTTGCCTACTATCAGGCAGATATTGAACCAGCAACGGACCCACGAAAACTCGAGGTATTCCCCAGTTTATCTATATAATTTATGATATACTACAACAGATACAAAAGGGTGTAAAAACTGAAGTATTTTAATGTGAAAACAATTTTATGAAACTGTCAAAAACTTACGAACCAAATCAGTATGAAACGAACATTTACGCACTATGGGAAGCCAGTGGTGCTTTTGAGCCTACAGGCGTTGGCGACCCCTACTCTATTGTCATGCCTCCACCAAATGCCAATGGCGACCTACACACCGGCCATGGTTTAACTGTTAGCCTGCAAGACATCCTCATCCGTTATTACCGTATGAAAGGCTTCGACACCATCTACTTACCAGGAGCCGACCATGCGGGTTTTGAGACCTGGGTTGTGTATGAAAAAGAACTCACAAAACAGGGTAAAAATCGCTTTGATTTTTCACGTGAAGAATTATACAAACAGGTATGGGATTTTGTAAAGAAAAAGCGGGGGACTATGGACCTACAGCTGCGAGCACTTGGTGCCAGTGCCTCGTGGCAAAACCTGACATTTACCTTAGATGAAAAGGTCGTAAAAACTGTCTACAGTACCTTTAAAAAGCTTTGGGACGAAGGATTGATTTACAGGGGTGAGCGAATAGTTAACTACTCGACAGCCTACCAAACAAGCTATGCCGATATCGAGGTAGACCACAGAAATGTCAAAGGCACACTGTGGAATATCGCTTATCCAATCATCGACGGAGTAGGGGAGCTAGTTGTTGCAACAACTCGACCCGAAACCCTACTAGGCGACACAGCCGTTGCAGTACATCCAGATGACGAACGATATAAAGCCTTGGTTGGCAAAAAAGTAATGGTACCAATTATCGAGCGGGAAGTCCCGATAATCGCTGATGAAGCAGTGGATAAAGACTTTGGAACAGGGGTAGTAAAGGTAACACCTGCTCACGACCCAAATGACTTTGAAATAGGGGTGAGGCACAATCTAGAACGTATTCAAGTAATTGGTTTTGATGGCAAAATGACTGCTGCTACCAAATATTACGAAGGTCAAGATGTCGAACAGGCCAGAAAAAGTGTCCTCGCTGCACTGCAAGCCGCTGAACTACGCCGTGGTGAAAAAGAAATCGAACACTCTGTTGGATTTGACTACAAAAGCGGCCTGCCAATCCAACCACTCATCAAAGACCAGTGGTTTATCAAGGTTCGACCTCTGGCGGACCGCGCAAAACAAGCCGTCGAAGCCGGTGAGATTTCATTTTATCCAGCTGGAAAAGGCAGGGTACTCAAGCAATATCTCGACAACCTCCACGACTGGAACATCTCTCGCCAAATTCCATGGGGTATCCCAATCCCAGCTTTTGTTAATGCCGAGGACCATACTGATTGGATATTTGATGACCGCGTTGACCAGCCAACTATAGAAGTTAATGGCAAAAAATACATACGCGAAGAAGATACCTTTGATACCTGGTTCTCATCTGGTCAATGGCCATTCATCACTACCGATGTGGCGAGTGGTGGTGAACTCAGTCGCTTTTACCCAACAGATATGATGGAGACAGGCCACGACCTGTTAGACCGCTGGGTTGCACGTATGATAATGCTCGGTCTATACGTCACCGACAAGGTACCCTTCAAAAATGTCTACATGCACGGTATGGTTTTGGATGAAAAAGGCCAAAAAATGAGCAAATCAAAAGGCAATGTCATTAACCCAATGGATATGATAGATAAATACGGCTCAGACGCGCTGAGACTGGGCGTAGTGGCTAATAGGTCTGCAGGACAGAATCAAGCCTTTGCTGTCGATAAAGTCGTCGCAGGGCGCAATTTTGCTAACAAACTATGGAATATCGCTCGGTTTATTGAGGGCAAGATAGGCGAGCAAGAAATGCCACCCCTAGCGGATCCTCAAAATATTGCTGACCATTGGATAATCAGCGAACTTAATGATGCTATCGATACAGTGGAGAAGTACTTGGCCGAATATCGTTTTGCCGAAGCCACCGATGTTGTTTACCATACCATCTGGGGTTCTGTTGCCGACTGGTATCTAGAAGCCAGCAAGAAAAGCGACAACTTGCCGCTACTCGCCTGGGTACTAGAAACAATCTTGAAAATAACTCATCCGTTTGCTCCCTTTGTTACAGAAACAATTTGGCAGACCTTAGGCCTACACAAAACACCACTGATATCTCAGAGCTGGCCTGAAAAAGCCAAATACAGCGACATCGCCGCTGCCGAATTTAACCAATTAAAAGCTTTGGTGAGCGAGACTCGATATGTCACACACGAGCTCGGGGGCAAAAAACAAATCTTACTATATGGTGAAGACAGCTTGATAGCTGATAACGAAGAGCTGGTTGGCGTTCTAGCAGGTTTGGCCGAAGTTAAAAAGGCCGATAACCCTCAAGGGCTGCGCCTAGCCGTAGCTGGTAGAGAAGCCTGGCTCGATATTGACCAAAAAACCGTAAAACACCACCGTAAAAATCTAGAAAAACGCATAGCTGATATTGAATCTCAAATTAAGAATCTCGAGGGCCGCTTAGCAAATGAAAGCTACGTCAAAAATGCTCCGGAAGCTGTAGTCACAGAAACTCTCGAAACCCTAGTATCACAGCAGGCGCTCATCGAACGCCTGCAAGCTGAATTACAAATTATATAGCAACTGAGGTAGTTTGTGGTATATCGTCGCTTTTAATAGTTTGACGATCACCAATATTCACCGGACAGATAAACGTTGGAATTGCCATTCTACCAACCTTAGCTTTCAATAACCTAGGGGAGGCTTTTTCTCTCAAATCTTCTTCGAACACTACACGGTGTGCTGTTGGCGGGGGAGCAGTAGGCAAGAATGATTCGGCACTGCCTCGAAAACATGCCACCTCAGTACCAGCATTCACCCATTCTCTAGTTTCAAGATCATAATACTGCAGGCCTGAACTGGTTTGCACGCTGTCGATTGTGTAGGCAGATTTGTCGTTATGCTGTTTGATGAGCAGCGGTACGCCGTCAGTTTCACCAACCGGTCTCATGCCATCTTTTGCATCAATGTGGTACATGATGACCCTTGTTAATGTATGAGGTCTGGTAGCAAATGGATAAAAGTGCTGTAGATATTCGTCCGGATTAACTTCATTTTCTAGTGCCACTTGTCGCAAATACGGCCTAGCAATACGTTCTATAATAAAGTTATTAAATAATCTCGCAGCATCCAGAGCCTTCACTACAACTTGCGGAGCACCTTTTTCTCTAAAGTCATGAACAGCGTCTTTATCTGCGTGGATGACGGTAGTAGGGTTAATTACTCCGTCAAATTCCGGATTAACTCCGCGAATACCGATATCCGTTGCAGAGTTCCCAGCTACAAATTCGTTGTAGCAAGGTTCACCATTTCTATCAACAAAACTAATATATTTTTCTGGTTCTCGTGGGTCATCGGTAAAAACCGTGACACTTGAATCTCCTCTTTCGTATGCCTGGTACATCTGTTTATGAGCCTCCAGAGATGTTGCCTCGACAACTTCTCCGAGCGCTACAATAGCAGCTTGTTCCGAGGCCTTGATTGGCATCGCAAATGGTTTACCGACTTCTAAATGTTGTTTAAGTGTATTCATATTGTACCTCCACCCTCAGACTAATTAGTTATGTAAATAGAGTCAGTGCAGAGGTTTTTAGTAAAAAAGTCTTTACTAAAGCTCTATATCTAGTGTTGTATAGTGGTTTATAGAAACTAAATACAGAGAGAATATGAGTATTCAACGATTCGACCACCACATCCAGGCAGAGATTTTCGCCAAACTGCGTCACAGTCCGACTCTGCGCTACAAAGATCTCAAAAATCCCGAGCTAGAATCCAGCCAATTCATGTATCATTTGCGTGAACTCATCAAATTAAAATTAGTAGAAAAAACAGATGACGGATATTACAAACTGGCACCAAAGGGCGTGGAGCTGGCTCAACATTTTTCATCAGAAGTAGCTAATTTACAAGAGGCACCATTAACCTACTCGCTTATATTCCTACGCACTAAAACCAAAAAATGGTTTGTTAGTCATCGCAAAAGACACCCCTTTATCGGAAAATATGCTTGTATATCGGGTAAAGTTCACATGCAGGAAACCTTACGAACTGCTGCGAAAAGAGAGCTGAGTGAATTTAGCAAAGGAAAAATTGATATACCATTGATATATTCGGGTTACGTATCTGTTTTGGTGCATCAAAAAAATGCTCTCAACCATGTCACGGGGCCAGTGTGGTTCGCTGACAATCTAGAAGAAATCGAACTTCCGGAAATTAACAGAGGCGATACAAAATGGGTAGAATGGGAAAAGATAGACTACAACGAATTTATCCCCGGCTGGCGTGAAATAGTCGAGATGATAGAATCTGGCAAATCTGATTATCTTGATTTAGAGTTTGACGTCTAATCTATTCGTTGTGATAGGGTAGGCCGCGGTGGATTGATTGAGCCCGATACAACTGCTCTACCAAAATTAGCCTGATTAACTGATGGGGAAAGACGAGAGGGGATAGTGACCACACAATATCTGCCCTACTCCGAACTTCTTCGCTGACTCCGTAGGCTCCGCCAATTATGATAACTACATTTTTAGACTGCTCTAATGGTGATACTAATGCTTTCGACAAAGTAGGTGAGTCGTACATTTTGCCCCGCTCGTCCATTAGCACTATAAAATCATCAGGATTGAGCTTGTTTAATATGTCACCTGACTCGTTTTTGATAGCCACTGCGTCCTTTTGCGACGAGTTTGGCAACAATATCCATGACAGATTAAACGGTGTGCTCAAGCGCTTCTGGTACCGCTCAACAGCGTCAGCTAGCCAAGGTTCGTGCTTTTTACCAATTGCAATAATATTAATCATCTGTAAATTGTAATTTTTGTGCCATCTCAGCTAGAGCTTTGTGGTCTGGCGGAGATTCCAAATCCTGTGGCATTTTAAAATCTTTTATATGATTAAGCGGTATCAAGTGAATATGTACGTGGGGTACGCCAAAACCTTCAACCGCAATTCCGACTCTTTGACAGCCTGTAGCCTCTTTTATTTTTGGAGCTATTTTCTTGGCTATATCCCATAGATAATGATACGTTGAATCGTCTAAATCCCAGATATAATCAACCTGTTCTTTGGGAATTAGCAAAGTATGTCCGGGAAATTGTGGGTGAATATCTAGAAAGGCTAAAGTCTTATCATCTTCATAAATTTTATGAGCTGGTATCTCACCTTTAATGATTTTCGTGAAAACTGATTCTTGCATAATTTAGATTATAACACCTGTCATGGTAGAATTATTTGTACACGGAGAGGTGCCCGAGTGGTTTAAGGGAACGGTCTTGAAAACCGTCGTGCCGGAAACGGTACCGTGGGTTCGAATCCCACCCTCTCCGCCATGAAATTATGCGTATATTGATAACAGCGAGCAAAAGAAAGCAAATATTAATTGCAATCATAAGTTTGATTGTCGTTATTGGCGCTGTGTTAGTCGCTGTTTATATAAATAGTGAACAAACCAAGCAAATTCAAGAAGTAAAAAGCGATGAAACGCTAGATGATGGGTACTTTCAAAGTAAATACCATAGCCTAGATGAGGCTGATGCCTGTCATAAAGAATTTAGTGAACACGGACGAACTGAAAATAGACTCATTGGTGGTCCTTGCCCTGGTGATGCTCAATAACCAATAAAGCGCTATCCCGCTCTCTCGAGATTGCTAGCTAGTAAGCCCTAGCTGTCTTCAAAACTTTTATAGCCTCTTGTACCTCAGGCTTATTTATAAACTCATCAAGTGATAAGTTGCCACTTTTCTGCGAAGCTGCAGTCTCTGATTCAAACGAATAATACGCGTTTATAGTAGCTGAGCTGCTGTTGGGTAATTTTAGGCATGAAACTAGGCAAATAGGATATTGTTTACCCGGAGTATATTCATCTGTTATAGAGACACTGTACGAAGCGCCGCCAGTATCGGCCATAGTTGTATCGACATATTTTTCAGCCAAGATATGCTTGGTAGTACCCAAACTAACCTCTCCTACTTGCTTATCCTCCACATAACACTTTTCTTTGTCATAATTAGCTTCGTCAAAGCATGTGGTGCCACCCTTCATACAAGGTTCATGCCCAAGGTTAATATATACTTTCATATCCGAGTGCACTAAGTCCAAGAAATCCACATTATTAGTGCCACACGCACCTTCTTCAACCTCAGACTTAGATTCCTTTACCTTCCAATATTCCTTATTGTAAGTAACCTGAACTTTATTCATAGTCAGCTTTTTTGTCACCAAGTCTTGGTTTTTTTGACTAGTACTAGTTTTCTTATCTTTTTTGAGTTCCTTTTTCACAAAACTATTGGCGCTCATTATCATGACTATTATCGGAATGATAACAAAAAATATAACTGCAATTATTATTATGATTTTTATAGTCTTTTTACTGCCTTTGTTGGGGGGTGGTAAGGGTGTGGTTTGTATTTGTTGAGGAGTAGGTTCTAGTGGTTGAACTGGTGCTTCTGGGTTATTTTGTTGTGAGTTTTCTGGACTGTTTGGTTCCATTTTTTGTATTCTCGTTTATTCTTGTGCTTATTTAAACATGTGTCTGTATTAGGGTCAATAAAGACATCCTCCAACATTGACTTTACATAAGCATTATGCTACAATAAACATATGACAACTGCAGAAATACCAATACCAAAAAGTGAATTCGAAATAAGCCCAAAAGAAGTAGCTGACAAGCAAGTTGAGCTAGCGCAGCAATGGGCTAAAAAATACGAAGACCCGAGTCTCGATGAAGCTCCAAAAGACGCCGAGATAATTTTACGTAATCCAGCATTTTACTTGGGTGATGTTAATCTAGAAAACTTGCCCGAAGATTTGCAAAAGGAATGGGAAGGCTTTTTGAAATATTGCGACATAATAGTAGACCACTCTACAGACGGCGATACGAATGAAGTCACGAACGTAGTAGAGAAGATTCGAACTATGATTGAAAGCGGACAATACGACCCTGACTTTCGCTCAGACATGGCAGAGGTTATGCGCCAAGCAGCGCAACTATTTGCCAAATCTACGATGTATTCACCTGGCAAAACTAGTTACTACGCCGAAAAAGTACAAGCCGCAGCTACTCGTTTACCTAGTTAAATTTCAAACTTTTTACTATTTTTTCTATTGTTACGTCGCTGAGTTTGTTTGGCTCAGAGTTTAATATCTCAAATTTAACATATGTGCCGTCTGCTCTGTAGATACTTATTTTCTGACCGCTATATTGGGTAGTTTTGTGAGTGTCCTTGTCGGTGTCGCTATAGCTATATTTGTAGATAAATCCAAAATCATGACCCTCTAGCCCAGTGTAATCAGTCCGCTCAGTGGTATAGCCAACTTTTTTTGCATCATCTTTTTGCTCTTCGGTGAAATATGCTTGATCACTTTCTGAAAAGCTGGTTTTGAGCTTTTGGAAATCCTCTTCGGAAAAGGCGCTTAGGTTATCCTGACCCGGCTTAATTTCCAGTGTTATCCTCTTTATCTCGTCACTAGAAATATCGGGATTAAAGGTTTTCTGACCTTCGATAGGTTCAGTATCTAGTGTTTCTGATATGTCTTTCCATGATTTTGGCACTAGTACACTAACAGATTTGCCACCCATAGTGACCGTCTGAGTCACAAGCTCGTTGTTTTGTTGCTGTTTCGCCACCTGCACATTTTTCTCAGCCCTCTGTTTTATACCGCTATAAGCTGTGACTACCATGGCAGCGAGAACACCCATAACAAGCAGTGCAAATATAGAAGCCACAATAACAATTATTACTGTGTGCTTTTTGTTCGAGCCCTTGTTACCGCCAGAATTGTATGGCTGTCCATATATTGAATTATCTACAGGCTGGTGGGGTGGTGTGGTATCTGGCTCTGGCGCTACTTGAGGACTATTTGGATCCATATCTAGCTCTGCGCAGCCCTATGTTGTATACCGCTAACTGCGACAATGATTGTTGCTAAAACTATTCCTACTACAATAATACCTATCAAAATCATTGCTAATATAAATAGCAGCTTGGCCGTAAACGCATCACGCTTGGTCGCAACTAGTGGCTGGCCATCGCCATCTGTGTGCCCCTTGTAAATTGTAATAAAATCAACAAAGGCCCATATACCTAGAACAACTGAAAAAATAACTCCTAGTACTGGTATTAGTGCTACAAACCCCAGCGCAAAACGTATCCAAGCCTGCGTTTTTCTACCCAGATATAGTTGGTGCAGCCCAAATGTACCAAAACTTAGTGTTAATAGCATCGCAGCCAGCAGGTTGCGGGGTTCGCTAGATGTTTGAGGTGCTGGGGTTGTGGCTACTGTTGGTGTTTGCTGTGGAGTTTGTGGTTCCATTTTTGTGTTTCCTTTTTATAAATTTGGTTTTATTCTATCAACTATATGTAAATAACACAATAAAGAGCTTGTGCTTTGTAAAACTTGCTATAATAAACATATGCAGCCAAACAGTGAAAATGGGCAAAATCTATGGCAACCTAACCAGGATGTGGTACAAACACCTCCTACTCAAAGCGCGCCCCAAGCCACAGTCGAAGAATTACAAAATTCCACATTTGAACCTGTTAGCTGGGAAGCATCCGAGAGTATCCATCACGAGCATGATGGTATGTGGTTTATAGGTTTGATTATTGTGGTGTTATCGCTAGTTGGTATATCGGTATGGATGCAACAGTGGAGTTTTACTGCTCTAATCATCATTATGACAATTGCGTTGATTATCTACATACGTCGACCACCACGAGTTTTGCGCTACAACCTCAGTAGCAATGGCCTACACATAGACCAACAATTTCGTGGCTTTGATGAATTTAAATCATTTGGGGTTTTACAAGAAGGCAACTTATTTTCAATTATGCTCATACCAACCAAAAGATTTGGTCAGTCACTAACAATTTATTTTGATGAGGGTGCAGGCGAAAGAATAGTTGATATCCTGGGTGCATATCTACCTATGGAAGACTTGCGATTAGATACAATGGACGTTTTATTAAAGCGTCTACGACTTTAGTGCGTATCTGTTAAATACATGGTACAATTGCACCTGTTCTGCGAGCAGAAAGCACCTTTATTTTTAGTCGTGGCATTTTGCCACGGCACGAGCACCGGTAGCTCAGTGGATTAGAGCATCTGTCTTCGGAACAGAGGGTCGTAGGTTCGAATCCTACCCGGTGTACCATATAAAAATCCCATGTTCGTCATGGGTTTTTTATATGGTTGCATGCGTACGCATGCGGGAACCGTAAGGTTCGGCGTAGCGAGAAAGCGCGCAGGAATATATTCCGAGCACTTTCGAGTGGAGTAGCGAAGCGATATCCACCCGAGCATGATTGAAGTGGAAAGGGCCGAAGGCTGCTATCCTAACCACCCATCATCCATAAGCCAATAAATTTGCTAATTAGGCTTCAATTGTGATACCAAAATGATTATGCTACGATGTAGCTATCATTTAAATCTAAAAATAGTTATGACCCCAGATAAAAATCAACAACCATCTCCGAACAACCCAAATATAGTTCCAGCCCAGTCTGACAGCGAATCAAGCACCCCACGAGAAGTGGAAGTAACTACGGCACCCTCACAGGCCGAAAGCATATCTAATTTCAAGAATCATACAAATATTACACCTATACATTCAGATATAAAGCCCTCAGACATTCATCTCCCGGTTACACCTCCTGTACAACCACAAACTGATGCTGTGTCTCCTCAGGCGGCAAGTTCGACTTCATCATTCCCGATATCAACTGATAATCCGGGCAAGGCGACTGGTATTCTAAGCATTGTGTTTATGTTTGTATTCCCTATCCTAGGAGTCATCTTCGGTATGGTATCACGCAGCAAATCAAATGCGGCCGGTGTGTCGACCAAGCTTGGCTCTATTGGCTTTATTGGTAGTATCATCACAACATTGTTATCGATTACCAGCATCGTATTATTTATCATATTTGCCATCAATGCAGGAAACCTACTGAAATCTCAGGGCTCAAATTACAGTAACGGCAGTGGCTCAAACGAGTCCATGCCCTGGCAAGAGAAAAAGCTTGTCTCTGATGCAAATAAGCTTTCGAAACTTGCGGAAGCATACCATGCAACTAATGGTGACTACCCAAAGACACTCCGAGATTTTGTTACTTATCCTGAGTCGAAGATTCCAGATGACATAAAACTTTCCGGAAATATTGTAACAGGTGGTGGGGTCGCATACGGATACTGCAGTGCCGGTGCTGCACAAATTGCCTACAGAAGCTGGGCAGGTGAAGGTTCTAACGGAAGAATCTTTTCAGGAAAAGTAATAATAACTGCACTAGGCTCAGCTAGTTCGTCGCAGGCATGTTCTTCCCTTAACGTAGATTACCATCCTTAGTGGTGTATGCGTAACGGATTAACAATTTGACAACTACCTTAAAAAAGCGTATATCTATAGTTAGATACAAAATAATAGGAGGTATCAGATGAGTCAAATATCAAAAGATTTGTGGGGAGTGCTGGCCCTACGTGGAATCGTAGCGATTCTTTTCGGACTTGCAGCTGTGTTTTGGCCAGCTATTACACTAGTAACATTAGTGTATCTAGTTAGCGCTTTCTTGCTTGCAAGTGGCGTGGTGGGACTCGTGGTGGGATTGATTAACATCGGTAATGGAAAAGTTTCTTTTCTTTCCCGAGTGCTGTCAATACTAATAAGTGTTGCTGAAATTGGTGTAGGTGTGTACTTGATACGTCACGCTAGCATCGCTTTTGCAGCGTTCGTGCTAATCGTAGGTCTTGTCCTAATTGCACGCGGAATTGTTGATATATTTTCAGCAATCTTCGAAGAAGACGCGGCAACCAGCAAAACGATCCTCGTTATTACAGGCGTATTGTCTGTGATCGTTGGTGTTATCCTACTAATGCAACCTGTATCAGCAGGCGTTGCGTTTGTGTGGGTACTAGGCCTATACGCATTGATCACCGGACCAATGCTTCTAGCTCTCGCGTACGACATCAAAAAATAACTTTGCTTGCCACTGACTAGTTCAGTGGTTGGCGAGCAATAGCAGCGACCCAAACCTCATTGGCACCAGCCCCTTTGAGCACTCGGGTCGCTGCTTTGATTGTTGAACCAGTCGTTACAACATCATCAATTATCAAGTAGGGGACGTTCCTGTCTAGTTTCGTTTTGCAAGCAAAAGCCAACTCAGCCTGCTTGCGTCTTTCTATTTTAGTTGCCTTGTGTTGAATTGTATTGTTCATGCGACTCAAAGTTGATTGTACATGCAATTTTCGTAAACCAGCAAAGCTACGTGCAATTAACTCTGCATGGTCATAACCGCGAATTCTTTTGTGATGAGAAATCGTAGGTATAAACACTACGATTGTGTCCTTCGGCAATATTGGTACTGTTTGGTCTAGTAGCAATGCCAATGATTGATGTGCTTCGTAGGCTCTGGCCCACTTAAAGTCACCAACCACTCGCGCTAATTCGGCTTCACGCACACCCGTAACCCAAGCTTTAGTAAACGGTAGATTACAGTCGCTGCAACTACCCACTACAGTAGGCCTACGACACTCAATACACGTGTTTTCGGTCTCATTAGCGATGTTATATATACAACTATCACACAAAATATTGCCTATTTTTTGGCATGAATAACAGTGGTGTGGAGCTATGTTTTGCAATATTTTGTCTATCATTGTAATTTTTACTTTTTTTGCTGGATTTTTGCCAATCTATTAGTTATAATCATTCTTAGGACATAAATTGTCAAGCGAGTTATAAACGACAATAAGTGGAGGAGACCCATGGCAAAGAAAAACAATGATGACGATTTGCTAATCGAAGATGAGTTAGCGGCGGCATTTCTAAATGACGAAGAAGATCAAGGTGGTGCTACAACTACAGTTGTAGAAGAAACTTGGGAAGAAGCTGACGCGGCAGTTCCAGGACAACTAGCAGTTGATGTCTACGAAACAGATGACCGGCTAATTGTGAAAGCCCGCACAGCAGGTGTGAGCAAGCAAGACTTAGACGTAAGTATCAGCGATGGTATTTTAACTATCAGCGGTACACTATCTAGTGGTGATGACTCAGCAGCATCACAATGGCACATCCAAGAATGTTACTGGGGTGAATTTAGCCGAACACTGGCTCTACCGGTTGCAGTAAAAGAAGATGAAGTAGAAGCAGTTCTAAAAGATGGTGTTCTCACTATTGGCTTTACTAAAGTTAAAGCTGAACAAGCTCGTAAGATTCAGATTAACTAACAAAACTTTGTGACATTAAAAAACCTCCGATTTACCGGAGGTTTTTTATATTGAATCAATAATCAAACTTTAGTTACTAGGAACGTCGCTACCTGTAGTTAGGCTAGATGTCACGAATTGTACACCAGCATATGCTAGGAAGGCCACGACTATACCGATAATCGCATATAGAATCGTGTTCTTTGCACCGGTAACCGCGTTCTGGTCGCCGTTAGACGTCACGTAACGCAAGCCACCGATAATCAGCATGATAACTGCCACTGCACCTACTAGGAACAGCAAGATATTAGCTACTACCGCAAACACACCAGTTGGACCAGTTAATGTTTGTGCTGTTGTCTCTGGGTTTGCACATTGCGTACCACCCTGTAGAGTCGGGGTAGAAGTATCACAGTCAGCTAATACAGGAGCGGATAGTACGATACCACTTACACCAGCAATTACTAACGCCACCATTGCAAACTGTGTCACAATCAGCTGCTGCAAACGTGCTTTTATGTTTAGTTTTTTCATTTTAACTTTTCTCCTTAATCTATTTATGAGATCTATACTCTTATTTATATCAAACCACAGCCGTTTTGTGAATACTTGAATTAATAGCCGAGCCCTTTGTACTGGTTCCGGTCAAGCTACCAACTACAAATTGAACCGCAGCATATGCCAAGAACGCCACAATTATACCGATAATTGCGTATAGGATTGTATTCTTTGCCCCCGTAACTGCATTTTGATCGCCATTACTAGACACATACCTGAGACCGCCAATGATGAGCATGATAACAGCTACTGCACCTACTAGGAACAATATAATGTTGGTGACGTTTACGATGACACTGGCAAGTGCATCGCCTTCGTCACAATTTTTTACATTTTTACATGACTCTTGCTTGGTGATCTCTTTTGCTTGGTCAAAGCCTATAGCATGTGTTGCTACAATCGGCACAGCCGAAAAGACTAGCATCGATACTATCGCTAAAATCATATTTGTAATTTTTTTCATTTTTTTGACCCCTTTAGATATTCACTAATATAAAGTTGACTATAGCATACGCCATGATAGCAACAACCAGTCCTATAACTGCATATAGTATAGCGTTCCTGGCTTTGCTAGCCGCACCTGCATCGCCGTTACTCAGGACATAGCGAAGCCCGCCAATAACAATCACAACCACAGCTATGATGCCGGCTATAAAGAGTAGAAGATTGATAATATTCTGTACAAATACGCTAACGGTACTCCCGCTTGTGCCGCCACTTTTGACTATACCTGTTTCAAAACCAGTCTTTGCTTTGCCATCAAGCGCAAATACCTGAACACTCGCCATAACTGGCACAGCTAGTAGGGTTACAACTGCCAGTATTGTTTTTATTTTATTCATTTTATTTAGGTTAGGTTATCTAATACAAAGTTTACTATGGCGTAGGCCATGACAGCTATAACTATACCTATAATCGCATACAAGATTGTGTTACGAGCCGAGGAAACAGTATTTGCATCTCCGTTAGATGTAACGAAACGAAAGCCAGCAATCACTATCATCAGCACCGCAATCAAACCAATTAGAAACGATATGATACCAATAACACTCTTGATTACTGCTGTAAAATCATTAGCAGTGTTACCAGAGCCTGTACCACCAGCTTTTTTAACACCATCCTGAGCTTGATCCTTGGTGTTAACCGCTACAGGTGGTGCAGCGTGTGCTGTAGAAATAATTGGTGTGAATAACAAGCCGAACAAGGCAATGATACTGACAAATAAACTACTGGTGATAAAGATTTTTTTCATTTTTTATACCTTACTGATTACAAAATTTACTATTGAATAACTCATGATGGCTATCACTAAACCAACCAATGCATATATGATGGTGTTTTTGGCCTTACTAGCTGCACCTGCGTCGCCATCTGACGTAATATAGCGAATACCACCAACCACTATAACTAGCGCAGCAATTGCCCCTGCTAAAAATAGTAACAAGCTAATAACGCTACCGATAATAGTTGCTATATCATCACCAGTTGCTGCACATGGAGCTGAGTTGTTACCACTACACGCACCAACACCAGTATCTAAGGCAACTGCTGAATGTAGTGGTATAAAGCTCAGCACAAATGCCATAGCTAGTACTATATATGTTCGAAAAATTTTTGATTTTAGATTCATTTGAATAATCCTATTACTACACCTGTGATTATAAACGCCGAACCGATAATCACCAAACCTATCAGCGCATAGATGATTCCTTTGCGTGCCGATTGTGTCCGTCCCGGGTCGCCGTCGGACGTTATATAACGAATACCAGATATAACCAACATCAATACCGCAACAATGCCAGATATTTGATACACACCGTTCAATATACTGCCAACAACACCATTCGTATGCACCCCAGGGTCTACAGCGTCTCGTTTTTGTAAATCATCTTTATGTATACCTACATCAACCGCGGCTAGCGCATCTTGATATAGCGCAGCGCTACTAATAAAACTCAATAGTATTACAAATGCAGATAGAAAAACTTTTAATCTCATATCAGTCCCGCCACAAAATTAACCATAGCAACTGAAGCCAGCACTATGCCTAAACCGATTAACGAGTTTGTGATAATCTTCTTTGCTGATGTCAGTCTGCCTTCATCGCCATCGCTGGTCATATATTTAAAACCACCCCATATCACGTATCCAGTCGCAGCATAGCCAGCGATAATCATCGCTGCCTCTGTGACATTCAAAACAATCTTCCAGGTATCGACAGGACTTTCTAGAACAACACTGGTATCGCCGGGGGTACCACTACATAATCCTCGCCACCAATAGGGGAGGCCTAAAATACCACTGTCGGCTGCTTTACCTTTGTCGTCTACACATGCGGCAGCAAACACAGTCGACGAAGCTACAATTGGTGCCAACAATCCTGCACTCATAACGACTGCAATAAGTAGTAATAATGTTTTTTGAAATAATTTACTCATCAACTGTATATCCCACCAGGAATTATAAAGTTTAGGAATGTCCACATCAAGCCAAAGGCTATTAGACCAATAACTGCATCGACTATTATGGTAATTCCTTTTTGGGTTTGCCCAGCGTTGTCCTGTGCAGTCATATATAGGAAACCACCGTAGACTATCCCACCAATCACTGCCACCATAACACCAGCTGTTAGCCATGCAATAATAGTTAGCATTATTCTAAATATAGGATTGTCAGAATCACCACTATTTCTATCTGCATCAGTGCCGCACTGAAAGTTAAAGAAAGTTTTGACCTGAGTGCCACAGTCTGTACCGTTAAATGTTTGGTTTTTACTACTAGCTTTCCTCGCATCTAAGCCGGCAATGTAGCCATCTTTACATGCTTTGAATTGGATATTGTTATCATCATTACTGACTTTCTTGTGACATGTAGCTTTGTTTGTATCAGTCCTGTTGTAGCCAGTTGTATAGCCTAGAACACACGCACTTCTCTCGGAATAGTCGTGGGTGTCTTTATTTTTAGTTTCAGGATAGTTTTTACTAGCGCAATAGTCTGTCGCTTGGCTTTTCGGCGACGCATGAGCCGAATCTGGTGCAGAAAAGCCCAGGACGGTCACCGCAGAAACAAACAATAGCATATATATAGACAGTTTTTGTAATTTTTTGATAAACATTTCCCATAAATTATGCATTTTTTATCTCATTAGTGCAAATTGAATTGAGCTTGTGTTTATGAATGCTATACTTGAAATCAGTATGAACCGTTTATTTAGACAAAAATGGGCCTTAGTTTTCCTAGTACCTTTCATGGCATTGTTGCTCGGTGGCGTTGTTCATGCTGCTGCTGGTATTAACAAAGCAGTTTTATACTACGATGACGCTGACAAAAACTCCCTGAGGGATATATTCGAAAACGGGGAAAAGCAAAGTGAAATTGGTGACATGATGAAAGTCGTTGTCAAAGGTGGCGTATTTGGCAATGGTACTGTTTTCTCATTCACAACAGAAATTAATGACCAGATGAACAAGCGAGGTGTAGGTGGAGCAGATTGGGACCCAACAGGAGATGACGACAGTCATGAATACTTTGCTGTCGCTCAGTTGTATTGTGGCAATAATAAAATATCTCTCACCACACCAACAGATAGACCATATTACAAAATAGATTATGTTTTAGGTTATAGATTCAACGACTGGAGTGCCGTACAAAGCCCTAATGACTATCAAACACATGCTGGTATAACTAACATAATAAAAATGGGCGCTACTGGTGATGCGGACGAAGATGTTCATAGAAAAGGCGCAAACACTTCGTATGCAAACTTGAGTGACAATGACAATAACAACCCTGCTGTGGCGAATGATGGCAGTTTAGGTAAAGATATAGATAGTGTATTACCTGCTGATTGTAATAACGCTTTACCTAGAGACAAGTTTGATACACGCACAGATAATTATTATGGCGCTAATCTCACAGACGATGATAGAAAAGACATCAAAAAAATAGTCGATGCAGCTGGCGGTACAAGCGGTAGTTATAAATCTGGCGACATACCTTGTGTAGGTGGAGCAATGGGCTGGATACTATGCCCAGTCACAAACTACATGGCCGATGGCATACGGGCAATTGCCAGCTTTATTGACGGTATGATGCAATTCCGATTATTAATAGGTAGTAGTTCAGGGTCTGGCATACGAGCAATTATGAATAGTTTTGTAAACCTGGCAAATATCATGCTGGTTATTGCATTCCTGATAGTAATATTCTCGCAATCCAGCTCTATTGGCCTATCTAACTACAATATAAAGAGGATGCTGCCACGAATCATCATTGCTGCAATACTCATCAACCTCTCGTTCTATATATGTGCTTTTGCAATCGATTTAACAAACATAATAGGCAACTCAATCCTAGGTTTTGTGTCGGGGCAAGGTAACGACGCTACAATCAGCAGTGGAATAGCCGAGCACGTACCAAGCCCTAGTGGTTTCCAAAAAGTATTTGGCACAATATTGACAGCCGCAGTGGGTATTATTCTATTGGTAATGTTCTTTACACCATTAATCATGGGTATCCTAGTCACATTTATTATATTGGTTGCAAGGCAAGTTATATTGCTGTTCCTAGTTGTTGTAGCGCCGCTAGCATTCGCAGCATGGTTGTTACCAAATACTGAAAGCTGGTTTAAAAAATGGAAAGACCTGTTTGTGGGTATGCTAATGGCCTACCCAATAGTTATGCTTGTGTTCGGAATAGCATTATTTGCAGCGGACTTTATATCTAGCCCAGAAATACAAAATGAAGATTTGAGTGGTGGTATTATCACATCCGCAACAGTTGGCCCAATTATACCGCTAGTTGTATTAGCCATACCGTTACTGGCACTGCCGTTTATATTAAAATCTAGCACCGCAATGCTAGGACGTGTCAGCGCCCAGGCAGATAAATTCTTGCGCGGCGCCAAGGTTGATAAGGGTCTAGATGCAGCCAAGGCGAGGGGTGTAGAGAGAGGCAAATTTGCAGGCTCAAACGCATATCAAAGTCTATATAAAAAAGCGGATGGTTCTGATAGGGTTGGCTCTGGTGCACTGAAGTGGGCACAAGATAGGCGTAGACGAAGCGCAGCTTATAGACAAGCACGACAAAAAATTCTCGAAGGTCGCAAGGCTGAGGCAGAGCATGATATAAATAGCCAAATGCTGGGCGCATTAGGTGAAAAAGGACATTACGAAGGTTTAGCGGGCGAGAAACTACAACAAGCAGTCATAGCCGAGGAAGTTAAAGCAAACAAAGCCATCATCGAAAATATGCAGGCTCAATGGAAGCAAGAAGGTATAAGCCCAGATGAAATTGCTAATAAACTCGCAAAAGCCATTGCTGATGGTGATGCTCACACTATCGAAGCTGGTATGGGAAGCCTCGCGAAAATGGGTGCATATGGGCAAAACCAAATTGCAGAAACAATCGGAACTGCTGGAGCAATGCCAGATAACAGTCAGGCCGCAGTTGAACGAGCTATGAATGATTCAGGAAACTACGACAGTCTCATTGCTGGGGCTGGTGGAGTTGCTAAAGGTAAATTTGATGCTAATGGTGAATTCCAGTTAGATTACTTAGGACTAAATACAGAACAAACAATGAAGCAGTCCGCGCAATCTGCTCAATATTTCAGTCAGCAGGCAACACATGACCTCAGTAGTGGTGATGCTGATGTGGTCAAAAAAGCCCGTACTGCTGTAGATAATGCGCATCGTATTGTTAGCGACCCACGCTTGGCTACGCGTGTAGATTCTGCAACCTTAGCGCACCTAGAACAAACAGCTAATTTAAAAACCTGGTAGTTTAAAACTACATAAGCTACTTCTTATTGAGTTCTTTGCGCACCTCACGACGTAAAGATGCACTCTTTATTTCTTTAACCAAGCCTAGGCTGTTATGCTGAACAGCTAGTTTCTGAATGGCTTTGTCTCGTTTTGCTGATGGAAGTTTGTCTAGTATTTTACTTAGTCTATTAACTTGTTCATCGGATAGTTTGTTTTTAAGATGGCGTGACAATGGGCCGTCGAGACGCAATTCATCTTTAATAACAGCCAAGCCTAACTGCTCATTTCCTAAACTCTTGGCGTATTGGCTAACTATTTGATTCCTGTATTTTGATCGTGATGGACCACGCATTTCACGAGATATTGCTAGGGCTGTTTTCGGTTTTTCTTTCATCATTTCGGTTAAAACCCCAGCCAAGACTTCATTACGGCCATTTCCGCGTATTATGGCCTGTGCAGCAATTAGTCTATCCTCATTATGAGCGGTAGAAGATTTAACTATATCTTTCATCGCTCTGTCATGCGCGCTTCTATCTGTACCTGTTAACCATCGCATAAAGCGCAGTGGATTTTTGTTTTTTGACCCAGATATCCTTGTTATCTTTCGGGCAGCTTCAAGGCTATTGTGCTGTTCTGCAAGCGCACGAAGCTGTCTAGCACGTTCAGGCGGCCATTGTATATTATCCGCTTCATCTATCATTTGCTGTAATTCTGCTTGTTCTATTTTTTTTGGCTCTGTTGCTGATTGATCAGCCTCATCTGGTTCTGTGGGTAGTTCATTCTTATCAACTTCTTGAGAATTTTGATCATCTTCGGTTTCCTCAAAAACATCTTCTACTTGTTCACGAGCTTCGTCTTCACGCTCTTGTTTTTCGTCTAATTTCTCGCCTGAATCTTGTTCTGATTCCTGTATATCACTGTTATGTTTGTCGTGACGAGCAACAATCTTTTCGGCAGCTAGGTCGATGACTTCGTTAATATGTTCAGTTGAGGCACCTTTACCGCTTGTCTCGTTATGTACATAATGAGCGAGCTCTTCGGTGTCTTTGTTGTTTGGCATACGTTTTCCGGTCGCTATAGGTTCATCATCAGCTGTTATTTCAGTGTGACGAGCTGCAATTTTTTCATTCGCAACATCAATTAGCTCATGAATATGTTCTGTTGAGACACCTTTACCCTCTGTTTCATTGTGTATATAGTGTGCGAGCTGTTCGTCTAGTATGAGGTCTTTTTTAGCCTCAGTAGCAACGCGCTCCTTTGCAAATTTTGGAGTGTTATCAATATTTTTGTCTAGTGGTGGATGTTCTGACATTTCGCTATATATATTAGCATAAAAACTATGATTTTGCAATACCTGAGAGCTTGATATATGTGGTAAAATAAACATAAGCATGGCAGTATACAAAGTACCCCAGGATGTCGAAGCCGAAGACAAGCTGATAGGACCGTTTGGTTTTCGTCAGTTTATATACCTCATTATAGTGGCTTTTGCTTGTTTTGTAGCATATATCATGAGCCAAATTTTTATTGGTCTCATTCTGATACCTTTACCATTTATTATATTTTTTGCTGCGCTGGCGTTACCGCTGCGAAAAGACCAACCAACAGAGACATACCTGGCAGCACTATTACAATTTAACCTCAAGCCAAAAAAACGTTTATGGATGCCTGATGGTGTATTATCGACGGTCGAAATCACTGCACCGAAGATGGTCGAAGAAAGTCGGATAAAAGACATCAGCCAAGACGAGGCTTTGGAACGACTAGACCGTCTGTCACAAATTATGGATACCCGGGGCTGGGCAGCTCGTGGGGTGTTTAATCCAGATGTCGACAGCACCAGCAGCACTAGTTTTGCCCAAAGTTTTGTTGCCGAAACGGATAATGCCACAGATATCCTACAAGAAACCTCGTTTGACAAGCTAATTGACGAGCAAAAGGCAGTCAGCCAACAGGCAGCCAAAGCCCGCATGCAGCAAGCCGCCGCGCCTTCGTCAAAACCAACACCAGTTATGACCGCACCGCCAAAAGCAGATGAGCCAGCAACAAACTTTAAAACAGACGAAGAAATATTAAAAGGCCTCAAATTTGACCCGTATCCAAACTCGATGCATCAAAAGGTAGTTCAGCCGGCAGGCGCCCAAAAAACAACTACACCAACAACAGATGACAGCACCGACGACCAAACTATTAAAAGCACTAGCGTCAAGCCCCCGTCTCCTGATATAATAAACCTCGTAGATAACAGTGAAGGTTTAAAGGTTAGCACGCTTGCAAAACAGGCGAGTCATATTGCTGACCAACTAGACCAAGAGGTGGAGATAAAGTTGCACTAAAACTTGGTTCCTCCGCCCCAATTATTTCAAGAGGAAACATTAATAGATGCAGCCACAAAAAAATAACTCGCAGCAGCCGGCACCAGCACAAACTGGGGCTCCTCAAACAGCTGCAGGTTCAGGCAAGCAACAACAAAAAAATACTCAGCAAGCAAAACGAAACCCAAACAGCTCACAAAATGCACTGTTAATTTCTGAGCTGCGGGACAATATGGTTATCATGGGCGATGGTAGTTTTCGTGCTGTTGTAACTTGTAAGTCCATAAACTTTGACCTAATGAGTGCGCGTGAACGTGAGGGTATCGAATATGCCTATCAGAGCTTTTTAAACTCGCTGACCTTTCCTGTCCAGATATTGGTTCGTTCGCAACGTGTTGATATCGCGCCATACCTTGATCGTTTGGATAAAATGCGTCGCGGCCAAGACAACATGCTACTAGGTGTATTGATGGACAATTACATAGACTTTATTGATCAACTAGCCCAGGAAGCAAACATCATGGACAAGAGTTTCTTTATGGTGATTCCGTATTACCCAACTGGCGATTTAGATAGCGCAGTTGCCTCTAGTAAAAACTTATTTTCAAACCTATTTAAACCGCAACAACAAGTACATGTAAAAATTAACCAAGAAGCATACGAAAAGGGTAAAGACGAGTTACAAAACCGCATAAATACTGTACTAAGTGGGCTATTCCAAATGGGCGTGCGCTCTGTTCAGCTAAATACCAAAGAACTAGGTGAGCTGTATTACAACTTTTACAATCCCGACACAGCTGTTCGCCAACCACTAGGTGATTTTAGCAATATCACCAATACCTATGTTCAAAAAGGCGCGGGTGAAGCCAAGCGTACTAATTTGTACGGAGACGCTAACTAATGGGGGTTTTTGGCGGTAAAAAACAAGAGGCGATAGATATCGCAGCTCAGCAACGAGCTCGTGAACAAGCAGAGATAGAGCAAGAATTTTTAAAGGGTGTTCGCACACTACGTGATTTGATTGCGCCTAGCAGTCTAGAGATTAACAGTTCGTACTTTCGTCTGGGCAACAAATACGGACGGACATTATATGTCTATGGATACCCGAGGCAACTGTACACAGGATGGTTGAGTTCGATTATCAACGCTGATGAAGTGTTAGATATCGCGATGTTTATCTATCCAGTCGAGTCCGAAGTTGTCATGAAAAACTTGCGCCGCAAGGTGACTCAGCTAGAGGCTTCGCAAAATATTAACAGCGAAAAAGGCAAAGTTCGTGACCCTAGTCTAGAGGCTGCAATTAGTGATGCCGAGGAGCTTCGTGATCAACTACAACTTGGCGCCGAGCGTTTCTTTCGCTATGGACTTTATATCACGCTATATGCAGACAGCTTGGATGAGATGGACTTTATGCAACACAAGATTGAAAGCACCTTGGGCCAGCAGTTAGTCTTTAGTAAGGTAGCCTCAAGCCAGCAGGAACAAGGTGTGCAAAGTACCTCACCACAACTAGCAGATCAATTGCAAATTCGCCACAATATGAACACTGGTGCTATTTCAACTAGCTTTCCATTTACGTCTGCTGATTTAACGCAAGAAAAAGGTGTGTTATATGGGATAAATATGCACAACAACGGACTAGTTATTTTTGACAGATTCTCGCTAGAAAATGCCAATATGGTAGTGTTTGCAAAGTCTGGTGCAGGTAAATCATTTGCTGTGAAGCTTGAGGCTGTGCGTTCTATGATGACCGGAACCGAGGTCATCATCATTGACCCCGAAAACGAGTACCAGAAATTATCCGAAGCAGTAGGTGGTAGCTATGTACAGATGAGCCTCAACTCTGATGTACGTATAAACCCATTTGATTTGCCGCGTGTGATTGATGAAGAAGACGCCAGTGACTCACTACGCGCGAACTTGATTACTCTGCATGGGCTCATCAAACTAATGATTAGCAACCAAGCCGTATCGCTGACACCGAACCAAGAGGCAGATTTAGACCAAGCATTAATCGACACCTATGCTCGAGTTGGTATCACTAGCGACCCATTAACTCATCAATCGACACCACCAACTATCAATGATTTGTATGACACATTACTACACATGGGTGGTTCTGGACCAGAATTAGCACAACGCCTGCGCAAATACACAACTGGGACATTTGCCGGTATATTCAGCCAGCAGAGTAACGTCGATATCAACAACAATATGGTGGTATTTAACATTCAAACACTCGAGGATGAACTGCGACCAACTGCAATGTATATTATCCTAAACCATATCTGGAACAAAACCCGTACCGACAAAAAGAAACGAATGTTGATTGTTGATGAAGCTTGGCAACTGATGAAATATGAAGATTCCGCAAACTTTATATTCAGCCTAGCAAAGCGTGCCCGAAAATATTACCTAGGTCTCACTACAATTACACAAGATGTCGAAGATTTTATGTCTAGCAAAATGGGTCGTGCTATTGTCGCTAACGCCAGTATGCAGTTGCTGCTAAAACAAAGCTCTAGTGCGGTTGATGTACTAGCCGACGTCTTTAAATTAACGGAGGAAGAGCGCAAGAGACTGAGCAACTTTCCAGTTGGTCAAGGGTTATTCTTTGCCGGTCAAAACCATGTGCATATACAGGTCGTTGCCAGCCCAACCGAGCAGACACTCGTAACCACAAATCCACAAGCAGCATTAGATGCGCAAAAGGCAGCGGAACTCGCAAGCCAAGCAGTAGAAAATCAGGAAGTCGATATACGAAAAGGTTATTTAAGTGAAGGTGAAATAAAGTAGAGGTTATTGCCTCATGGCAAACACAACACAAAAACCAGACCAAGAAGATTTCAACCCAGCACACAATACTGGGCAGGATGATTTTGACAAAATAATCGACAAAAACTTTAGCCCTGGTGATGAAAAGATGATGGAGGAGCGCGCGGGACAAAGTGATGCTGACAATCTAGAGGACAAAGAAAAAGAAGCTGCTGAAAATGATTCGTTTTCTAAAGATTCAGTAAAATCCTTGGAGCAGCAAGAATCACAAACTGACGCCTCTTGGAAAAATAATACCAGTACAAAGAATACTCCTAGTCAGTCTAGATTCAGAATGACCAGAAAACGCGGTGCAGGGCTTGGACTGATTGGCCTATTTATTGGTACGGGGACTATTGTTAACTTACTATTAGGGCCTAGTTTTGGGATAGTTAACCTAAAAGAAATTATGGTGAAAAAATATGGTGGTCCATGGTCGAGCTATATCGAAGAGCGTCAGAAAATTGGCATGGCAAGAAAAATGAGTAAAGAGATTGTCAAAGGCTGCGGTCTTGTAAAGGTCAAATGCCGCTACAGAGGTATGACCGAAAAAGAGATAAAGAAATTTGAAAAACGAAACCCTGGAACAATCATACATACCGAAGGTAGTACGGTTGGTGGTAAGAAAAAAATAAAATCCATAGAATACTACAATGGTTCAGGCACAAAAGTTACCGTTGAAGCTTCGGGTTTCAAGACTGCACTGCTAGATAAAGGGGACCCGAGCCTCAGAAATACGATACGTAATTTTAATAACCCTAAAGTTGCTCCATGGAGAGATTTTTCTTCGGGCTTTTTCTATCAGATTTTTGAAATCGCAAGAGGTAAAGGCAAAAAGATAGACGAAGAAAAAGGCAAAACTGAGGAGGAGCGCAAAAAAAATCGAACTCGTGAAATGGTCAGGAATTATGTAAGTGGTGAGGATTTTTCCGTTGGTGCAGGAACGAGCAGAAACACCGCGAATGCTAGCGAACAGTCCGCCAGGAACCAAGTAAGTGATAACATCAATGTTGAAGCAGATAAAATAAAAGCTGATTTTGACGATCCGACAAAGGCAATTGACCCGCTGCCAAACCCTGACGGCTCAACCATTGGTGACTCGGCAAAGGGCATAGCAAAAGTAGGTCTATCTGGGGTAAAGGGTGCTTTCCTAGGACCAGTAGCTCCTGTAGAGAGGGCCTGTGCCGCAAAAAGGCTTATTTCATCTGTTGGTTACATTTCAAAAGCAATAAATGCACGTAACCTCATAGCCTATTCTATGTTATTTATGGTAACTGCTGACCAAATAAAGGCAGGTGATGCTGATGGCGATACAGCTGAACGTATCGGCGACCTAGGCTCAATACTGAGCAGCCAAGATCCAGAGACCAAATACACCTTTGCGGACTCGTTTGGATACCAGTACGCAGCTGAAAATAAACTAGTACAAAATACCAAATCCCATCAAATCGATACCGCTCAAATTTATCCATACAGATTAGGTTCTGGTTTAACCGGAACATTACTAGCGATTGCAGACGGGATTAACTCCATGATACCCGGGGGAGCATCAACCTGTAAGGTGGTTGGTAATTTATTTTTTCAAATAGGAACTGGGGTTTTAGTAATTGTTTCAGACTTATTCACTGGTGGTGGTGTGTCGGCCGGTGGTATAGCAATGGGATTGGCAGCCAGCACTGCCTTTGCGTTTGCCGAGCAGATCGCAACACCTATGCTTGCAAGGTCAGTTGCTGGGGCAATAATAACCGGTGACGAGCGCGGCATGGCTGCTGGTAACGCCATAACATCTGGTTTTGGTATGTCAACATCCATGAATAATCGAATGCACGGTGGTTTTCCATTATCAAAGAAACAGGCACTTGCATATGACTCATACAGCGATAAAATTAATCAATCTGTCGCAAGAGATAGAGGCCTTCAAAAGATATTAGACCCTAAAGACCCCGAATCGTTTACATCTAGGTTTGCTTTTAGTTTGTCGCCTTACTTGCAACAGCCATCGGTTAATTCGATTGCAAAATTGGGTATCAGTTCGCTAAATCCTTTTGCAAGCATCCCTCAGGTTTCTGCAGCAAACCAAGACCAAGAATATGATTTATGTGGCGATGAAGACTATGACAAATTAGATATCGCAGCTGGGCCATTTTGTGACCCTAAATATGGTCTAGACCCATGGAAGTTAAATGATGACAACGGTGATACATATGATCCGGAAAAAGTTATTGAATACATGTGCGGCACACCAATAGATAGCGAAGCTGGCTGTTTGCCTATGGCTTTCATAGATGATGATGGTGCTCCAAAGGGTGAATATGCTGACTGGATAACAGAATGTGTGCAAACAGATGAGCCAATCGCCGCAGACGGAGAAGATGAAACACCAAAAGAATGCTTGGACCCAGAAAAAACGAGTGATCCGCTGAAATATAACATGTTCCGTATGTATTATTTTGATACAACAATTGATGATGAACATAATGACCGCGATGCTAGTAATGGTAGTGCGGCGAGCGATAGTGCAGGCACAGCAGCTCCCGACAAAATTAGCATGGCTGATTTATATGAATCATCAGAAGATATTGCATGTGCTGACGGCTCAAAAGACTTAGGAGTACAAGATGGATATCATGCTGGAGAAAAGGTAAAAATTAGAGTTTGTGCACTAGATGATGTACCTGAAACAGGTGAGTTATCTGACGTATCTGGATCGGATGGCAAACTAGTTGTAAACTCTAGAGTTTCTGCAGTTGTGATAAAAATGGTAAAAGACGCAAAAGATGACGGAGTAAACCCAATTACAGGAGCTGAGGGATTCCGCTCTATGAAGCGTCAGGAATATCTAGCCAGCTGCGGTTGTACTGGCGGAAACCCAGTAGCAGCCCCAGGAACGTCAAACCACCAAACGGGTGTTGCAATTGACTGGAATGAGCCTATGAATACTTGGATGAGAAGCAATGGCGAAAAATATGGATTTAAGTGGTATGGACAAGGTGACCCACCACACTTTTCACCGGATGGTCATTAATATGTATAGAAGAATATTATTATCAATACTCACGATAGCAGTCATTATGCCTTTACCCGTACAAGCTTTTGATGATTTTTACTCTGATTCTGAAATACAATTTTACGACCCAAATGCTTGTGACCCAAATGGTGGCTCTGGCGATACAGACAACTCCACTGCCGCACCAGGAGAGGGTGTAGATTATGACAATACACAAAGTGCCGAGACTGGCTATGAGGTTTCGGTGGAATCAGACGGTGCGGACGGTAGTGCAAGTGGTGATGGTAATTATGCAAGCGGGACTTCATATGGACATAGTCTAGGTTGGAAAACTCACTTTGTAGCTCTTTATCCAGGCTGGGCAAAAGAGAAAAAACTGGAATTGGGTGATGTGGTCAAAATAACATGGAAAGGAAAAACGGTATTTGGTATATATGGTGATAATGGCTGGGTGGATAATAGTAACAAAAATGTACACACCGAAGTATCATTGAGTGTTAAGAGGGCTTTTTTGGGAAATAGTGCCAGTGTAGCTACTGGATTTGGTTCAAAACGTGACGTTGTTAAGTTCACTGCCTACCCAAACACGAGTAGTAAAATACATGGTAACCCTCCTAGTAATACTTTGATTGACCAGGTTGGTGCTGAGGTATCAGGAGTATCGGCCGACACTGAATCTCCTGAAGAGGCGGGGAGTTGCGTATGTGCCGACCCAAATTCGGGTAGTACGACAACGTTAGAGGGTGAAAATAATGCTGAAAAAATCTTTAATTTCTTTGTTAGTAAGGGTCTAAAATCTTACCAAGCATCTGGTATTTTAGGAAATATGCACGCTGAATCTGGCTGGGAACCACAAAAGGCTGAGGGTATATATGATCGCAAAGTAACTGCCGAGGAATTTTTATCAGGAACAGGTGGGCCTGGTTGGGGTATTGTGCAGTGGACTCCTGGGTCAAAGTTTATCAACCCAGCAAAGGCTGATAGTAAAGACCCAAACAAACTAGAGGTTCAGCTAGACTTTTTATGGGACCAGTTGGATGGTAAGGGCCCTATACCTGAAAAACAAGCTGGAGATGATGTGAAATCGACTAAAAATATTACAGAAGCTGTGCGGGCGTTCCAGGGTGATAATAATATTGGTGGTCATTATACAGGCTACGAAAGGCCGGGAAGTCAATCCGCCACCTTAGCACAGCGAATAGCTCAGGCGAAAGCAATAGAAAGAAAATATGGTGGAGGCTCGTCGGGCGGCTCATCTTCTGGTGGTTCTTGTACGGGTAATGGTGGGGCTAGTGGAAGTTGTGATGTTGATAAGCCAGTTAATGGCTCGGGTAATGGCCCCACGACTGAATATACTCAAAATCAGTTAACTACCATTTTTGGTAAACCAGGTACAGCATCTTCACACCCAGAAATGGATAAAAATTTAACAGAAGTTGATTTTAATGGTCATAAGGTTAGTGTTAATAAAAAAGCTGCAGGATGTTTAAAAGCCGTGGCGGCGGACATAAAATCAAAAGCAATATCATACAGGATAAACGACATGGGTTGTTATAGATATGATGCAGATAACGGCGCCGGTTCTGGTAATATTGGCCTGAGAAGCTATCATAGCTATGGTGTTGCTTGTGATATAAACCCAGGTAGCAACCCATTTACATATGATTCTAGTGCTTCGTATGATATGCCGCGAAGTTATGTTGAAGCTTTTCATGATCACGGTTGGACCTGGGGTGGTAGTTGGAATAGTGTAAAGGATTATATGCATTTTGAATTTAACGGAGTAAAACCATGAACAATAGACGACAATTTATTATTATAGCGATAGCACTATTTATATTAGTAGCTTTAGTGTCTATTACAATTATTAATAGTGGTGATAGCACGAAAAAAAATAAAGATGAAATTGCAGAAACTGAAAAGA
This sequence comes from Candidatus Saccharimonadota bacterium, assembly GCA_030645815.1. Classification (GTDB taxonomy): domain Bacteria; phylum Patescibacteriota; class Saccharimonadia; order Saccharimonadales; family Saccharimonadaceae; genus JACPYF01. Next base: position 37,317 of record JAUSMW010000267.1, read on the forward strand.
GCCTGCCCGTACATAGAATATTTTATAGCCCGCCAGTTACTGATATAAATGGACCATTTACATTAGAGTTTATGTATAAAAAAAATAATGTAGACTATATAAAAATAACCGATAGCTCACCTCAGGGTAGAATGAATGCTATGCATTGGCTACGTACACGTGGTGTTGATCCAACAGATTTGAGTATTCGTTTTGATGATTTTAAAAATCCACTAAGTGATAGAGGAAATTAATATGGAAAATGACACTATAGTAAATAAAAGAAATATATCATTTTTATTAATCATCTTTTTTGTTATTGGCCTAGTTGTATCTATTTTTGGTTATATAAACTCTCAACAAACTGTCTCTGTTAAATATAAAAATATATCAAAAGTGACTATACAAAAAATCGGTCAAGGCTCAAAAAGTCTTGGAAAAGAAACTGTATACAAAAAATCTGGCGAAAAAATAACTCTTATGAAAGGTTCTTATTTACTGAAATATACAGGTATTGATGGTTACGCTAGTGACTATGAAAATATTAACCTAAATGAAAAACCTGTATTTATATCATTAGACCCAGATTATTCTAATAGTAGACTATCATCTATTTTAGAAGATAATTTTGAAGACATAAAAATAATTTTGAACGCAAAATATAAAAATATGAGTGATTATAATATACAAAAAGGTAAGTTATATAAAAAAGGTCAGTGGTACGGCACAACACTACAATATAGTGGTAATGATGTATTTAACTACGACACCCTGAGGTTAGTTATGGAAAAGAAGGGTGATACGTGGCGACTAGTAACTAGTCCACCAAATATTATATTGAGTTCAAAAGATTATCCAAATATACCTGTAGATGTACTGCGTGATGTAAATAATGTCCAAAATACTATGTTTGTCCAAAAGTACACAGACCCAAATAGTAAAGTTTACTTTCCCTAGATTTCAATAATCTTTCCACTCACACCTTTCATTAGTGGTGTGATAGTGGTTGTCGTTATGATTACTTGATTATCATATAGAAATTCTATTAATTTACCTTGTCGTTCTTCGTCTAGTTCAGAAAAGACATCGTCCAGTAATAGGATTGGTGCGATGTCTCTAGCGTGTTTGATTAGTTTTGTTTCTATTATTTTCATAGCTAGCAGTAGGGTTCTATTTTCACCGCGAGACGCAGATATATTAGCGCTCTTACCACTAATCACAAACTCAAAATCATCACGATGCGGGCCAAGTGATGTAAAGCCTGTTTCCTTATCTAATTGTAGGTTTTTTTCTAAGCCTTTTAATAGATTATTGGTGTAATTTTGGGCATTAATTTTACTAATATATTCTACTTTTATTTGGTGCTTTTTTGACGCCAATTCACTATACATATCACTAATTGTTTGGTTTATTTTTTCGATTAATTCTAGTCTGTTAGAAACTATTATTCCACCTAGTTCACTTAGTTTTATATTCCACACAAACATTTCCTCACTCGAAAAATTTCTGGATTTTAACAGATTATTTCTTTGCGCCAGTGAACGTTTATATTTATTTAAATTAGTTTGGAATGTAGGGTTTATTCTAGATAATAATGAGTCGAAATAATCCCTACGCGTATCTGGTCCACGAGCTATAATTTGCATAAACTCTGGTTCAAATAACACGACTGGTATGGTGTGTGTGAATTGCATACGTTTGTATTTTGAGTTGTTGATGACGTAGTTTTTTTCTTTATCTATGTTAAATTTTACGTTTCGTTCTCGTTCGTCAAATTTACCAATTAATGATGCTGTATTTTCGCTGTATTTTATTAAATCCCTATCACTCGCACGATATGATTTACCAGATGCCAAAAATAATATAGCTTCTAGTATATTGGTTTTTCCAGCCCCGTTTTTACCTAGTATGATATTGGTCTTTTCTGAAAAATCAAAACTAGCTGATTTATATGACCGAAAATTAGTCAATTTAATATTGGATATCATTGTAACCTAGCTCTTCAGAGGCATAATAATATGCTGATAATTCGAGTTAGTCTCGTCGGCGTTTGATAGAACACTAGGGGATAGTTTACCGTTGAAACCAAACTCTACATTTTCACCATCAACAGAGTTTAATGCTTCTAGTAGGTATCTAGAGTTGAGTGTTATAGAACCTTCACCAACTACTTCATCTGCAGTTGCGCTAGATGTATTTTCACCTAATTGAGAGGCTACAGAGTGTATAGAAACCGTTTTCTTATCAGGGTCTGTTTTGATAGTTATTCCTCCGGCACTTTCACGAGCAAATAGACTGGCAACTTTTGTGATTCTAGTAAATTCTTCTTTATTAATAGTCACATTAATATCTAAAGAACCTGGGATTAATTGGCGATAATCAACATATGTGGCATCAATCAATTTACTAGTTAACTCAATGTCATTTACACGGAATCTTACTTGATTTTCATCTATTAAAATTTCTACTTCGCCTTGGTCATCAGGAATTATACGTACGACTTCCTGTAGTGAGGAAACGGGTACAATAGCATCTACTTCGCTCTTTATTTTTATACCGGTTATTTGCCGTTCTGCTAGGCGGTACCCATCTGTTGCGGTTATATATAATTCGTTTTTGTAAGTATGTAAATATGCGCCAGTTAGCATTGGGCGGGTTGTGTCGTGACTTGCAGCAACAACTGTCTGAGAAATTGCTTTTTTGATTACATTTGTTGGTATTTTAAATACTACTGCTTTCTTTTCATTAATCTCTGGTAGGTTGGGGAATTCATCAGCTGGTAGGCCGTTGATTGTTGATTCATACATACCAGATTTTATGTTGATATGTAGATTTTTATTTTCAATTTCAATATTATTCTTCGGTAGGTTATTGACAAATTCACTAATCAACTTTGCTGGAATAGTGAGAGAGCCTTCTTTTTCTATCTTTGTACCTATAAAAACGGTAATAGCAATTTCTAGGTTTGTTGCAGCTAGTAGTAATCTGTTATTTTCAGTTTTTATGAGGATATTATTTAAGATTGGTAGAGGAGTTCTACTACCTGCAATACGTGAAACAATAGAGAGTGCTTTGTTTAAGTTTTCTTGTGTGACTGTGAGTTTCATAGACTTTTCCTTATATCTTTATTTATATAATTAGTAGTGATAGTAGTAGGTGTGGATTGTGTGTAAAAAGCACTATTTAACTGATTTGAAAAAGTAAAATTAACCTGTGTATTTATAGTGAATAAACTACGTAAAGTATCTTGTAAAACTTCTTCTTTTTTCATAAATAAACTTTTTATAAACAAATTTTGGTAGTTTTTACTAGTTTTTTTACGTATATTTTCCAATACATTTACACAACCCCTATACATATAATTTCTCCCGAATGTCTGCTACATTTTCACGAATTGTATAATCTAATTTAATTGCTTTTGTAATCTTTTCAACTGAATGTATAGCTGTTGTGTGGTCTTTACGACCTAACTCACGTGCAATAGACGGAAAGCTCGTGTGTAGCTCGCTACGCATCAAATACATAGCAATCTGACGCGGAATCATGATATTTCTATCGCGTTTTGGGCTCAGAATATCGTTTACATCTACATTAAAGTGGTAAGCGACCTTACTAACAATTTGCTTTGGTGTGAGGTGTTTTGGTCGTGCACGAGATACATTACCAATTATTCCCTCGGCAATTTGCTTATCTGGGCTGATTCCACGCATTTCACAAAATGCTAATAACTGGTTCAAGGCGCCTTCAAGTTCACGGACATTTGTTTTTATATTACTAGCGATAAATTCTATTGTATCTGGTTCTAATTCAAATCCAGCTTGCAGGGCTTTGCTTTGTAATATCGCGCAGCGTGTCTCGAAATCAGGCATATGAATATCAATTGCCATACCCCACTCCAAACGACTACGTAGACGGTCTGTTAGGCTAGAAATTCGCTTTGGTGGTTTGTCAGAACTAATCAATATTTGCTTGTTGTTTTGGTGTAGATAATTAAAGATATGGAAAAAAGCCTCTTCGGTTGTTTCTTTACCAGCGATAAATTGAATATCATCCATTATCAACACATCAATATTTTTGTAGCGGTCAGAAAAGTTATCACGTTTGTTTTTACTACGTAGATACGACATGAATTTTCCAATAAACGCCTCGGTAGTGGTGTAGTGGACATTTAGTTCTGGTTTTTGTTTTTGCAACTCGCTACCAATTGCTTGTATGAGGTGAGTTTTACCTAGACCAACACTACCGTAGACAAACATAGGGTTATACCGCTCGCCCGGCTTTTCGACAATCGCCTGAGCTACGGTATATGCCAAATCATTATTGCTACCAACTACAAAAGAATCTAGGGTGTATTTTGGATTAAACTTATTTTCAGCCTGTTCCTGGGTATTTGTTGTGATTGATTTTGCGCTGCGAAAATCATTTACAACAGGGTCGTGACTACGAGATGGTTTTTTGTCAGAGTTTATTTTATAGACAATAGAGCGTGGGTGAACACTATTTTTTGCCAGTATTTGCCGTATCTGACCATCAAATTTTGTTTCTAGTTGTTGCTTTGTAAAGATATTTTTAACGCCGATGATCAACTCTTCGTCGGTAGAGTCATTATTTAGCTCAGTTTCTTTAAACCACGCTGCAAATGCTGCCTTTGAAACCGAGACCTCTATCTCACCTAGCACTGTTTGCCATAAAACTTGGTTCACTTTTCTCCTCAAACTCTTTAAAACTTATCTATAACTATAAACCAACATATAGGTTTTCCACAACCAAAAGCGTTACGGAATCTCACACACCATCACTTGAGGTAGAGTTTTACACATTGACTAGTAAACACTTTAAAAACTGTGGAAACTATATCTAAATATGTGTAAAACAAACATTAACCGCTAAATAAAACCGTTATTTATGCAAGAAAATTTTGATTTATCTCTGTTTTGTGATACAGTTGTTCGGATATGCCAAAGAGAACTCATCAACCAAAAACACGTCGACGTGCCCGTAAACACGGGTTCCGCGCTCGTATGTCAACAAAAGCAGGACGCCTAGTCCTAAAAGCTCGTCGCCTGAAACAACGCGCCAAACTAAGCGTCTAAGCGCTATAATACCTGTATGTTATCTCACCGAAATCGTTTTCACGGTCATGGTAGTTTGCGCTATCTATATCAACATGGCACAAAGTCACGTAGCCGCGATTTTGGATTGTATTATATTGAAAACAAAAACCGTACACATTCACGCTTTGCCATAGTAGTCAGCAAAAAAGTACACAAATCGGCAGTCAAAAGAAACCGCATTCGCCGACGAATATACGAAATCATTCGACTAGAGATGGATAGTATCAAAAACCCTTACGACTTCATCATCACTGTGTTTACTCCAGAGCTGGTAGATATCGAACCAGCACAGCTCAAAAAACTGCTAGTCGAGCTGCTAGTAAAAGAAAAGCTAATCAGTTAAAATAGTCTAAAAGACAGGGAGACTTTTACTAGATGGATATAATTAATGTTTTGATCGTGCAGCCAATTTTTAACGCGTTGCTAATAATTTACGGTATAGTGGGTGATTTTGGGCTCAGCATTATAATCTTTACGATTTTGGTGCGTTTGGCATTGTGGCCGCTCATTAAAAAACAATTGCACCAAACCAAACTAATGCGCAAGGTTCAGCCAGAGCTAAAAAAAATAAAAGCCCGCACCAAAGGCAACAAACAACTAGAAGCTCAACTAATGATGGAGCTGTACCGCGAGCGTGGTATTAAACCATTTAGCTCTATTGGTGTGCTCATCATCCAACTACCAATCTTTATTGGTATATACCATGTGATAACTATTATCACTCAACACAAAGACCAGATTGAAGGTCAATTATATGAGTTCACAAAACAATTACCTCAAGTCCAACAAATAATTACAGGCGACCACCATTTCAACGAGACTTTACTAGGTTTTATTAACCTAACTCAGACAGCATTGGGTGGTGGCTCTATTCATATTCCGCTAGTTATCTTGGCACTTATTGCTGCAGCGTTCCAATATATCCAAACCAAGCAGCTGATGCCAAATGATAGTTCGAAAAAGAAACTTCGTGACATCCTAAAAGACGCATCTAGTGGTAAAGAAGCTGATCAATCAGAAATCAGTGCCGCTATGAGTAGCAAAATGGCAACATTCATGCCGCTACTACTACTAGTTTTCGCACTATATCTACCGGGTGCGGTGGTACTGTACTATGCGACGTCTAGTATCGTTGCTGTATTGCAACAATATTTGGTACTACGCCGCGACGAAGAAGAACTAGAAGTTATAGCTGACCAAAAAACTAGCAAGAAAAATCCTAAAGCCATAAAGGAAGCTACTGTTGTCACCAGGAAATCTATCAAATCCTCTAAAAAGTCAAAAAAGAATAGAAAGAAGAGGTAGGAAATGGACAGAGAAGGATCAATTAGCTACGCCAAAAAGTATCTAGAGGACACATTATCTTTCTTTGGACTAAATATCGATGTCAAAGCTTCTGCTGATGAGGATGTCATCGAGCTAAAGGTTCCTAGCACACACCTCAATGGATTTTTAATTGGTCACAACGGTGATACGCTACGTAGTTTGCAGTTTTTAGTCTCCACAACTTTGCGTAATCACGATGCCGAACTGCATCGAATAAATATCGACATTGCTGATTACAAGGCGCAGCGAGCTGACCGTCTAGTAAGCAAAATCAAAGAAACGCTCGATACAATACAAAGTACCGGCGAACCAAAAGCCCTAGAACCTATGAACGCAGCCGATAGGCGAGTCGTACACCAGGCAGTTAGTGAATATCCTGATTTACAAACTATGTCCGAAGGTGAAGGTCGCGACAGACATATTGTAATCAGCAAAAAATAAACTATGAAATCAAAGAAATCTAGTCAATCCAAAACCACACTACTGGCGAAAGTATTTGGTAGCAACTGGTTCTTTGGATTAATCGTTATTTTCTTTTTATTACAAACTATCTGGATAGCATTTTCTGGTATTTACCCTATGCTATTTGACGAAGAATACCACCTAGGTATTATTGATATTTATTCACGACAAATTTCGCCGTTTATACAAGTCCAGCCACCAGAAGCAGCATTTCATGGTGATATCACCAGATACGGTTCGTATTTATTTCACTATATTATGAGTGTTCCGTATTCTCTGATAACTCACTTTACACATGACCTACAAACAACAGTTATTGCCATGCGTTTAATATGTATCGGGTTTGTTATCGCGGGGTTATTCGTATTTCGTGCATTTTTGCTGCGAGCAGGGCTGACAAAAAGCCTGACGCACCTAGCTATCGGATTTTTCACACTGATTCCGCTGGTTCCATTTGCATATAGTCAGATTAATTACGACTCATTGGCATTTTTGATGATTGCTCTGATATTTTATCTGGCGCTGCGGGCTGTTGAAAAGACCGATAAACAAGCCTTGTGGATAATTTTATTGCTATCGACTTCGAGCCTAGCATCGTTGGTAAAATTCACCATTTTGCCGATAGCTTTTGCAAATGTATTATTTGTATTTATTGTGCTGTGGCGTAAAAGTGGTTCAAAAATGTTCAAAAAATTATTTGTACAGTTCAAAAAACTTCCAAAACTTCCGCTGATTCTGAGCTTGCTGTTACTATTCATAGGAATCGGCCTGTTCACCGAACGTTATGGGGTAAATATAGTCCAATACCATGCTATTGAACCAAAATGCGACCGTATACATAGTGATGAAGAGTGCGTACAATACACAGTTTGGCGTCGGGACAATAAGTGGAAGCAAAACAACGATATGATAGGTCTAAAACGCGACAATCCACTGGTATATACAGCAACATACTGGGCGCCACACATTTATGGTGACTATACGGTGACTGCGGCTTTTGTGTATCCACCCGGACAATCACCACAAATTAGATATTTACCTACCAAAATGCAAGCCTCTGCCGGGGCACCAATACTACGAGCGGGTAGTTGGGCTATATTAGTAGTTTCGGTAATAGTCTTGGCACTTACGTGGCGCAAACTACCAAATCGCAAATTGCGCTATATGGTTGCATTGACGGTGTTGATTTATGCGACGAGCCTATGGGTTCGCAACTATACTGACTATCTGCACATAGGCGCCGGTACGGCCGCACAGGGCAGATACTTTATACCATTGATGATACCGATGCTAGCTATTGTAGGATTGGCGTTTAGGCACATCTTGAAACGCATGCGCTACCAAGCTGCATTTCTAGTTGTATGTCTATTATTACTATCACAAGGTGGTGGTATTGCTACGTATATTTTGTATAGCAACTCTAATTGGTACTGGGAAAATGGGCGACAAACAATCAATAGTGTTAATCAATCTGCACGAAATACGCTAAAGCTATTTATTGTTCGATAAGGCCTTTTTGTAGACATCCAAGGTTTGTTCAGCCGTTTTTGTCCATGAATATTTTTTGACTTGTCGATAACCCTTCGTTATTAAATCACTACGTAGTTTTTCGTCTGACAATACGTCATCAATTTTGCTAGCCATATCATCGACGCTTTCAGGGTCAAAGTAGTGGGCAGCGTCACCGTTTATTTCTGGTAGACATGTTGCGTTCGAGCTCACCACTGGTGCACCCTGTGCCATAGCCTCTAGTGGTGGTAGACCAAAGCCTTCCATGAGACTAGGAAATACATACACCTCAGTATGTTTATATATCCAATCTAATTGTTCATCAGGGACAAAACCAGCAAAATACACATTTTTATAATTATTTTTTTCTACCCAAGCTTTGTTTATCCTAGCTATATCGTTCAAACCACCAACCAACACTAATCCTAATTCTGGTCGAGTTTTCAATAACTCTTGATGCGCCAATACTAACCGCTTGATATTTTTGTAATCACTTTGTGAGCCGACATACATGATAAATTTTTTGTATGGCAAATCTATTTTCTTTGGCGTCTCAGCTGCAGTATCCGTAGCTAGATAGGTAACGGCAACTTTATTCTTATTAATACCCGCAAATTTTACATACTCATTTTTTGTATTTTCCGAGATTGCTATTATTTTTTTCGATGTTCGCCCAATTATCCAAAAAACACCACGACCAATAACTTGTTTAATATGATAAATTAACCAGTTTTTATCTGAGTTATAGGTTTTTAGTAGTGTTAAATCATGCACATTAGTCACGTGAGGCTTCAAGTACAGTATAGGTTGTTGCGGCATACAAAAATGCACCAAATCCGCCTTTAATTTGTACAGTTGCATCGCAAAACCGAACTGCTCACCAAACGAGTAGTTTTTATAGTTACATTCTTGAACCGAAAAGTTGTTATTAGTTGGTTTCCAGTAATCAAAGTCTTTCTTGGGCACTAAAACTATATATTGGTTTGTTGTATCAATCTTTTGTAGATATGTCAGCAAACGCTCAACATATCGGCCAGTAGAGCTGTTAATTATCCGTGCATCTATTACTATTTTTTTCATATATAACTACTAGTAGTATACATGTTTAGTCGGAGTATTTTTTGTCTTTAAATCCACATTACACCCTAGAGGCTATGGTATAATATTCTGAGTCTAATCTATGAGAAAAGCCAAAATTATATACAGAGTTTCAAAAAAAGGCGTAAAGAAAGCTTTACGTGGTGACTTAAAGTATCATGAGAAAAACCCACTAGAACTCAGCGCTGCAATGGTGCGTCAGGTTCGCAAACATGGTCCTGTCGGTTTTGCAAAGAAAGTAAAAAACGAATTTATATCAATTGATAAAAGAATAGGCAATAACCTTGCGTTTCCAAATGGTCTTATTAGCGGTGTGGACAAGCCGATGATAGATGCTTGGCACAAAGTACACAAACGAAAGGTAACTATTGTAATACCTAGTTACAACGACCTAGATGTACTGGTTCCATGCCTAGAAAGCATCAAAGCAACAACCGACACGGAGTATACAAAAGTAATTGTTGTTGATGATTATTGTCAGCCTGCGCACAGCAAAAAGTTGAAAAAACTAGAAAATGAGCAAGTAACTATACTTTTTCGCAAAGAAAACGGTGGTTTCGCCAAAGCCGTTAACTCAGGTTTTGAAGCATCACACAAAAAACAAGATGTAGTACTGCTAAATAGCGACATCGTTGCACATCCTGGTTGGCTAGAAGCGTTGCAGTATGGTGCGTACCACTTTGGTGTCGACACTGGTATCGTTGGGCCAAAACTACTATATCCAGACGGTAGAATCCAAAGTGCTGGTTCTCATCGTAATACCGACGTACCTGAATTTTTCGATCATTATTACCGTTTCCAAGAAGAAAACTACGGTCCGGCAAATATCCCGCAGTATTGTATAGGGACAACTGGCGCTTGTATGTATATTAAACGTGATTTTATAAACAAAGTCGGTATTTTTGATGATAACTTCCAGTTTGCATTTGAAGACATGGACCTCTGTATTCGTGGTTGGGATAAAGGATATAGAACTCTCTATTTCCCAGCATCAACACTGACTCATCACGAATCTGTCACACGTGGTAAAAACGCCAAAATATCT